>NZ_FNID01000011.1 GCF_900103835.1 Acetanaerobacterium elongatum | reverse complement strand
AACCTCTATTTTAGATTTTTGTGGCATAAAAATACTCCCTTCATGATGAACAGTGTTTGTTATTTCACTGTCTCTCATAAAGGGAGCATATCATTCGCTCGGAGCGCTTATTCTGTTGGTGCGGATAACAGGACTTGAACCTGCACGCCTGGGGCACCAGATCCTAAGTCTGGCGCGTCTGCCAATTCCGCCATATCCGCAAGGGTACAATATATTATAATAAAATAAGCGTTTTCTGTCAATCTAAATTTACTGTTCCAGTCTGGTTACCGTTTACTGTTCCAGTCTGGTTACCGCATCGGCTGCCAACAGGATTCCCAGCTTTGCGCTGTAGTAGGTTAAGCCGCCCTGCATCCAAACGGCATAGGGCTCGCGCATGGGGGCATCTGCCGAAAGCTCGATGGAGGCACCCATGGTAAACGCACCGGCTGCCATAATCACGGGGTCTTCGTATCCGGGCATATCCCATGGCTCAGGTGCGGCAAAGGAATCAACGGGTGAACCCTTCTGTATGCCCCCACAGAACGCAATCAGGCGTTCTGGGCTGCCAAGGGTAACGGCCTGAATAATATCGGTTCGCGGCTCGTTATACCGCGGATAAACCTCATACCCTAAATCCTCAAACAGCTTAGCGGTAAAAACTGCGCTCTTCAGTGCGCTGGCTACCACGGTTGGTGCAAAGAACAGGCCCATGAGAATTTCGCGTGTCTGGCCCAGCGAACAGCCAACCTCCTTACCGGTACCCACTGAGGTAAGGCGATAAGCACACAGCTTAACTAAGTCGCTTCTGCCCGCTATGTAGCCGCCGGTTTTGGCTATGCCGCCGCCGGCATTCTTAATCAGCGAGCCGATAATCAGGTCGGCGCCTACTTGTGTGGGTTCACGCTGCTCTACAAACTCCCCATAGCAGTTATCTACCATAATGATAGCATTGGGGTTTACGGCCTTGATTTCACGGCTGAGGTGTTCAATCTTATCAATACAAAGCGATGGGCGAAGCGCATAGCCGCGGGAACGTTGGATATAGCAAACCTTCGCATCCTTAGCTTTTTTGAGGATGGTTTCATCATCCGGTGTTCCGTCTGGCTTGAGCGCAACGGCTTCAAAGCGTACACCAAAATCCTTCAGAGAACCGTTTCCTTCGCCGCGGATGCCGATAACCTCCTCTAGGGTATCGTAGGGGTTGCCTGTAACCGCAAGCAGCAGGTCTCCCGGCCGCAAAACACCGAACAGCGCCACCGTAAGTGCGTGAGTACCCGAAACAAAGTTATGGCGCACCAGCGCGTCTTCAGCACCCACTATCTGCGCAAAAACCGCGTCGGTTGCATCTCGGCCAAGATCACCGTAGCCGTAGCCGGTGGTGGGGGCGAAATGCGCCTCGCTGATTTTATGGTCGTAAAACGCCTTTTGCACCTTCATTTGGTTGTATTCGGCGTTTCTCTCTATCTGAGCAAAACAGGCTTCACATGCCGCCTGCGCGTTGTCTGCCTTAATAAGAAGTTCATGGGAGAGTTGAAACGGATTTTGGGATAGCATGGCGATTAGTTCCTTTCGCGCGTAATTATCGAATAAGAATGCGTTTACTATTTATACAATCCAGCCCATTCCGAGCAGGGCTCAAAACCGACGGTTTGATACAGCCTGTCTGCTTCTTGGGAGACGCTGAATAACAAAGGCTGCAAATTATCCTTAAGAAGCGCTCTGGTAAGCTCTGCAGTAACCGCCTTGGCATAGCCGCGACGCTGATAACCGTTCAGGGTACATACATCCCGTATCACCGCACTGCCCGTTAAGTAAAAAGCACATGCCGCCGATACATATACACCGTCCTGCTTCACTGCGGCAGCCTTTGCTAAGTTATGGCGCAGCCGGAAGGAAAGGTCAGTATACCAGAAGTTATAATCAGCAAACTGCCGATAATCGCTGCTGCATTCACACAAAAGCTTAAACAGCTGCTGCAGATTCGGGGGTTGTATAAGCTGTATTCCATCCGGCACCTCGGGTAAGGATTGAAGCGATTTATGCGGCAAAACCATTGCCTTGCCATGACGAAGCTGTCTGCCCGCTTTCACCCGCTCAGGCATGCTCTCAATAAAGGCTTTGGGGGCAACGATGCTTCTATACTCGGGCACAATGGAAAGGAAGGCGGCGAATAGTTCGGAATCTATATCATCGTCTGCGCAACAGACCGTCAGTGACTGCTGGTAAAGCTGCACGGCAAGATGGGGGGGGTTCTGCTCGCTGCAAATCACCCACTGCGAAAGATAACGATCATCGCGATGATAGACCGCATAGTTTGCAAGCATGGCCGCACCGTATACAGGGTTTTCGCGGGCAAGACGTAAGAAATCAGCTTCATTGATATCATCGACAATATGAACCACCGCTGCCCGTCCCCCTTGCTGCTATAGCTGTGCCAGATGCTCCGCCGCCGCTTTGGCGAGAATGAAAGTATCTGAAATATCCTCTGTCTTCAGCACGCAGGACGGGGAATGGATATACCGGCATGGCATGGATATCGCCAGTGTTTTGATTCCTCCGCGTACCTTATGAATGGCGCTGGCTTCGTTGCTGCCTGCCACCATCTGCTTGGGCTGGCAGTGGATGCCCGCTTTCTCAGCAAGCTCAAAGGCCATATGGTAGAGTTCCCTGTCATAAACCGTACCACGATCCATAAAAGACACCACGGGGCCCTTGCCCAGCTCGCAGACCTGCTTACCAGCCTCTACACCCGCAATATCGGCGGCGGTGGTTGCCTCCAATACTATGGCATAGTCGGGAGCCACCGTGAAAGCTGAAACCATGGCACCGCGGCAGCCTACCTCCTCCTGCACATTGAAGGTAAACCATGTGTCATAGGTAAGCTCTGAGCGTATCATCTCGATTAACACCGCACAGCCTGCGCGGTCATCCAGTGCCTTGGCTTTAATCAGGTTGTTGCCGAAATTAACGAAGCCGGATTCAAACACCGCGTAATCACCGGGGCTAATATATTTTAAGGCATCCTCTTTATCTTTTGCACCGATATCAATATACAGGCTGTCGATATCGGGCATGGTCTCCCTCTCGTCACCCTTCGTTAGGTGTATAGGCTTGGTGCCGATTACGCCGGTTACAGCTTTTTCGCCCACCAAAAGGCGTTTACCCACTATTACACGCGTATCGATACCGCCCACACAGGCAAAACGCAGCAGCCCGCTGTCTTCCACATAACGGACGATAAAGCCTACCTCATCCATGTGCGCGGCAAGCATCACCTTGTTTTTAGCTTCTTGCTTCCCCTTTTTGAACACAATCAAATTGCCGAGGGCATCGGTGCTGTATTCGGCAAAACCTGATATTTGTTTGATAATCGCCTTGCGAATCGGCTCCTCCGCACCCGAGGGGGCATTGATCTCGCAAAGCAGCTTGATGGTCTCCAGCATTACCGTTCGCCTCCCCTCAATACATAAGCCGCCATCAGCTGTGCCGACGCCTCTATATCGGCGGGATCGGCGGTTTCTATGGAGGTGTGCATATATTTGAGCGGAATAGACACCATACCGGTTTCTACGCCGCTTTGAGCGATGACAATCTGGTCGGCATTAGTACCTGTATGACCCTCCATAATCTCCAGTTGATAGGGTATGCCCTGCTTCTTTGCCACCTCAACCAACTCATTCGAGAAGTTGCGTGAGATGGTGGGCGCAAAGCCGATCATCGGCCCTTTGCCAAGTTCCCCACATTTATGCTTTGGGGAGTCAGGTGTTTGGCCAAAGCTTACATCCACCACAATGGCCTTGGTAGGGAAAGCCGAAAAGGCGCCGGTTCTGGCACCCTGCCCGCCAACCTCTTCACGCGTGGAAAAGAGCACTGTAAGGCCGCAGGGAATCTGTTTGCCCTTAAGCAGCTGAAGACATTTTATAATTGCCGCACAGCTGGCTCGGTCATCCATCGCCTGAGAAACCAACTGTCCGTTTACAAGCTCGCGCACGGGCCCGTTAAGCGTAACCCTGTCGCCTAAGCTGATAAGCTCCTTTGCCTTTTCCTGCGAAAGCCCAACATCAATCGCAATATCCTCGAGCTGAGGGGGCTTTTTGCTGTCGCCCTCCTTGGCCAGATGGGGCGGCTGGCTGCAGATTACCCCATAAACCGGGCTTTTGCCATGCACCGTTACCTCGCTTGCCATTAGAACCCTACGGTCGATACCGCCGCAGCTTGCAACCCGCAGAAAGCCCTTATCATCAATCTGCTGCACAATAAGCCCAATCTGATCAAGGTGCGCATCCAGCAGGATGTGCTCCTTTCCCACCTCCGGCTGCTTCACGGTACAATGAATATTTCCCAGCGCATCAACAGTAACCTTGCCGTAGGGTCTCAGCAACTCTGTTACGACTGTAGCCGCCGCCGACTCGTCGCCCGATACCCCAACTGCGCTTGTAAGCGTTTGAATGAGTTCCTTCATCTAATCTTCATACCCCTTTTTCAGACACAAACTTTTCATTACAGCTTGTGTACCAGTTCTTTGAAAATCTCGCCGCGGGTTTCATAGTTTTTGAACATATCAAAACTTGCACAGGCCGGTGAAAGGGTAACGATATCGCCCTGTATCGCGTGCTCCTTTGCAACCTTTACTGCCTCCTCCAACGAGGCGGTCATTACAATGTCCGGCTTGCCGGGTTCGTAGCCATCGCAGTTCACAACACAATCCTTAATTGCACCTGCTGTTGTACCCAGAAGTATCAGCAGCTTAACCTTTTCAAGGATATAGGGTGCCAATGGCGTAAAGGGCACCTTTTTATCATACCCGCCCGCAATGAGAATCACCTTCTGATTAAAGGCGTTCAGCCCCGCAATGGTGCGTGAGGGGGTGGTTGCGATAGAGTCGTTATACCACCTTACGCCATCCAGTTCACGCACAAATTCAATGCGGTGTTCTACACCCGAAAAGGTTCTGGCAACATACTCGATATTCTCGGGGGAGATATACCCCCAGGTAGCCGCTATTGCAGCAAGGTAGTTTTCTATATTATGCCCGCCCGGGATGCGAATAGCCTGTGCGGAGAACAGTTTATGCACGCCCTTATCGTCCGCCATGCAAAGGAACCCGTCATCGCTTAAAAAGGCGCCGCGCTTAACCGTCTTTTTACGGGAGAACATCAGCGTATCGCCACGCGTTTCGGGAATGAAGGAACGAGTGATGTCGTTATCAAGGTTGAGCACCGTACGTGTAAAACCGTTCTGGTGCAGGAAGATGTTCTTTTTAGCATCTACATACTCCTGCATATCGGTGTGCATATCCAGATGGTTGGGGGTAACATTGGTCACCACCGCAACGTGCGGTGAAGTACGCATCGAGATAAGCTGGAAGCTGGAGAGCTCCACCACCGCCACATCCTCCGGTTCAATTTCGGTGATGCGGGAAAGCAACGGCAAGCCAATGTTCCCGCCAAGGAACACCCTTTTACCCTGCCTTTTAAACAGTTCTGAAATGATGGTTGTTGTGGTGGTTTTGCCATCACTGCCCGTTACCGCAAAGATTGGGCAGGGGCAGAGGTCAAAAAATACCTCCAGCTCGCTGGTTACCGCCACACCGTTTTCTCGGGCATTATCGAGTTCTGGGGTATGATACTTCATACCCGGCGTGCGGAATACCACATCAAAGTCATTTAAGCCGCTTAAGTAGTTCTCCCCAAGGTTTAAAGTGATACCGGCTTGCTCCAGAAGGCCTGCAGTCAAACCGAGCGCGGCCCTATCTTTTTTATCGCAGGCGGTAACCTTCGCCCCGTAACGTGCAAAAAGCAGCATGGCATCGGTATTGGATACACCGATACCGATAAAGCAGATTTTCTTTCCGCCGCATTCTTTCAAAAAACGTTCAATCCTTGTGTCCATAAGTTCCTCCATATCACCGCGTAAACAGTTGCACTGCTGCAACTTTACCGCAGTAAAAAAATATCTTAAATTCAACAAATCAGAACCTTCGTCTAAACGGCGAAGGTTCTGACCATCATTGATTTTTGAATGGATTACCGTTGGTTATGAAACTACTTTGTACACTATTCCTTTTCCAGCTGGCCCAGCTCGGCAAGCTCGGAGCTGTCTATTCGAATCTGCGCATCGCGGAGCGTGGTGACCTCCTTGCGGGTAAACACCTTTGGCGCCGCATCAGGGAACTTCTCTAGCTTAACCTTCAGCACGCCGGTGAGCAGGTTTACATCCAACACGGTACCCTTACCGTCCTTGGTTTTAACATAGGCCCCCACCTTGGGAGTAATGGAAAGCAGGTCTTCGTAGGCCTCCTGCTCGTATTTTAAGCAGCACATCAGCCTGCCGCAGGTGCCGGATATCTTGGTTGGGTTCAGCGACAGCCCCTGCTCCTTCGCCATCTTAATGGATACAGGCTGGAATTCGCCTAAAAAGGTAGCACAGCAAAACGGCTTACCGCATACCCCTAAGCCCCCGAGCATCTTAGCTTCATCGCGTACACCGATCTGCCTAAGCTCTATACGGGTACGGAATACCGAGGCAAGGTCTTTCACCAGCTCCCTGAAATCCACGCGGCCATCCGCGGTAAAGTAAAACAGTATCTTGTTGTTGTCGAAGGTATACTCCACATCCACAAGCTTCATATCCAGCTTGTGGTTTTGAATCTTTTGCAGGCAGATATCAAAAGCGTTTTTCTGCTTGCGAACATTGTCCTCTACCTGCTTTAAGTCTTGCTCGGTGGCAACGCGTATAACACTTTTTAACGGGCGGATGATGTTCTCTTCAGGCACCTCACGGTTCTCCATAACCACCTCACCGCACTCCACGCCTCGGGCGGTTTCAACAATCACCGAGCTGCCCTTGCCGATTTTGTTGTCGTTTGGGTCGAAATAATATACTTTCCCTACGTTTTTAAAACGTACGCCTATAACCTCTGCCATTGGTTCCTGCCTTTATCTCCGGTGAAATGGTTTTTAGGGGGTGCCGCCGTCTTCACCGGAAAACGACGGGGTTTGTGCGCATCATAATGGGCTTTAACAGGCGGATCCTGCTATAAGCACCGTCTGCCCTTTCCAAAGATAGAGGGCGCTAGTATCTATATAAACATATTGATGTAGGTTGCAGATTAACTGTAGATTTTAGTACACAGCCAGCTAACCACCAGCGGCTGACTGACATTTTGTAAAAGCATCTGCTCGGCTTGTTGACAGGAGGCAATCACCTGCATGGTGTGCGACTTAGTCCATGCGTTTTGAGAAATATCTTCGCCGGACAGGCTTGTCTTGGAACCGATTTTGTCAGCAAGGATATCTCTGCAAAGCAATTCTAATCGATGCAGTACCTCTAAAAGGAGCTTTTTATCATCATTTAAATCCCGTGCAGCCAAAAGCACGGCATATTGATTCTCTGATGCCGACTTAATGACAGCATGGGCGATATTCACAGCCTTCATGCCGCTTTCATCGGCAAGCATGGCCTTTGCCTTACCGAGGTTTCCGCCGCATATGCGTGCAGCGGTAAGGCATTCGTCAGTAGTTTTATCAGGATAAGCCTCTTTGAGCCTTTGGGCACAGTCCTCTGCGGAAAGCGGCTGCAAACGGATCTCCGCAGTGCGGGAGCAAACTGTATCCAGCAATGCACCGCGCTCGTTGGCCGTAAGAATAAGCATCGTATGCTCGGGTGGTTCCTCCAGAAGCTTTAACAGGGCATTCTGCGCCTGAGCCGTCATGCTTTCACAGTTTGCAAGGATAAATATCTTACAGTCGCCCTCATTGGGCATGATGGACGCCTTGCGGCGGATTTCACGGACGGTATCAATATGAAAGGATTTTGCCCCTTCGCCGATGACGGTAAGTACATCAGGATGGTTGCCCTCCAGCACCTTTTTGCAGCTTTGGCATTTCATACAGGGGCGCTCAGCCTCTTTGCAGAGGAACGCCGCAGCCATCAGACGGGCAAAGGTTTGCTTGCCAACACCCTTCTCACCCGTTAACAGGATGCCATGAACAATACGCCCCCCGCAAAGCAGAGCGGCGAGCGTATGCAAAGCTTCGTCGTTGCCGAAGAAATAGTCGTTTATCTGCTGAGTACTCACTAAACCTTTTCAAACCTTTCAACATCGGTGACAAAGATGGTGGCACCGCCAACCGTTACCTCGATGGGGAACGAGCTGTATAAGCCCACGCCGTAAGAGGTAGAGGAAGGAACCATCTGGGTGCGCTTTTTGCTGTGCTGCGCCACAATGTCAATCACCTGGTCAACCTTTTCATCCTCGGTACCGATAATAAAGGTGGTGTTTCCCGACATCAGAAAGCCGCCTGTGGTAGCAAGCTTGGTTACGGAAAAGCCCTCTTTGGTAAGAGCGGTAGACACTACCGAGCTATCATCACTGCTTACAATGGCAAATATCAATTTCATAGATGCGACCATCCTTTCTTGCGGAACAATAAATGTCTTTTTGTCTATTATCTATAAGTATATTTTACTCTAGCAAGCGTTTAATAGCAATAAAAACCTGTAAATTTTACAAGTTAAAGCCTCACTTATTATCGATTACTGTTACCGTCTCATATCCGTAGGCAGTGAGTAAACGAACAGCCTCCTCGGTAATCAGCTCACCGCAATACACCACCGGCACACCCGGCGGGCAGCTGCTTTTATTGGCTGCGACAATCCTCCCCAGCGAGTTCCGCACGGGAATTATCTTCTTTCTCGCCATAAAGGCTTCTCGAGGATGACACCCGACAGATGCCTTAATCGGGGGCGGAACCAAAGCGGGTATATTATCACGCGGCTCGATGCCATTGATCGCATTTGTAAGCCGCTCAAAATCTTGCTCCGTGTTTAAGGGAGAAGGAAGCAGCACGACAGTATTCTCGCCCACATACTCCGGTTCCACCTTAAATGCGCGCAGGTGCGCCGCCAGCTGCTCACCGGAATAACCAAGATGGTAGGCGCATAGAAGCATACGGGTATGATCCCCTTGATTAGGGATTGGGGTAAAACCCTTTTGAAGTGCCAACTGTTCAAGTACAGCAATTTTGCTGCGAAGGGCATGAAAATCCTTCTCGGCTGAATCTTGCAGGTAGGAAAGGCAGGTATCCAGCGACAGCATAATCAGATAGCTTGGGCTGGTGGAACCGAATACTGCCATTGCCTCTTTGGCAGGCTCAACATATTCATCTTGGGCTATATGCAGGTAGGCACCGCCGGTTATCACCGGAAGGGTTTTATGCGCACTATCACAGCACATCGCCGCTCCCTGCGCAATAGGGTGTGGGTAGCCCGCGGCCTTCAGATGCGCGCCGTGTGCGTTATCCACCAATAACGGAACGTTATATCGGGAACATACCGCGGCGATGGCGGCAATATCTGAGAATACCCCATAATAACTTGGTGAGGTAATATACACGGCAGCAACATCCGCTTGTGACCGCAACGCGACCTCCACCTGTTCGGGGGTAACGGCTCCGGTTACACCGGTAATACTATCGGTCACAGGGTAAACCCAAACCGGCTCAAAATCAAGCAAGGCCATTGCGTTGGAAGCCGCCACATGCGCGTTGCGCCCAATGACAAGCCTGCTGCCGCGGTGACGCACAAGCGACAGCATTGTCTGAATGCAGAGAGTGGAGCCCTGACAGCTGATAAGGCTTCTTTTTGCCCCATAATAATCCGCCAGCCACTCCTCACAGCGCAGGATTGCCTCACCGGCCTCGTACAGGCTGTCAGCGCCCTGAATCTCGGTGATATCGTACTGCATCACACCGCCAAACAATCCGCAATAATCTCTGCCCTTATGGCCCGGCATATGAAAACGCGAGGCGTCTTTTGAAAGGATATTTGTCAGAGCTTTATAGATTGGAGTTTCCACAATAGCGCTTTGCCTCTCTATATCATTTTCATTTTTTCCTAAGCTTCTTTTTTACCTTAGCGAGCTTTTCGTTTACATCAATACCAAGGTTAATAAGCCAGTTGGAAATCGGCTTGAAAACAATATCAAATTCTCCGGCCAGCTCTACAAGTTCGCCGTTAAAGCCACGTTTAAAGCGATACAAACCATACAGGTGGTTGCTTTCATCCAGAACACCCGAAACGCCCTGAAAATCATAAACCGTGCTGTTGCCCTCAAGCGCCCATTTTATCATTTCCCACTGCACAAGATAATTCGGCATCACATTACGGTGGTCGTTATCGGATGCGCCGTATACATAGCAGGTTTTGCCCGCATATTGTGTAGAGATGGCGCCGGAAATTACCTTACCCTCATAAAGCCCAAGGTAAAGCCGACAATTTTCGCCCATCGCATCCATCATACGTTCAAAATAGGATTTGGGGCGAGTATTGAAGCCGTCGCGTTCGCCGGTAGTTTTATATACGCGTACGAACTCATCAAGCATCTCTTTGCCGCAAGCCTTCACTTCAATGTTATGCTTCATTGCCACACGCACGTTGTAACGGGTTTTCTGGGTAAGGTTCGCAAATATCTCTTCCTCGGTGCGCCCCGTAAGATTCAGACGGTAGTTAAAGCGCGGCTGAATGGTTTCGAAATTATCGCCGCCCTTATTGTAGGTGTAGCCGAGTTCAGTTGTCAATTTGATAAACTGCTCGTCACTGGCCAATACATCAGGATCCATTTTAAACAGGTAGGCATTATGCTTACGCGCAAGAGCATGAACGCCATCAGTCAGGTCTTTTACTACTGCGCGATCATTCAAGTCGCAGACAGGCCCGCGTGGGGCATACATAAAGCTACTGCCGAAGAACGGGGCTTTCTGCAGCAAAACCAGCATTGCGCCCTGAATGGCTCCGGCAGAATCGCGGGATATAATACCATCGTATCCCCAATTATTCTTCACCTTAGGCCAGCTTAAAGACTGCATAAAGCTGCCGTTATGATGGCTGCGCATAAACTGCTCAAACTCTGCCTCGGTTTCTTTACGTAACAGTTCCACCCTCAAAGCACTTCCTAACCTGATGTTATTGTATATCAAAAAATTATAGTAAACGATATGCCATATTACAAGATTATAGCACTCTGACCGCTTTGGTGTCAAACCGAAGGCAGGCTCGGTTCTGCAGGTATTTTATACGATACCCGCACATTATGGTAGGTAATATAATTTTCATTATTTATATAATTGCACTATAGAATATTTATGATAAAATAAGATTGGTAGTAATTATTTTTATAGCTTTATGTTATCAGCAAGCCCGATAATTTTTTTAATTTATTTCATAAGACGGATAAATACTTTTCACAATTGGGCTGTATAATCAAATTAACGGGTTGGGCAAAACAGGAAACCGATTTTATGAAATTACTGCAGACGTTACCCGTTAAACTTAAATCGGAGTGATTGGATTGAGCAAGCCTTTTAATATCAGCACCGACTTTGATAACTATAATAAATACATATCCGCTACCATCGTTTGCGTTACTGACCAGATAAACTGTGAAAGAATTATAAAGCGCGGGCGTGAGATTGCCGATAAAACTAAAACCAACCTGTATGTTATTAATGTTGATAACGGCAGTAAACGGGATATCGCTGCCATTGAGCACCTGTTCCATGTTTCGAAGGAATACAACGCCGTTATGAATATCTTTTATAACAATCAGGTTCTGGACACTCTTGTAAACTGTGTTCATGAGTACCACGCGGTGAATATTGTTTCCGGTATGCCGCAGACTGTAAACTCTATCCTGAATAAGTTGTGGGTTATGATGCCGCAGATAGACTATTACATGATTGGTCTTGAAGGCGACGTCACGGTGATATCATCCAAAAAGGCTGCAATTAACCAATAAAATATGACAGAAGCGGGCGGTGAACAGTTTGAGTATGGCTATTGAGGAACTCAGTTACTTCAGCACCAACAAAACCGATACCGTAAAAGCGACATTATGGTTTAATCCGGATTCTCCCCCGAAGGCTGTGTTGCAGATTGTACATGGCATGAACGAGTATGTCGGCCGCTATCAGGACTTCGCCGAATACTTGGTTGAAAACGGCTTTGCCGTTTGCGGTAATGATCACCTTGGCCACGGCAGAACCGCCTCCAGTTCCGAGAGGCTCGGTTATTTTGCCCCTCAGGATGGCCCAAAATTTCTAGTCGAGGATGTTCATGAGCTGTATCTTCTGATCAAGGCACGATACCCCGATATCCCCTACTTTCTGTTGGGGCACAGTATGGGGTCGTTTATTACGCGTAGCTATATCACCAAGTATGGCGACGGTTTAAGCGGCTATATCTGCAGCGGCACCAGCGGTCCTAATCCTCTTGGAAAGGTTGGCATCCTGCTTGCAGAAACCGAGATCCGGCGCTACGGTGAATTCCGGCGCAGTAGTTTACTCAATAACATGGCTTTCGGTAACTACAATAAACAATACCCCGAGCACCGAACCAGCTACGACTGGTTAACAAATGATGCAGCGGTGGTAGATAAATACGCTAAAGACCCATACTGCAATTATATCTTTACCGCTTCCGGCTTCAGGGATTTGGCCCTGCTGCTCAATTCCATATCCACAAAGGCATGGGCAGGTGCAGTACCTAAAAAGCTGCCGATTCATATGGTTTCTGGCAAGGATGACCCCGTAGGCAACTACGGCAAGGGCGTTCGCAAGGTATTTGATATGCTTCACGATGCCGGTGTGGAAAACCTGTCGCTTAAGCTTTATTCCGGTTGTCGCCATGAGGTTTTAAACGAGATTGACCGCAAAAAGGTATATGCCGACCTGCTGGATTGGATGAACACCCGGATGAAAGCTCCAACCAAAAGCACTGCCGTATAATTCAACCTACACATATAAAGGCCATATCTCCGTGAAAGAGATATGGCCTTAATTGGTGGCGATTTCTTTAATTAGAATACAGGAACAACCGATACGCCGTATTTTTCTTCAATAAACTTCTTGGTTGCGTCACTCTGCAGCGCGGCAATCAGGGCTTTGATATCCTCTCTGCCTTCGTCGCCTTGCTTTACGGCGATGATGTTCGCAAACTTTTTGGCGCCTTCGGAGCTCTTATCCTCGGTGGCGAGTACCTTATCGGCAATCTTGGCTTCAAGGGCATAGTTGCCGTTGATAACCGCAAAGTCAACATCCTGAAGAGTGCGCGGCAGCTGAGCAGCCTCGGTTTCAATAATCTTTACCTTCTTGGGGTTGGCGGTAATATCCTTAGCGGTGGCAAGCAGGCCTGCATTGGGCTTAAGCTCTATCACCTTCAGGCTGGCAAGCAGCTGCAGGGCGCGGGCCTCGTTGGTGGTATCGTTGGGAACGGCAATCTGAGCGCCTTCGGTGATATTCTTGATATCGGCTGACTTACCGGGGTATACGCCGAGAGGCTCGAAGTGGATAGCCGCGGCGGAAGCAAGCTTGGTGCCGTTCTTGGTATTGAAATCATCCAGGTACGGCTTGTGCTGGAAGTAGTTCGCATCGAGTTCTCCGCTATCCAAGGCGTTGTTGGGGAGCACATAATCGGTAAACTCCACAATCTGAAGATCAATGCCCTTTTCCTTCAGCTGGTCTTTTACGAACTCAAGTATCTCGGCATGCGGTGCGGGAGAAGCGCCAACCTTTAAAACCTTGGCAGCACCGGAGGAAGCGGCCGCAGAGCTGGCAGCAGCCGATGATGCCTCGGTGGATGAAGCTGCGGCAGAACCGGCACCGGTTGAGCTTGCAGCTGCAGGAGCAGCGGAGCAAGCGGATAATGCAACTAAAGAGGAAACCGCAATAAGGGCGGCAATTAAACCTTTTTTACTTGTTTTCATTTTCATATTTCCTTTCTGTTTATCGATTTCTTTTATCAATTCTGCGTGCTACGAGATTAAAGATACTCTGGATTACCTGAACGATAATCACCAGCAGCACAATAGTAATAAGCATGACCTCATACTCATAACGGTGGTAACCATAACGAATCGCAATATCACCGAGACCGCCGCCGCCAACGGCACCGGCCATGGCCGAATAACCGATCAGGGTAATGGTTGCGATAGAAACGCCGCGTACCAGGGACGGCACCGCCTCGGGGAGCATCACCTTATAGATAATCTGCCAGTTGGTAGCGCCCATTGCCTTTGCGGCCTCGATTACGCCGTAATCCAGCTCTTCCAGCGAGGTTTCAACCAACCGGGCCACAAAAGGGGCTGCCCCGATAATCAGCGGCACACAGGCGGCTGTGGAGCCGATGCTCTTCCCCACAACCATTCGTGTAAACGGTATTAACGCAACCATCAGAATAATGAAGGGAATTGAACGGCCGATATTCACAATCCAACCCAGCACAGCGTTAAACTTCGGCATGCTTGCCAGAGAGTTCTTACCGGTTATTACCACAAGTACACCCAGCGGCAGGCCCAGAATGTAGGAAAACAGCACCGACACAACCGTCATATATAATGTTTCCAGTGTGCCCTGCCCGAGCATGGGTGCATAATCAATTAAGGTTTGAAGGTTCATAACGTATCACCTCCCATATTCAGCAACTGCCTTGTTACAGGGCTACGCGGGCTTTCAAACACCGCTTTTGTTTCGCCCTGCTCTACTACAACACTGTTGTCGATAACCGCAACCTTGTTGCAGATAGACCGTACAACGCCGATCTCGTGGGTGATGATTACTATCGTTACCGAGTATTTCTGGTTAATTTCTTTCAGGAGGCTTAAAATAGACCGTGTTGTTAAGGGATCGAGAGCCGAGGTGGGTTCGTCGCAAAGCAGCACTTTCGGGTTTACGGCAAGCGCGCGCGCAATGGCTACACGCTGCTTCTGCCCGCCGGAAAGCTGCGAGGGGTAAGACTGAGCTTTATCAGAAAGCCCTACAAGTTCCAGCAGCTCCGTTACCCTTTTGTGGATGTCCTCTTTCGGGGTATTCGACAGTTCCAAGGGAAACGCGATATTCTTGGCAACCGTCTTCTGCATGAGCAGGTTGTAGCCTTGAAAAACGGTACCGATCTGCTTTCTTACCTCTATGAGCTGCCTTGGGGTAACCGACAGCACATCAACCCCGTCGATTTCTATGCTGCCTTCATCCGGCCTATCCAGCATGCCCATGCAGCGCAGCAAGGTGCTTTTCCCCGCACCGCTCATACCAATGATGCCGAAGATATCTGCCGTATCAATATCGATGCTCACCCCGTCCAGCGCTTTGACCTGAGTGTTGCCCGTATTGTAGATTCTCGTTAAGTTTTCAATTTTAAACATAAGCTTTAACTTCTTTCACATGTGAATGAGGTTTGGCTGCCCGCATTGCTTTTTATACAATGATACCTTTCCCGCTATAGACAGTAATTAGTATTATACCGGCCGATATTCGGGCACAAAAAAAGCCCTCCCCCCTACGGAATATTATTCCGAGGGCGAGGACCTAAACAGCCACGCGGTACCACCTCGTTTTGCCTGCATCTCACGGTGAAGGCCTTATCGGGTACAGACTATAATCTAATAATAGCCGATATACCCTATCGCTGTAACGGGCGAGCCCGTCGTAGCCTAAGCAAAAGCTTCGGTACGCAACTCCGAGACCATGTTCAGCATATACTGCCCAACCTGCTTTCAGCAACCGCAGGCTCTCTGTGTGGGTAAAGGATGCTTACTCTTCTCTTCATCGTCATTGTAGTTTATAAGCTTACCAATCGGTTCATAGAGTTCACCTAGCAGCAAGCTATGGATTATATTATAGCATCTTTTTATTCCAAGTCAATATCTTTTTAAGAGATTCATCAGAGTATCTTTCTTCCTTTGGTGAATGTGGGTGAAACTTTGTAATCCATATACCTTGTTTATACTAGCCAACTGATGTAGAATATAAAAGTCAATTAATAGTTTGAGGTACAATAATAATGAATAATAAGTTATCTAAACCGCTTTCGGATAAACAAGCGGTTATTTATATACTCATCTGCAGTATGCTATGGAGTATAGGCGGAATCTTTATTAAGCTGATACCGTGGAACTCGGTAGTCATTGCGGGTATACGCAGCCTGATTGCCCTGCCTGTGGTGCTGATCTACATTCGTATGGCGGGATTAAAGCTAAAGCTCACCAAACGGAATATCTTTACGGGATCTTTTCTTTTTCTTACTTCCTTATTATTTGTAACAGCCACAAAGCTTACTACCGCCGCTAACGCGATTGTACTGCAGTATTCCTCGCCGATTTTCATCATCCTTATCAACGCGATATTCTATAAGCAGCGCCCGCGCCGTAAGGATTTATTTGTTGTAGCTATTGCAACCGCCGGTATCCTGCTCTGCTTTGTTGATAAGTTCGGAAAAAGCGGCTCAAACCTGTTGGGCGATGCGTTGGCGGTGTGCTCCGGTTTGAGTGTGGCGCTTTTCTACATATTCGGCAGTAAATACGGCAGCCTGGATGACAGCATGAGTACCATCGTAGCGGGGCAGTCGATTACCCTGCTGTTTTCAATCCCCTTCATGTTCTTCTATCCCCCTGCTCTCTCACTACCCTCGGTTTCATTTGTGGTATTGCTCGGAGTTGTGCAGATTGGCATACCCTATATCTTCTACGGCAGAGCTATAAAGGTTGCCACCCCACTTGTGTGTTCACTGGTATCTATGGTTGAACCGCTGCTGAACCCGCTGTGGGTATTTATCGGTGTTGGAGAGCTGCCATCGGTTTTTTCAATCCTTGGAGGGCTTATTGTTATCGCTATTGTTACCGCATGGTCAATAAGCAATATTAAAGAGGCGGAACGCTCCAAATAAATCTTATACTCTGCAGAAAGGCTCTGTCATGATCACACTGCTCAAACGTCTTTTCAATGTAAACAACATGCTCAAGCCTCAGCAGCGATTGGGGGAAATTCCCTCCACATCCTCCATGTATCTTTCCACCTACCGCATTGCGTGGCCCAGTGCGCTGGAAGCGGTTTTAATCAGCCTGATTGGGTCTGTCGACACAATAATGGTAAGCTCTCTCGGCCCGGGAGCAATCGCGGCTGTAGGTATTACCAACCAGCCGAAGTATATTGTTATGTCAGTGATCTTTTCGCTCAATCTTGGCGTTACGGCGATTGTTGCCCGACGAAAGGGCGAGAAGGATATTATGGGTGCCAACCGGTGTCTGAAGCAATCCATTATGCTCAGTTCCATGCTCACTGTTGCAGCTTCTGCCCTAGGCTATATCTTTGCTGACCCGCTAATAATACTTGCCGGGGCAGGGCGCGACATTATTACCGACGCTTCGGTTTACTTCAGAATTATTATGATTGGCAACGTGTTCTACTGCATTGGCCTGACTATCACGGCAGCGCAGAGAGGTTCGGGTAATACCCGGATATCGATGGTAACGAACCTCACCGCCAACCTTGTAAATATCTGCTTTGATTACCTGCTTATCGGAGGCAGGTTTGGGTTTCCGGCGCTGGGTGTGGCGGGGGCTGCCATCGCTACTGCCATCGGCAACATTGTCAGCCTAATTATTGCGGTTTTCTCGGTTACCAGGCGCGGCGGATTCTTAAGCCTGCTTGAATATGGTGAATGGAGATTTGATCTTAAAACGCTGAAGAATCTAGCCAGTCTTGGCTCCAGCGCGCTGGTGGAACAGGTTTTTATGCGTATCGGCTTCTTTTCCTATGCCGCCATTGTGGCAGGACTAGGTACCATTGCCTTTGCAACTCATCAGATTTGTATGAATGTCATCAATGTCTCATTTGCGTTCGGTGACGGTTTGAGCATTGCTGCCTCCTCTCTGGTTGGGCAGAGCCTTGGGGCCAAGCGGCCCGACATTGCCATTCTGTACGGTAAGGTTACCCAGCGCATTGCCTTCTGTGTATCCGCAGTGTTGTTTGTGGTATTCATGTTGGGCAGGCACGGTATTGTATCACTGTTTACCGATGATAATCAGATTATTGCGCTCGGTGCGGTGATATTGATTGTAATTGCCTGCACCTCACCGTTTCAAACCTCTAATGTGGTGGTATCCGGCTGCCTGCGCGGTGCAGGAGACGCCAAGTATGTGGCTTTAGTTTCATTTATCTCTATCGGTGTTATACGGCCTGTTGTAACCTGGCTTTTATGCTTCCCACTGGGGCTTGGTCTGCTTGGGGCATGGTTTTCATTGATGTTCGATCAGGTTACCCGTCTTACGCTAAACTATCTTCGCTTTTCAAGAGGTAAGTGGACGAAGATAAAGATATAACAAGCTACCGGCTAAAGAAGATTTTCTTTGGCAGGCAGCTATTTGTATAAAGCGGCAGGCATAATATAACGGATGCGCATGGTTTATGAATACACTATTTTTACATAATTACTATAGTTTATCGGATACCCTTCGGAACCGAAAAGAAACGGTGTTTAGTTTAACACAATTTGTCTCATAAACTAAGCCTCGATATAGGACGCCCAAAGTATCTGTTAGGAGTCCACCATTTTTCAGCCATTCTGCATTTCATGGTTCGGCACCGCCTTAACAGAAATAATCTTACGAGAAGTTGAGTGCTATCACCATAAAAGCTGGCACCAAAATTCGAGACCAACTCTACTATTCATTAAATCACATGGCAATAAGTATCTTTGCAATTTTGGTATTTTACTTTTTGTGTGGAAATTTGTAATTGAAACATGTATAATACAATTGTATTAATTTGTAATAGGAAAATCTATGGGCTATTATTCTTTGAAACAATAAGCGCAAATAACCCAACGTTTCAATCTAGTCATGTTTAGTTAATACAAGCAATTGGGGTTTTAGAAATGGAAAAACACACTGCTTCTTATACAGATATAAAGAATAGTTTCGTCATACAAAACTTGGACAAGCCAGATACTGTTGAAAAATATTATAGCCTATTTTGTGTAATGAAAAATATTCTGATGAGGGGCTCTCCTAGCCGTCCCTCCGTGTACTTATTGTCTGAGCTTGGTGAAATCAATGATTCTGCACAAGGCAACGAGCCATTATGGCTCTTCTCAAAAGAAATACCCCAATGGAATCAACGAATCAAAGGTTATAGCGATAATAATGATTATCCAGCTGAAACTTTCTTTTATACTATCATCCCTGAGTTTATTCCAGAGTATCAATTTATTCAAACATTGTTGCTACCTGAAGCATTGATACAGGAAATAGTTCCTGATGCCCCAAGTGAATTTGAAGCGCAACAGGTCGATTTTTACTTACCTCAGGCAAAGCTGATCATAGAAATAGACGGAGAACAGCATAAAAAGATACTTCAAAGACAGAAAGATAATGTAAGAGATGCCTATTTTAAAAAGCACGGAATAACAGTGATACGGATAGCAGCATCTTCCATAAAAAATCAAGATGCGGCATTAAAGCATTCAATTGATGCTATTACTGAAATTCTAAGTACATGCGCTGACATCAGGAAATATGCGCATATTTTCGAGAATTCCAATTATTATACTCCGTATATGCATCGATTGGCGTATGATGTGGTCATGCGCTTTCAAATCCTTTTGTTGTCAATGCTGCAGAATGAAATGCTTTCACTAACTGCTTCGGAGTGGGAGTTTAGTCTAGCATGCCAATTTCCTGATTCAAGCAGGCTGTTACGTGTTGCTTTTGAAGATATCTGTTTGTGGCTAGAACACTTATGCAAACTCTGCAAGCTTCCCTTCAGAAAACCAAAAATCAGAATCAATGAAGAACAAATGACAAATCCTTTAAAGATAGATTTGGATATCTTTAAAAGATGGACCGATGAATACGAAATGAACCCTAATACAATCTATATAAGAAATGACTATTTCGATGATGCAGACTATTTCTGTGTAAGTACCTCAGAATCTATTCGGTATCAGGTTGAAATTAATGAGAACTATTCGGATGAACTCAGTCTGAAATTTTTACTGAAAAATCTATTTGGATATGACGATTTTAATGATGGACAGCTCCCTATTATTGCCCACGCTTTGGGCCTAAACGATACCATAGGGATTTTACCGACTGGTTCAGGAAAATCTCTGTGCTATCAACTTTGCTGTCTTTTGCAGCCAACCGTTAATTTTGTGGTCTCACCTATCTTGTCCCTTATATATGACCAGAAACAGAATCTGGATGAATTTGGAATTACGAGGACTGCTTATATTACCAGTGACCAGACGGTAGAAGAAAAGAACAGTATCATTAAAGATTTCGGCAGAGGTCGTTACCTCCTCGTATGGATTTCTCCGGAAAGATTTCAAACCATTGCTTTTCGCGAGACGCTGCAACAAATCAATTTTGCTCATAACTTTTCCTACGCGGTAATTGATGAGGTACATTGCCTTTCTGAATGGGGACACGATTTCCGCACATCATACCTTAATCTTGTTAAAACGATTCGGCAATATTGTCCACAAGCTACCCTTCTGGGCCTTACTGCTACTGCTTCTCAATTTGTTTTGGAAGACTTAAAGAAAGAATTTGGGATACGGGCTGATTCTATAAAATCCGTTTCATCTATGAGTAGAAAGGAATTATCATTTCATATTGTTAAATCAGAATACAATTCAAAATATAACACTTTATTACAGATTTTAAATAACCTTAACTCAATGAACAACCAGATTTTTGAGTTGAGAGGCGAACAACCTTCCTGTGGTCTTATATTTACAGTAGCCGCAAATGGAGATAAAGGGTGCAAGAACGTTGCCACCAAATTGTCCAGTGATCTTAAAATTAAGACAAGTGCCTATTATGCAAACTTAGATTATGACGTTGGAAAAGGTCAAAAAAAAGCAGTTCAAGAAGCTTTTAAGCAGAACCAAACTCCTCTTATGGTAGCAACCAAGGCTTTCGGTATGGGTGTTAATAAGAAGAATATCTGTTATACAATTCATTATGGTCTTCCGTGGTCTATCGAAGCTTTTTACCAGGAAGCTGGCCGAGCGGGCAGAGCCGGACAAAAGTCGGACTGCTATATACTGTACTCCCCAGAACCGTGTGAAAAAGAAATATTGGATGAAATATTTGCATTAAGAACTGATATAGAACGTCTTAATATACTAAGGGCACAATTATCCAGCGACCTTTCCTCTATTCTTTACTTATGGCAGCAAAACAATGACGGTGTAGATGCGGATTTAGAAATGATGCGATGGGTAATGAACTCCCTAAGCAAAAGTCAATCTACTATTATTTGTTGCGATGAAGAACACAAAAAAAGTCCAGTGGAGAAAGCGATATATCGATTAACGCTGCTTGGGTTCGTAAGCGACTGGACAGTAATTGAATGGGGAGAAAAGAACGGTAAGTTTAATCTCATCGTTAACGAGTATTCCCTTGATACCATTCGGCATAATTTTATTGAATACATACGAAGATATGATTCTGTTTTTTCCCTGGAAGATACAGCTGAAAAATATCGAGCCTATCAGAGTATCCTAGGTGATACAAGTCTGAAGCCGTATGCGCGCTATATGAAGGCACTTCTTCAATGGAGCTATGACAATATCGTCTATAGCAGAAGACAATCTATAAACAATATCCGCGTTCTTTGCGACAGCAATATGGACAGCGATCAAATAAAGCTGTATGTGGATAATTATTTTAAGTTTTCTGAAACGACTATTTTATTGGACAATATCGTTGCTAAACCCAATGATTACCTCACTTGGTTTGATCTCCTCTACACGAAGAATACAGAAGACGGCTTTCAGATTCTTTTCGAACCAATCTCAGTTGTCAAAGCTAATGAAATTCTTGTTTCCTTACAGCGATATCTGGAAAGCTATCGCTTTAATACTGGTCTAAACTTTGCAGCGGGTATACTCCTAATAATGTGTGGCAAATTTTATGACACTGACGCTTTGGAGCGCTTCGACGACGCATTCGGTACCATTGATACCTTTGATATGGAAACGCAGAATGCAATCATGAACGAATGCCTTAAATTTGGTTCCAGCATTGAACACGAGAACCGAATGGTTCTGGGAGATTACCTGGCAAGCAGATATCCACATAAAGCTGTAGAAATTTATAATGCATTGCAGGATTTAGGCTCACTTACAGTGGCGCTAGGTCCGATGGAAAAAAGGCTGAATAAAATTAAGGAGAAAATTACATGGTAGACTTGCAAAGATTGAATTCAATCATTGATAACCTTGATGCTAGTGCAACTAATTTTGAAAAAATTATGAGTATTGTAGACGAGGTGAAGAAAACAGCTTCTTTAGTGGATGATAGCGCAAATCAACTGCGAAGTATAATAAACGAGGTGGATGCGCTCAATTCGAACAGTACTGCGATACAAGAATCCATTCGTTCAACTCATCAGAAGCTTGAAGAACATTTTAAGCAGACACAACTTTATCAAACGCAGTTCACTAGTCAAGTAAACTCTCTTCTCTTGGAAATTAAAAACCAAGGGCACGACTTGAATAAGCAGCTTGAAAATGCTTTGGAAGCCAAGATAGACTTAATGAAATCCGACATCATACTGGACAATAGAAGTAAGGCCTTAGAAACGCAAGGCCAGATTTCCGACTCCCATAAGGATCTTGCATGCACACTAACTTCAGTTAAAACAGAAATTTCAGATGCTAATACAATGATAAATAATAGTCAGACGACCATTATCAACAAGATTGACCAGGTTTATGGAGAGCAAAAGAATGAGCTGAGCCATCAATTTGCTTTTCTAAAAGGTGTAACTATTACTTCTGTATGTTTACTGGTTATAGCAATTATCGTTTTGTTGGTAAGGTAACTTATTGCAATACGACTCGCTGAGAAATGAATCCGCCACTAGAATTTGAAACCACCTCTGTTAAACCGTTTGATTGTATAAACAATGCGTTCTTTTGCACATCATCAACATCAGTTGATACAATAAACCCCGGCTCGTTTTGGGCCGGGGTTTGCTGCGTATAGGGCTGAAAAGCCTTGAATTACAAGGCTTTTCAAGATTAATAAGCCTTTTATTATTCTACCGTTTGGTTTAATTGATGAAGACCATGTTATAGCCTTGTTTGTCGCATTAGTTGGGGTAATGTAAGCGGAAAGCTCGGTAGAATCGCTTGCGTTCAATACCCATGTACTTTTAGATATAGTAATGCCGGTTACCGGAATCTTTTTAGTAACGGTAAAGGTGCATGAAGCTGAATAGCTACCGGCTTTAGCGGTAACTTTTGCAGTACCAGCGCCAACAGCAACAACGGCTCCGGTAGAAAAAACTGGCAACGTTGGAATAGCTTGATGACCAGGTTACACTCTTATCAGTAGCGTTGGAAGGAGTAATAGTTGCTGAAAGGTATATCGTGTCACTGATAATAACGGAAGCATAGCTTGGACTTACGGTAATACCCTTTACAGGAATAGTTTTTGTCTCTTTCGCTGATGAGCCATAACTCGTATTCTCTTTCTGGGCGGCATTTACAATGCCAACATTCATGAGCAAAGATAAGATTAAGGCCAAAGAAAGCAAGATTTTCCCGAAATTCCTTTTTCTTATAATAGATTTTGCACTACTCGATGTCAAGCTTTACTGTAAAATTTAGAGATTACTTCCCAAACATCAAAATAACATATAATTACATTATTGGCAATGCTAATTTTTATAGTTATGGGTTGTATTATATAAATATTTCAAATTATAAGATAAGGACATTATTATGTATACCTATCAGCTAAACTATAAAGCGAGCCAACTTATCCCCAGCAAGTTGTAAAATAATTTCCAAAAGGAATAGAAAAGATCCATTAAGGTCAAAAAACAGTTATACTTAAGTCGCTAGACAAAAGTGACTGGAGGAGACCGCAATGATCAAAAAAGTATAGTACAGAATAGAAAGAATCGAGACAGCTAGAAATGGTTTTTCTCTTTATATTAAAATCAGTAGGAACATGGAGCCAGTTACGACAAAGGGAAGTCACTGCTCGGAATCTCAATATTCCCGTTTGCCGAGTGCACACCCTATGCACACCCCCAAGCTTCCGTTTGCCGAGTGCAAGGCGTAATCAAGCTATATGCTCAATAGACAGGCCTTTTTCTCTGCACCCTACAAACGGCAGAAAACAAAAAAGCCGCCCCAAAGCCTTGCTACCAAGACCTTCTGACGGCTGCCGTGTGCAAAATAAAAACGCCAGCATTGTATCAATACTGACGTTCTTATATGGTGGAGACGAAGAGGATCGAACTCTCGACCTTACGGATGCGAACCGTACGCTCTCCCAGCTGAGCTACGCCCCCATATATTACCAATTTTCTAATGTGAACCAAGTGGTTGCCAAGAGAGTTACACTACTGTTGCTGAAACCGTACCGCGTGCGCTCCCAACTGAGCTAATTACCCATGCTTGACATGACTTAAATATTATACAACATGATTATCTAAAAAGCAATATTCAGGCAACAAAAAAGTCACCTTTGAAAATTGCAATATTAAATGACCAACATTTCAGAAAACTTTTCGGCAGATTGTAAAATGAAGTTGCAATAGCAAAGAATCCACAGAGATGAACCTAACCAGATCAGTGGACAGATCAGCACAACTACGAAGGACTATAGGTATTAACCGTTTTAATGTAGAGGGGTTCTTTAGAGGTCTTAAAGAAGATGAAAGCGATGAAAGCTATCAGATGGTTGAGCGTATAAGTGCGCTTCGAAAGAAAATCGCTGAATATCGGCTGATGCTTAACGTCGCTGAATATCAAGCCGCTATAAATCAAGATGTTGAACACAAACTTGATTTCCAAACCTATCAAGAGGGTTTAGATTCTGCTTTGATTGAAAAGCGTATCAAACTGCAAAGTATAGAGGATGAGATATCACACCTTACAGATATGATGAGAAAGAACAAAAATTTCTCGGACTACATTGAAATGAAAAAGGTGTATGTCAAAGATCCCCATGGTGGTGACCCAATCAGAGTTTCTAAAAGTACTTTATTTGAATATAGCGACCTTGAAGATGTCAACGCCGCTCGAAAGAGTATGCTGGTTGCTGAAAGAAATGTTCTAAAGCGTGAAATCGCAGCAATTGAAGCTTCACAGGAGAAGCAAATAGCTCTTCTAAATCTACCGACTGCTGATGCCGAACTTACTAGTCGCTTAGCTAACATCAGTGGGATAAGCGCGGTTGAAGTTAACTCAATGCTGAGCAAGTTATACAAAGAGAAGAATTCAATCTCCGAAGCCCTAAAAAGTAGGACAAAACAGAATAATACATGGATAACAGATGCCTATAAAATAATTTCTGATTACGCTAATGAGTTGGGTATTCCTTTTGATTACAAAATTGATATTTTCACCAGCAATTTAAAGACAAAGTCTGGAACAATACTCCATAAAATGGTATTCATATACAAGCTTGCTTATATTAAGCTACTTAGCCGTAAGCTCGGATACCCATTGCCTATCTTTTGTGATTCACCAAGCGGTCGCGAAGTAAGAGCAGAAACTATAACCGAAATGCTAGGTGTTCTTAATCGTGATTTTTCAGAGCATCAGATTTTTATTGCCTCGATACACAAATATGAAACTGTCTTTGACGAAACACAGATTTTTGGAACCGACGGAACACTATTTGATGAACCAACTCTGTTTGACTTGCCGTTACAAAAATAAGTGCCGAGGGTGTTGACATACCACATATTGACTTGTTCCTGCGAACGGACAAAAACAGTTGACCTGTTCCCGCGAACAGTAACTATCCAAAAAAACTATGCTCGACCTGTTCCCTTGTACGGAAAATTGGTATCAAAAGTACCCGACATCAATCTGATGCTATCGTGCCATGTGGAGACGTGCGTACTTTTGTCCCACAAAAACCCACAAACATCTCCACCGTCTTTATAAACAGGAAAATTGAATAAAATAGATTTCAAAGGCAGCTCAGCCTCGTCACATGGAAAAATCTCTATTTCTTTGATTAGCGAAGAAATTAGAGATTTTTTCTCTTCATCGCTGATTTTATCATACACTTTATCGAAGTTTGCCAGCAGGGTGTAGATGTTTTCCAGTGTGATGGCATCTTGCTCCACGGCTTTGCGGCGCAGCTTAACGTCCTCAATTTTTTCTTCCAGTTCTGCGATGATGTCATATAATCCATCAAGCCGGAGGGTCATATCATGGAGCTTACGTTCCCTGAAACGAGTATCTTCCGGTAGGCTGTCAATTTCATTTTCAAGACGGGTTTTATTAAGTTCGACCTCACGTAACTTGGATTCATAATTGCTCAGTTCTCTGTTTAAGGTCGAAGTGTCAATTTCCTTGCCTATTCTTGATTTGATTTCGGTTGCAAAATCCTGATTTTTAATCAGTTCTCTGATTGCCTCAATGACAAGCGGCTCAATGTCGGTTTTTTTGAGCATAGCCTTATAGTCACAGCTTTTTCCCCGCGCTGTCCGAGCTTTACTGCACACATAATAGTAAATTTCTTTATATGTACCGTCCTTGTTTGTCCATGCGTGTTTGTTGGTGTACATCGGGCCACCGCATTTCGGGCATTTTAAAATGCCGCTTAATAAGTGCGCCCTGTCCCGGCCAATTTTAGATGGGGATTTTATGCCTGTTATTTCTCGCTTTTCATGTGCCTGGTTCCATAGTTCCTCACATATAATAGCATCGTGCTGGCCATCTGCGATAATGTATTCATCTTGATGTACTTGGCGGTATTCATTTTTCGTGCCTTTGACCTTTTCTCTCGTTCGTCTGCCAAAGGCGATCTTTCCAGAGTACACAGGATTGTCGATTATCATTCTGACAAAATGCGTACTCCATTGAGCAAGAGTACCATTGGCACGTTTTATTTTTGGGATACCCTGCAAATTAAGGTAATTGGCAATTTTATAAAACCCCATATTACCATTCACATATTTGTCAAAGATGACGCGTACCGCTTCGGCTTCATCTTCTTGGATATAGAGCTGCTTGTCTTTGAGGTAGTAACCATAGGGAGCAAACCCGCCGTTCCAACCACCTTGACGGGCTTTTTCCTTTCGTCCGTTCATCGTCTGCTCAATGATATTTTCACGCTCTATTTCAGCAACGGCAGATAACACGGAGATTAAGAGCTTTCCGCTTGTTTGCGAGGAATCAATACCTTCTTCAATGCAGATTAAGTTTACGCCAAAGGATTGAACGTGTTCCAGGGAATTTAAAATATCGGCTGCGTTTCTGCCAAAGCGGGAGAGCTTATAGACTAAAATGTAATCAATATCCAAGCCATTTTCAATATCACAGAGCATTTGCTTAAAAGCGGGTCTGCCCTCTATGGATTTGCCGGATTTACCAGCATCTTCGTAAATGTCTACGATCTCCATTTCTTCTCTGTCTGCAAAACGCTTTAAGCTGGTTTTTTGCCCGTCCAAGCTGAACCCATCAACCTGCATTTCGGTACTAACGCGAGGGTAAAGTACACATTTTTTTCCACTTCTATTCATAGTAGTTGACCTCCAATCAATGATTGGAAAACATCTTTACTTGGCACGATTTATTTCAGCTAAAACTTCTGCACCATGCTTTTCGATAATCTGCGAAAGTACATTTATAAAATCCTGATATGCCTTCGTCATTGCATATTTTTCATTAGGTGTAGTAGTCTTAGCTGTATTCTCAGATATGCCTTTGATGTTTTCCATTCGCAATCACCTCCAAGTGTATTGCTTATATAAATTATAAGCAGTTATTTTCTTTATGAAAAGTTTGTCGCATTTGCCCCCGACAAAGGGGGATATTGTGAATTGGCAGCAACTCGGCATCATAGCGTTTTCACCGGCACCACAGGAATAGGCTGACCTTGTAAAACACAAAGGTCAGCCCATGATCTCTGATGCCGATGTTCTGCCGTACTTGCCACGCGCCCTCGGCAGAGAGGGATGTCTCAGGCTGCGGCCAGCTTTGCCACATCATAGCTCCACATGTACCGCCGTTTGCCAGACAAGCGCATACCGCAGAGGCTCCCCCCAAGTCTATAGGGGGCCGTGAGGAAGTATCATTATCTCCCGCGTGTGTCATCGCGCCCGGTTTGCCACAACCGGGGTTAAGGGTTCCGTTGATCGCTCGGGCTTATAGCCGTCGTTGCGTCGGCCCTTTTTCGCTTGCCTTTTACAGCCACGCGGGGAATGTACCTGAAACACCGTATATGAAATTTTCAAGGTTCATTTAAGCGGGAAGCATGTCCCCTCATTAGCCGTGAGAATTTCAGAGCAAAATCGGAGCAAAGAACAGTATGTAGCCTTGGCACTTGGGTACACAAAAGAAACCTATCCGATAGATGTGAAACAGTGTGCTTGCCCAAAATGCCAAAGTGTAAATTCACGCTTTGGCATTTTTTCTCTTTTGACGTTTTATTTCGAGTAGTATAAAAGCAGGACAGATAGGAAAACGCCTGACGGAAAGGAGATGTGGAGATGTGGATATATGGCTTGCTATATTTATAGTCGGTATTTTTCTTTCACCTTTTATATTGCCTTTGATGTTGTGGATAGTGGTTACTACTGTCAATTTTATGAAAGACGCCATATCCGACGTCATATACAACATAAAAGGTAGGCTGGATAACCAGCGCTGTATGCGGAGGCAACGTCGTCTTGAGCGCCTTAGTGATGCAGAAAAGGCTTGCCTTGCCATGCAGGGAGATAGGTCTGCGTTGGAATTAATCACAAATCGGGATGAATTGGAACAGATCCTCCAAAAAGCTGAAGATGAATATATACGCCAAATGGCATGCGGCAAGCTCGGACATCAATGGAACGGTTGTGTCTGCAAAACCTGCGGAGTCAAAAATATATTTGCCGCAAGAGATATGCATCAGTGGGACTATTGCGTCTGCAAAATATGCGGAGTCGAAGCACCTGACGCAATACACGATTGGGAGCTTATCAATCAGGAATCCACAGAAAGCGAATCAGATGAATGGTATGGCGGACATATGGTCAGAATGACTTCCGTGACTGAAATAAAAACTTATCGCTGTAGGCACTGTGGGCGCGAATATCAGGATTCACAATCTTACACCTAAAACACAATGGAAAAAGAGCAAAAGATGGAACCTGTCTGAACAGATCCATTTCTGCAAGTTCTGCATTATGAAAACCGCCTCTTTTGAACGATATAGTCAGGAGTGAAACCATGGATAAACTTTACGCAATGCTGCGACAGGCCGAAGAAACAGAGGCACTGGCGCGAAAGCTGACGGAAGAAACCGGTTTAACTTTGCCGGACGCTCCTTCTTCAGAAATCAGAGAGTGCTCCGACCAATCTGATGCTATGTCTTTATTTGAAAAAGCTTGGGAGTTGTATCAACAGGTGGAAGCACAGGTAAGGATGCAGCTGGATGATATGGACAGCGAGGAAGATAGCCTTTTACTTGCACAGACCTTGTTGGACATTCATATTCATCCGAATTCGGGCCTGAAACGGGATACTCCCGCACTTTGGGAATCCCAGTATCTCTGGCTAAAGCTGTATTTCCAAACCCGAAATGAGGCGTATCTGGAAAAAGCGAAGCTTTGTGAGGGGATACGAAATGCCCACGTCGAAAAAATTGTATAGGAGGATAACCGATGAAACGACTGCTTTTTGCCGGATTGATATTGACACTATGCTTGTCGCTGTGTTCATGCGGTTCAACAGGCGACAGTTCTGATAATGCTTCAGATACCAACCGTTCAACAGATATCATTGAAAACGAACCGGCTGCGTCGGTAACGGAACAGCCCGCGCAACCGAGCGCAGCCTTACAGACCGAAGAATCAAATCCCGGCGTTTCGTTCCCATTTGAAGACGATGAGGGGCGCACACGCTACCGTTTGGTGATAAACGGCACAGAGGTCGAGACGGAGAACTACCCCTTTACACTCCCGGACGAGCCAAATGGCGGCTATTATCCAATTGAGGACGTGCTGAACTGTTTTGGCGTGGCCTGCCTGACAAATGAAGATAAGAGCGCCTGTGCAACGGTAATTAACAATGCTCTCATTCAGGTATTCGCGGATTCTCCTACGCTGACCTACGGCAGCAAGACAATTTCTGCCGTGGACACCAAGGTTGTTCCTGTTGTGATTGACGGAGCTTTATATGTCCCCAGTTTCTTCCTGATGCAGCTTTCAGACAGCAGTATTGTGGATTTCAGCGATGACCGAAGCGCGGTAACCCTGGAAACAGATATCGTCGTGGATGCATCAATATCGGGTCTTGTCGGCGTTGATGCCAGCATGCTCGAACAAGGCGGCTCCGGTCAGGTCATAACCGAAGGCGAACACCGTTGCTCGGAGTGCGGCGGAGCCGGTGGGCATAACGTAACGGTTCAAGATAAGTATTGGAATCAAGGCCAATGGATACCGACATTGAAAAGCTCATGGGAAGTTTGCCCTTACTGCGGCGGCAGTGGTACGGTAAACTGACCAGGAAGCGTTGTGGAAGTCATCGGTATCCAAGGTGTCTATACGTTGAGTCGTGAACTTTGGAAGGTGAATGCGTATATGGCAGTGTTTATTCAAAGGGCTTGATTGGGATAGCCGGATTGAGGCGCATCAGCTTAAAATTGTGCAACGGACAAAAAAAGATATCCGGCTTTTTCAGTTATGGAAGAAAAGCCCCTATATCGAGGTGCGTATTGCGGCCATTTATAAACTAAAAAATCAAGAAATGCTCTCCCGCATCGCTCAGACAGAACATGTAGACGAGCTGCGTTATGAGGCCGTAAGAAAGCTGACGGACAAAACCCTGCTTGCCAAAATCGCAATTGAGGATGAGAGCGATTATATTAGGCATGTTGCACATCGTAAGTATGCCTGCCGTAAGGGGGTCAATTTGTGGGACGCCTCCGAAATGGATGCGGACGCGGAAAAGGTGCTCTCTGCGATTATAGAACGTAATGCCCATCTGCACTTTCTCGCAACGGGTCAGAGAGCGGATGAGGAATGGTGGTGAATCGCCGACCGAATGGCGGAAGCCTCGGTGGTAAATACAATGAGTACAATAAAAGAGATTTCAATTCGATGCGCCGTTTGTGGTATAGAGAGCAAACAGGCTATATTGACCTCATACAGCCTGTTCGGTGAGCCTGACCTGGATTTTCGGCCAGCTCCGATGCTGCGCTCAACGATGAAATATTGGTTGATGGAGTGTCCAAACTGCGGGTATGTGGCAAAAAATCTACGCAGATGGCCATGGGCCGCCAAGAAAACCTTACGCCAGATTTACAGCGGGCTGGATGCAAATCTGCCTTTTTCCGCACATGCCTTTTATAAACGGGCGCTGTATTGCGAACATGTCCGGCACACTACCGGCGCGTTGCGTGCCTATCTTTACGCGGCATGGGCCTGTGACGATGCGGAGGATGATATTCACGCTATGGCCATGCGGCTCAAATGCCTGGAACTGGCACAGAAAAAGCTGCACTGCTGCCGCCGCAGTAAATGGCGCAAGCACATGCAGCTCATTGCTGACCTGCTGCGCCGAACTCAGAATATAGCGGCACTGCGCGCTATGGATACGAATGACCGTCGGCTTGATTATACGACACGCGAGCTACTGATCTATCAAAAGGCTCTTGCGGAAAAACATGATTTTTCAGCGCATAACCGGGCCGAGATCGACTTGGAGCCATTTGATAATTTTTATGAAAGGAAGTCCAGTGACGGCCTTGATCCGTCCTATGAACTTGAAGCAGATCTGGCACAGGCATTGTCCATGCATCCAGCGGACCGTACAGAAGCATTGGAAAGGCTTGATTTCCTGCGTCCACATGAACTGAATCTGCCGTACCATGCGTATGACGCAGTGCTGCGGCAGCATCGGGGCTTGCCTGTAAGCACAGATAATCCATATGATGTCGAGGACATTGCCAAGGTTGTAAACAGCGAGTTTCTCGATATGATGGAAACCTTTGCGGTGCCGCATAGTATGGTGCGTGAGCGGGTTACGCTTCAAAACAAAACATGAATGGCAATACTGTATCAGCTTTATACCAGTCCGTATCTTGAGCAAGAATGGAAGAATTATGCCAATGCGCAGGAACGCTTATACCTGATGCGTATTGACGATTTGTTTTCCGATGATAGCTATCTGGTCGGATTGATCGAACCGAGAACCCTTGATAAGCCCAAATAGCCTTGCCGAATTCTCTGCGGGATGCATACATCATTATATTGAAACGCCAAAGTGTAAATCCACGCTTTGGCGTTTTTTCATCTGAAAGTATTTTTCTCAGGTAAGATGAACATATCAAAACGATTATTAAAAACTACTCATAAGGAGGAACGCCTCATGATTTATCTTACAGGAGATATTCACGCTTCCCATGGTATTGAAAGGCTTTCGGATAAAGGCTTCCCCGAACAAAATGGGCTTACAAAATCCGATTACGTGATTATTTGCGGCGATTTTGGGTGTGTGTGGGATGGCGGCAAGCAAGATCAATACTGGCAGGATTGGTTACAGGAGAAGCCCTTCACGACACTGTTTGTGGATGGCAACCATGAAATTTTTGACCTGTTAAGCAGTTATCCCGTAAGTGAATGGAACGGCGGCAAAGTACAGTTTATACGCCCTAATGTGATTCATTTGATGCGTGGGCAGATTTACAGCTTAGATGGGAAAAGCTTTTTTACGATGGGGGGAGCTGCCTGCCATGATACATGGAATGGCGTCCTCGATATGGATGACCCTTCGTTCCCCGTTAAGTTTAATTATATGAAAAAGCGAAATATGTTCTTTCGCGTCAATCATCATTCCTGGTGGAAAGAAGAACTGCCTTCGCAATCAGAGATGGAGGAAGGTTATCAGAACCTTGCAAGGCACAATTTTACTGTGGACTATGTTGTCACCCACTGCCTGCCGGATCAATACCACTTGGCCTTTGATGAAAGCGAATATACATCCGACAACCTAACGCAATTTTTTACTTCACTCGATAAAAAAGTCACCTGTAAACAATGGTTTTGCGGGCACTATCACACAAACCGGATCATGGATGACAGGCACACCGTACTTTATGAAGCGATCATTAGCGAGAGCCAGTGGGATACCGCAAATAAGGCAAAACGAAAACAGATGCTAAAACAAATCTCTTAAAGGGGGGCTGTAATATGACATACGCTAACTGGAGAAGCATGGACGATGCGGCCGCTATGCGGGGCGTACGTCCCGATATGACCAGAGAGGAGCTGGTAGAGGTCGCTTATGGGGCGCGCTCCGGCGCTGCAAGGAGAATTGCGGTTGTTTATCTTGATGATCCTGAAATCACGCGATCGTTTGCATTGGAAGATCGTGATCCTATGGTGCGGCGAGGTCTTGCCCGTAGATTGACAGATGCAGAATCGTTAGAGCGACTATTGGAGGATGAAGATTTCTCCGTCAGAAAAGCGGCGGCGGATACGCTTAGAAAGCTTCAGGAAAAATGAAATGCCAAGATGTTTATTCACGCATTGGCAATTATTCGCCCGAACTTCTTGATACTACGGTATGGTATAGATACACAGCATACGGAGGAATTCAGTTATGAAGAAAACACTTATCGTATCCATTTTTTTTATGGCGGTAATCAGTCTATGCGGCTGCTCAAGCGCCTATGAAAGCGACGGCACTGTAACCGTAAAAAACGCAAAAGGAAATAAGGTTTCATATCAGATAGCAGAAATCGGAACAAATAGCGCCGGTAAGACATGTGTTTATATTCAGGGAACGGAAGACGCGGACGGTAAAGAAACCTCCGTCTGCGCCTATGTAATGTCGGGTGTGGATTTTGATTGGAACATTTATGTTTGCGCATCAATTACTGTAGACGGCACGGTTTATGACGCGCTCAGTACAACGCCATACCTGGCCACATTACCCGGAAATCTCGTTTGCTTTGAATACGATACGAACCAAACGCCGGATACCATCACGGTATTTTATATCGACAATCAGCAAGGCGGCGTTTCTGTTAATGTTGCCAAATTAGCGCTTGAACCTGTCCCTTACTGCCAGGGACTATCCACGGAAGTCAATTATGAACCGAACACGGGAGAGTAAAAAGGTGATAAGATGCTGATTTCTAAAAATCAAAATGAAGAGTATGGTTATGTGCCCTCCAACCCAGTTTTGCTAAACGGCTATGCGGATATAAAGCACTTCTTTGGAGAATTGCACACCGAAAAAGGTTGCAGGGTGACTTACAGGAGAATTGGATCGACATTTGAGTCTCAAAGCAACCATATGATAGATGTCTTTGAAGCATCGGGAGATGACGGCAATAAGCTACTGTATCTTGATGTTTATGGAAACGGCCAGTTCAAAGCCCCTAAAGGATATAAATTAGCACCTAAGATATATCCATCGAAAAAGGATAGATGATTTTCAAAGGTTCGCGCTCCATTGAAAGGCTAATTTTTACATTGCATAGATTCCTGAATTATTGCTTGACGCAGTGAAATGAACCGTCGTATGGGCGGCAAAGTAACAGCCCTTGATGTTGAACGGCGGTTGTAAAAAGAACCGCCGTTCTCTTTAAAGTTAAGGGTACGGATGGCGTATTTAGTGCGCCCATTTTTAGGAACACGGCGGTATAAGGAGGATACCGCCGTGTATTTGTGTCCCTAACTGCCTTTATTCGTTAAAAAAAGCCATGCTTATGCATGGCAATATTGCGCACATGAATATGAACATATATATCATACTGTAGGAAGTATAGATGCATTGGCCCGGCTGACATTTGTCAAGCCGGGTCTTTTTGTACTCAGCTCCGTCGGCTGCCGCTCCCCACCACCTTCGTTTCGGCTTCCAACATCCAAAACCGAAACGGAGGAAAAATCAAATGACAACGATCAATCTTCTGGACTACTACCCGTATTATACCGCCGACTGCTTTATTGAGGTGACGGACGAAGTTGCCGCCATGCTCTTGGCCCACGCGCGCTATGAAGCTGCGTATCAGCGCCGCAAATACTGGAATAAGGCCCATTACTCTCTTGACCGAGGCGATGGTATTGAGCATGACGCATTGTTCGTCTCTGTATCCCCCTGCGAAATATACGAACGCAAGGTTACATATGAACAGCTTTATGCCGCTATCGCCAGTCTGCCGGATAAGCAGGCTAAACGCATCTATGCCCATTACTTTCTTGGTATGAGCAAAGGGGCGATAGCCAAGGCCGAGGGTGTCAACAAAAGCCAGATAACGCGCTCTATCCAGGCGGCATTAACCCGCATTGAAACATTTCTAAAAAAAGTGCTTTAACAGAGCGCAACTTTTGCTCAGAAATTCTCACGGCTAATGAGGGGATATGCTTCCCGCTTAAATGAACCTTGAAAATTTCATATACGGTGTTTCAGGTACATTCCCTGCGTGGCTGTAAAAGGCAAGCGAAAAAGGGCCGACGCAACGACGGCTATAAGCCCGAGCGACCAACGGAACCCTTAACCCCGGCTGTGGCAAACCGGGCGCGATGATACACGCGGGAGATAATGATACTTCCTCACGGCCCCCTATAGACTTGGGGGGAGCCTCTGCGGTATACGCTTGTCTGGCGAACGGCGGTACATGCGGAGCTATGATGCGGCAAAGCTGGCCGCAGCCTGAGATATCCCTCTCTGCCGAGGGTGCGTGGCAAATAAGGCAGAACATCGGCATCAGAGATCATGGGCTGGCCTTTGTGGTTTACAAGGTCAGCCTATTCCTGTGGTGTCGGTGAAAATGAGCTTTAAAAGGAGTTCGGTAGCGGGTGGCAAACCTATGAACGCAGCTTTTTTTCCAAAACATACTGTACAAGCGGTTTCAAGGCTATTATGCCGAGCTAATGGCAGCTCACCATACTCCCTTTTATTGGGGGGTATGGCAAATGCGACAAACTTTTCATAAAGAAAATAACTGCTTATAATTTATATAAGCAATACACTTGGAGGTGATTGCGAATGGAAAATATCAAAGGCATATCTGAGAATACAGCTAAGACTACTACACCTAATGAAAAATATGCAATGACGAAGGCATATCAGGATTTTATAAATGTACTTTCGCAGATTATCGAAAAGCATGGTGCAGAAGTTTTAGCGGAAATAAATCGTGCCAAGTAAAGATGTTTTCCAATAATTTATTGGAGGTATGGCTATGAATAGGAGTGGAAAAAAATGTGTGCTTTATCCTCGCGTTAGTACCGAAATGCAGGTTGATGGGTTCAGCTTGGACGGGCAAAAAAACAGCTTAAGGCGTTTTGCGGACAGAGAAGAAATGGAGATCGTAGATATTTACGAAGATGCTGGTAAATCCGGCAAATCCATTGAGGGAAGACCCGCTTTTAAGCAAATGCTCTGTGATATTGAAAATGGCTTGGATATTGACTATATTTTAGTCTATAAGCTCTCCCGCTTTGGCAGAAACGCAGCCGATATTTTAAATTCCTTGGAACACGTTCAATCCTTTGGTGTAAACTTAATTTGCATTGAGGAAGGAATTGATTCCTCACAAACAAGCGGAAAGCTCTTAATCTCCGTGTTATCTGCCGTTGCTGAAATAGAGCGTGAAAATATCATTGAGCAGACGATGAACGGGAGAAAAGAGAAAGCCCGTCAAGGTGGCTGGAACGGCGGGTTTGCTCCCTATGGTTATTATCTCAAAGATAAGCAGCTCTATATCCAAGAAGATGAAGCCGAAGCGGTACGCATCATCTTTGACAAATATGTGAATGGTAATATGGGGTTTTATAAAATTGCCAATTACCTTAATTTGCAGGGTATCCAAAAAATCAAACGTGCCAATGGTACTCTCGCCCAATGGAGTACGCATTTTGTCAGAATGATAATCGACAATCCTGTGTACTCTGGGAAGATCGCTTTTGGCAGACGAACAAGAGAAAAGGTCAAAGGCACGAAAAATGAATACCGCCAAGTACATCAAGATGAATACATTATCGCAGATGGTCAGCACGATGCTATTATATGTGAGGAACTATGGAACCAGGCACATGAAAAGCGAGAAATAACAGGCGTAAAATCCCCATCTAAAATTGGCCGGGACAGGGCGCACTTATTAAGCGGCATTTTAAAATGCCCGAAATGCGGTGGCCCGATGTACACCAACAAACATGCTTGGACAAACAAGGACGGTACATATAAAGAAATTTACTATTATGTGTGTAGTAAAGCTCGGACAGCGCGGGGAAAAAGCTGTAACTATAAGGCTATGCTCAAAAAAACTGATATTGAACCGCTTGTCATTGAAGCAATCAGAGAACTGATTAAAAATCAGGATTTTGCAACCGAAATCAAATCAAGGATAGGTAAGGAAATTGACACTTCCACCTTAAACAGAGAACTGAGCAATTATGAATCCAAGCTACGTGAGGTCGAACTTAATAAAACCCGTCTTGAAAATGAAATTGACAGCCTGCCGGAAGACACTCGTTTCAGGGAACGTAAGCTCCATGATATGACTCTCCGGCTTGATGGATTATATGACATCATCGTAGAACTGGAAGAAAAAATTGAAGACGTTAAGCTGCGCCGCAAAGCCGTGGAGCAAGATGCCATCACACTGGAAAACATCTACACCCTGCTGGCAAACTTCGATAAAGTGTATGATAAAATCAGCGATGAAGAGAAAAAATCTCTAATTTCTTCGCTAATCAAAGAAATAGAGATTTTTCCATGTGACGAGGCTGAGCTGCCTTTGAAGTCTATTTTATTCAATTTTCCTGTTTATAAAGACGGTGGAGATGTTTGTGGGTTTTTGTGGGACAAAAGTACGCACGTCTCGACATGGAACGGTAGCATCAGATTGATGTCGGGTATGTATTTTTCTGTTTTTCAGTATAAGGGAACAGGTCGAGCATGGTTTTTATGGGTTGTTTCTGTTCGTGGAAATATATCCACGCTTTTATTTTGTTTTAATCCGTTCTCGGAAACAAGTCACTAATAGGGTTAGAGTCTCGCCGCCTCCGTTGGCAAAGGCTGATATTTTTGATACAGTGTTCATTTGCTGGATAAATCGTTTGCGCTGGTTTAAGTTTCGTTAGCGTAAGTATAAATCGTTAGCGGGGGTGTACCACATCACCAGCGTTAGGTTTCGTTCGTAAACTTGCGCCAGCGGCGGCAAACATCGCGGAGCGGCTCGTCGAGGTATGTCCATGCCTTATCCTTTATCCACTGCGGAATACCGTATGCAGCCTCTGCAATACTGCCGGTTATCGCCGCGAGAGTGTCGCTATCGCCGCCCAGTGAGATGGCGTTTCGTATCGCGTCCTCAAAATCGGTACTTTCAAGAAAGGCTATGGTTGCCTGCGGTACGGTGTCCTGACAGCTTTCGTTGAAGCGGTAGGTCAGGCGTATTTCGTCAAGCGTTCGGGACAGGTCATAGCCAAGATTGCTCTCTATCAGTTTTTTTATTTCAGCTTTCAATTCGTCGATCGACCACGGCTCACTGTAGCCGAAAGCGTGACCTTCGGCATAGAATCGACACAAGAATATTGCTGCTGCCGTGGCTTGCGCGCCTTTAATGCCTTCTGGATGGTTGTGTGTTACCTCCGCGGAGAAAGTCACCGTTTCCCAGCCGTTTGACGGCCAGCAACCGGTTCTGCCGTAGAATCCGCAGTTCATGACCCATGCGCAGGGAGACACGCGCATCGCCGATCCGTTACCCCAACTGTTATAAGGCTCACATTCGTCCGAGTTCAGCCAACTGCCAAACCTGCCGCCGTAACCAGCGTTGGGGTATAGCCGCCCCCATTTCTTATAGGCATCGATGAAATCATTCTTTTCGCCGCCGTTCATCAGAGCATCAGCAGTGGCGACGGTCATTACGGTATCGTCCGTGAAAAAGCAGTCGTCTCTAAACAGAGGAAAGTCTTTTGTGTTGATATTATGCCACTCGTAGACAGAGCCTACGATGTCGCCGATTATAGCACCCAGCATTATTTTCGGCCTCCTCTGCGTTTATAATCCTTCTGTATCTCTTCATTCCAGCCCTCCGGCATGGCGGCACATTCTCGGAAGGTGGCAACTGCCTCGCTCATCACGCGGAAGTTGAGCTCCACGCCCTCACTGTCAGCGTGATAATTCTGAGCACGGTCAGGTGCTATACCAAAGCGTGAAGCTGTTTGCACAGCGTCGATATTCGCGCCAAGGAAGATAAACTCCCAACCGTATTTTGTCTTTTGCCGCTCGATTTGCGCCTTGATTTTCTCTGCCGAATACTCGCGGCTGGAGTTTTCCTCTCCATCGGTGATGATAACGAACAGCACCTTTTCAGCACGGTAATCATCGGCTGTATGTTTTTGAGCGTTGCCAATTTTACTTATTGTTCTTCCAATTGCATCAAGGAGCGCTGTCGATCCGCCAACCTGATACTCTTTCTCGGTAATTGGGCTGACCGCTCTTATGTCAATGCGGTCATGAAGCAGTTCGTAGTTATTATCAAATAGCACCGTCGTAATATGACACTCACCCTCAACGGCCTTCTGCTTTTCAAGCATCGAGTTGTAGCCGCCTATCGTATCGGTTTCCAGGCCGCTCATCGAACCGCTCTTATCCAATATGAATACCAGTTCTGTTAATCCATTTTTCATTGAAATGTCCTCCTCAAGTTTTATAATGACTTAAGGATAACACTTTCTGCATGGCGCGAGGTCGCTTGAGGAGCGACAAATTATCTTTGAGAGACAAAACCCTCATATCTTGGTTCATATTTATAGTGCATTATTGCTTCAATCAACTCCAGGGTGAAAACGCCTAAATCTGCATCAATAATTATATCAATCCGACGGCAGTTAGTTTTAATCCAATCCTTTATGTTCGAAGGAACGATTTTTGAGTTACTCATTTCACTATCCTCAAGGAGAGATTTTGCAAGTGTTGATGGTGCATTTAAACCATAATGTTGACTGCAGAATCTCGCATTACTCCGATTATTTGCTTTTCCAATTTTCAAAAATTCATCACCGAGCAAGAACATATACACTGCCATCTTTTCGGCAGGTAATCGGCTAGGTGGAATGTGAGGCAAGCCCCTATCAACGATTTCATATTTTTCTCTCGAAATCGGTTTTCCAATTGCCGATGACACTTCTTGAATTAAAGTATCTATTTCATTTATATAATCCATCAACTTACCCTCCCAACAGCGGTTGGTCATATTTGAACAGCACCTCGTTAATCTCGAAAATGTCGTATTTCCCATTAATTATAAAATACTCGACGATTACATCAAACTTTTGACTGTGGGACAGCGCATACCCAGCCCGCTCCAGAAGGTCGTCCGTTTCATCAAGGGTAAGCTCCAAAGCCACAGCAAGAGCGATGGCGGTGCGCTTACTCGGCATATATCCTTTACCTGTTCTGATTTTGGAGAACAACTTACGGTCGATGTTAGCGCGTTTGTATACCTCCACGTCCTTCTTTCCCTTGGCATCAATCAGCCGCAGGAGCATAGTCGAAAACGGTTCGTCGAGATTTTCAACCAACTCGTCAAAGCCTGCACTTGGTGCACTGGCAGACGGCTTGGCCAATTGCGGCACCGGAGCGCTATAGCTTACGAGGTCAGCTTCTTCAAAGGCTGAACGCTCGACGTCGAGCAATTCACGCCGTCCAACTCTGTGCTCCTCAACATAGTGTTCGTCAATGTAACTGGCAACTTCGCCGAGCAATTCCTCGCTAACAACAAATGCCGCCTTATCGAACACGGCAAGGTACACATCCAGATCGTAGTCAGCGAGGATGTCCTGTATTGCCGAAATAGCCACTTGCAGGGCTTCTTCTTTGGGGTATCCGTAAATACCACTTGATATAAGCGGGAAGGCTATACTTTTGCATTTGTTCGTAATGGCAAGCTGAAGTGAACTTATGTAAGCAGAGCGTAGTAGTTGCTCGTTTTTCTCAGCGTTATTTCGACTGTATACGGGACCCGCCGCATGGATGATGTACTTCGCAGGCAAGGCAAACCCCGGCGTAATCACCGCCTCACCAGTCTTAATTGGGGCGAGTTTATCACAGGCGGCTTGGAGTTCAAGTTCTCCCGCCGCTTTGAATATAGCACCACAAACACCGCCACCCATTTGCAGATCGGTGTTGGCAGCGTTGACGATAGCATCAACCTTCATTCTTGTTATGTCCTGACGGACAATGGTAAATGGCATTAGCACACCTCCACTAATAGCTTTGAAATACTGCCATCCACATTCTTAAGGTCAACAAAGTTAACATCGACCTTTACATTGTCATCGGAGGCATACCTGATATCGGTTTTTCTTACAGCATCGGAATAGGGATACAGCAAGACAATTCTATCTGCTTCATATTTTTTGCCGTAAGCATACATCTGGTACATATCTGCTTGTGAAATACCGCTGTTTCGGGCATTGTCTGAGAGTAGCTTCCATTTGGTATCCAGAACTACCGTGCGGCCATCAAATTCCAACACAATGTCAGGACGAAGGGAAAAGGCTCGGGCCGGACTGTCAAACAGACTATATCTGGCATCCTGTGTCCGTAAGATAGCGCCACTACCAATGTGCTTGCGAAACTTCGCAGCAACAAAACTTTCAAACACCTTTTCCATTGGGAAAAGAAGAGCAAGCGCAACCTCGCTTCCGGCAAAGGCGGTAAAACTATTTCCTTTTAAGAAAACACGACACCAGGTCAAAGCCTTGTCGTAATGATGCATACTACGATCAACAAAACACTTTGTAAAATCAGAATCATAGCTAACGGAATACTCTACACCATCGAAGAAAGTTAACAACCTCGTGGCATTTTGGCGGTTACGCACGTCATGCGAAGTATTACGCAAAAACAGGAGTGTGGACTTGATCAGCCGGTTCTCCGGTCTGTTTATGTTGAAATCGTCATAGCAGACAAAAAATCGTTCCTTGTTAACCAGATTGTATTTAATATTCCGGGAAGCCAGAAGCTTCCCTTTATAAAACCGCTCATTTGCTTCAATGGGTGTATATGCCGCTTTTATCCCTTGCTTCGTTAGGATAGTGACCTCATCAAGGAACATCTTTATAAATATTTCGAGAAGGCTCAGGCGATCGGTATGTAGATGCGAAACATTAAAGTCCTTAAACGCCACGTCCTTCAGTGCTTTTAGCATATCAAGGAAAATCCGCCTCGTGTCACCCTCGGTAATGTCGCCTCCAACTATTTTAGGAAGAATCTCTATGACAGTGCCATCAGTCATTGTTATCAGCCCGACATAATTTTTGGCCGTGATAATCTTCCCAACACCACGACGAGCAGAAAGAGACAATAGTTCGACAGCCTCGGTTTCCGTATTAGTATTATTGGCGAGAATAAAGGCTTCAAGCGCATCAAACGTTTTTTCTGGTAATGCCTTGTACCCGTAAGAGGCTGTGCCGCGTGTAAACCCACCGTATTCAGTTATAGTGTAGGTTTTATTACAGGAACGCATAGGCATCAATCCTCATAAACGCTTCACTATTAACCTCATAATACTCAGGGAAATCAACATCCGCATTTCCAAACAATTTAACAACATCAGCCTTTTTCACAATGAAGCGGGTACTATCATCAGGCTTCTGGTTGTCACCCAATACAAGCTGGATCTTCTCGTAATCGTCGTAGAAGTACTCTTGCAGAAGCGGAATTATTCTATTTTCAAAAATCGCCGCAAGATTTTCAATCGACGGATCTGATTTGAGCGGAAGTAAATAAGAATGCCCTATTGTATGTTCACGATCCAGCAATACGGTTATACGCTTGTTGATGGTATCAAGCATTTCAGCAATATCAATACCGTCAACAAGAACATCTTTAAGCGTAGCAGAATCAGGTTGCATCTCGATGAATTCAAAGCGACGTCGCAATGCGGTGTCTATCATTGCAATAGAACGGTCTGCGGTGTTCATCGTGCCAATGATGTAGACGTTATCCGGCACACCAAAATTCTGGCCCGAGTATGGCAAAAGAGCGCGTAGTTGTTCACTTGCTCCAATACGCTTTGACGGCTCGATGAGGGTAATCAGTTCACCGAAAATTTTAGAGATATTCCCTCGATTGATCTCATCAATGATAAAGACACGGTTTGGAATTTTTACCTTCTGTGTGAATAGGCTTGGCTTAACCTTCCTCAGTATTTGCAATGCATCTGACACGGATACTGATAACTTGTACACAGATGAAAGTGTCATAGCTTTTCCGGCATTGAAATCGACAATATCTTCGTTAATGCCCTTTACTAGCCACTTAACATTACGCAACCGTTTGTAGTGCTGATACTCATCGTGCCATTCTGGTTCACCAGTAATAACACCAATAGCATCTATTGTTTTGCTCGAATAACAAGACATAACAATATCGCCGATTTGCATCCTGTTGTAAAACGCGTTCAGAACAGTACTACCGCCGTCCTTACTGTAATCCGTAGCATCGGATATGGTTTCGCCGTAGCTGTCCCATCCGATACGAATATGGTTATTCTCCATACATTCGGTTCGAGTGGGATTGTCACCTGTACCTTCAAGTGAAACCTTCCAGACGGTAGGGCTTTTACCAATCCCTAAGTCTACGCTTGTTCCGCCCCCAATGGGTGTTCCAGCTTTATTGCAAAACGCCTTGAAAACTCCGTCGTGTACCTCATATTCAATATCACGTACCGATTCGGCATTTTCCTCTGAAGACACAACCGGGCGTATACCCTCAATGAATTCTTCATAGCCGAACGACTGGTGAAATGTAGTAAATGCGATTAGTCCGTCTTCTTTGTATTTTAAGTAACGGTTGAACACTTCTCCGTAATCTTCAGATTTTACCTCGGTGAGCGACTTCTCCTCTATGATTGCAACAGCATACTGCACTGTGCTATAAGTTTTTCCTGTTCCAGGGGTTCCGTAGAGAATTATGTTTTTTGCCATTTTAACCCCGCCTGTCTGCCTTGTTGCTCCGCTTGATGAGCTTAACTCTCCTATGCTTTTAAGAAAACTGAGATAATACTTGATTCCACTCTTCAAATCATCACGTTGAGTAGCTGGATCAATATCAAAAACTATATCCATCTTTGAGTAATCGCCACCGCTGGCTTGAAAATACCCTTCAAGGCCGCTGCTCTTAATTACAGAATCAAGTTCGTTGAAATCCGCAATAGCAAACACCGCTCGTCCGTTTTTAAGCCGTGCTTTACTGATAGCAGTCGAGATGGTATTAGCAGAATTAGACGAACCAACATTATTCATATACCACTGTTTAAATGCCGCCCGCTGCTGTTTCTCATCAACGGCTTCGGTAGCTGCGCTTGCACCATTGAGCGCATTGGCATCTTTCTTCGTCCAAGCGGTATACGAAATTTCGGGTAATGTAAGGTCGGGTGCCTGCTCATGAATCTTCGTTTTGAGTGAATTCAAAAAAGTTACGTATTCTTCACCACTACATTGTCCGCTTGGCGCAGATACACCGTAATGTGTAGAAATATAAGCACGCGAATTGCCATCGAGAGGCATAAAGACATGTGGCCGAATCCAATACAAACCCATCGTAATATAAGCCAGTCCATTTCCATTGACTGCAATTGCGTCATCGAATGCTTTTTTGAATTCGTCTGAAAACATACCCGTTTCCGCAGATTTTATTGCAAGGCAAAACAACTCCCATAATTCACTTGTTCCATTGAAAAAAGAATTCATGTTATTGAGTACGGGTATACCAGCAAACTGCGTAGGCGCAGGCATCCGTATGTCAAATGCGTTTGCGAGCACCTTGGCTAAGACAATACGGTTTGCGTCTGTTGTCCCTCGATTCATAACTCCAATCACAGAAAACGGATCGATTTGATGCCGACGAGGTCCCCACCAGTCTTCGCGTTCAAAGTGAAGGTATTTCATCAGCGGTTGCTCCGATGAAAGCTTTTTCATTAGAGCAAAGAGCTCATCCCGTTTATTGCTGTATGTGAGCAATTTATCGGCGAGTGCCTCGTAAAACGGCACCCATTGATATGCGTTATCCATTGTGTTATCCTCCTTTGGTATAGCGTTCTACACCACTCCAAAACAATTCTCAAAGAATACGAGCAGTCAATTACGCTCTGTTTATTATTAGTGCGATTCCTGCCGAAGCAATAGGCGATTCGATTAGTACCTTTTTGCTGCGCAGTTGCTGCGAAGATCTGACCGCCTTTTTTATCGAGTCGTGGATTGCTTAGTACCTCCAATGCTTCATTGGTCTGTAAATTTAGCAGATCCACCGATTCCAAAATATTTCTCAAAAAAGTTTTTCAATTTATCAATGACTGTCTGCTTTTTTATAGCTCGATTTCCACCACCAAAACGGCTCAGTGGCGGCATGATTCTATCAATATCAGTGCCGACAGTCTTTATTTCGCCTTCTCGGAATGAGTTCTCTAAGAAAATACGTGTTTCCTCAGGTTTCAGCTTTTCTTCTTGAATGAGTGCGACAAGGTCATTCTCACGCTGCTGAGCAACGAAGCCATTCCATTCATTCATAACATCGTCCACATCATTGATTCCGGCGATAAACGTCTCTATCAGCTGTTTTTTGCTTCGAAGCTCCGGACTTGCATCAATTGCCTTCTTTATGGTAATCAGAACTTCTTTGTCCTCACAATGGGTATCATGATACTTTTTCACCAGCATGAGGATGTAGTCAATGTTAATTTCAATTTGTTTAATAAGCTCAACTTCAAATACGATATCGTCAATGATATCGGTTCTTTCTCCGCTTTCGCGTTTTCGTTTCCACTCGTCTCTCAAATCTTGGTATCTACCAAGGTAATCCTGTAGATCCCGCTCGGTAATTATCTCTTTCCCAGTAAATTCATCGAAGGAGGAGAGTAGATTTCTCATACGTAAAATTGAACCGAACAAAGAGATAAAATCTTTCTGGTTTTGCTCACCAATAATCTGCGAATCAGATATTGGAAACTTGTCAGAGAGTTCTTCAATCATATCAACATAGCCCGGTATATGTTTATCATCAGAGATATATCCCTCGTAGTAATCTTTGAAGCTGCGCAGCAGGACAATTCCGCCTGCGTTTTTGTCCCCAAACAGGGAGATAGCTTTATCAACACGTTTTTGCAGACTACGGAAGCACACAATATTACCAAATGTCTTAATGCTGTTCAGAATACGATTTGTGCGACTAAAGGCTTGGATTAATCCGTGCATTTTAAGGTTTTTATCCACCCATAGCGTGTTTAAAGTTGTTGCGTCAAAACCAGTAAGGAACATATTGACCACAATCAGAAGGTCGAGTTCCTTATTCTTCATCCGAAGAGACACGTCCTTATAATAGTTTTGGAACTTGTCCGATGATGTGTCGTAATTCGTATGAAACATCGTGTTATAATCAAGGATTGCTTCTTCTAGAAAGTCGCGGGAACTCTTATCCAGAGCAGAGGTATCTTCAGGATTTTCCTCTTCAAGGATGCCGTCAGCTTCTTCTTCATTTTGAGCAAAACTATAGATAACAGCAATCTTTAGCTGTTTGGTTGGGTCTGCGTTCATCTGTTTGCGAAACTCATCATAATACAACTTTGCCATCGGTACAGAAGCAACTGCAAATATTGAGTTGAATCCACTAATGCGTTGCTTTTGCTTTATTTCTTCAACAGCACCTCTTTCTGCAGATGCAACATCAGAAATGTTGGTAAGTTGATTAAATATGTAGGATTTATCTCCACGGTAAGTTTTCTGATCAAAATGATCTAAAATGTATTTAGTGACGAGAGAAATTCGCTGTGGGGCCATAAATGCTTTTTCTCGGTCAATGTCCCATACTTGCTCATCATCAATATCCCGCTCGGTGTCCATGGTTTTGATATAGTCCACGCGGAAAGGCAATACATTCTTGTCGTTGATTGCATCCACAATGGTATATGTATGGAGTTGATCACCGAAAGTCTGCTCGGTGGTTAAAATCTTGCCGTTCCTGGTTGAACCCGAATTAATAGGAAAGATTGGCGTTCCTGTAAACCCAAATATATAGTACTTTTTAAAGCTATTTACGATTGCGGAATGCATATCTCCGAACTGACTGCGATGGCATTCGTCAAATATAATGACTACCTGTTTGTTATAAACCGGATGCTCCTTATTTTTCTTAATGAAAGTAGACAGTTTTTGAATGGTTGTAATAATGATATGGGACTTTTTATCTCCCAGCTGTTTTGCAAGAATAGCCGTTGATGTGTTGCTGTTAGCGGCTCCTTTTTCAAAGCGGTCATATTCCTTCATCGTCTGATAGTCAAGATCTTTGCGGTCGACCACAAAAAGCACCTTGTCAATAAAAGGAAGCTGAGAAGCCAGTCTTGCCGCTTTGAAGGAGGTCAATGTCTTGCCTGAACCAGTAGTATGCCAAATATAACCTCCTCCGGCAATATCCCCATATTTCTTGTAATTATGAGCGATCTCAATTCGATTTAGAATTCGTTCTGTGGCTGTTATTTGATAAGGACGCATAACCATAAGCATGTTCTCTGCGGTAAAAACGCAATACTTTGTTAAAATATTTAACAGTGTGTGTTTAGCAAAAAAGGTTTTTGTAAAGTCAATTAAATCAGGAATTACTTTATTATTTGCATCAGCCCAAAAAGAGGTAAACTCAAAGCTATTACTGGTTTTACCTTTTTTTGATTTACCCGAATTTGCATCCTTAATGGCATTGAAGCGTGTACTATTAGAGTAATACTTGGTATTCGTTCCGTTGGAAATGACAAAAATCTGCACATATTCAAAAAGACCGCACCCTGCCCAAAACGAATCTCTCTGATAACGATTTATTTGATTGAAGGCTTCACGTATAGCAACGCCTCTGCGTTTTAGCTCGATATGAACCAATGGTAAACCATTTACAAGAATGGTCACATCATAGCGGTTATCATATTTTGCACCCTCTTCTTTACCATTAACATACTGGTTGATAACTTGAAGCCTGTTGTTATGTATGTTTTTCTTATCAATCAACATGATGTTCTTTGAGAGGGCGTCGTCTCGCTTTAGAACCTGAACGTAATCATCTTGAATTTTTCGAGTTTTTTCTACAATATCGTCATTTTTATTGGCAATGCAATCGGCAAAGAACCGCTCCCACTCGCTATCGGAGAAGCTGTAATTATTCAATTCCTCCAACTTATTGCGAAGGTTTGTAATTAGGTCCGTTTCTGTGTGGATTGGCAAATACTCATATCCTTGTTCACAAAGCAGGCGAATAAACTCTTTTTCTAAAGCCTCTTCACTCTGGTAGCTATCCGAGCGAGCCTTGACGGGCTTATATTCTGTGACCACGGTATTTTCGTTGGTCTCAGCTACAATATTAAAATATGGCATATCATTCGCCTCCTTTTACGATAGTTCCTTAAAGGTCAAAAGTTTATCACGATAGTACTCATATTGCTTTTGTCGAGCCTCAATTTCAGCAGGGAGACCGCTTGAAATGTCGTTGCAAAGGGTGTCAAAACGGTCAAGGATGTCAACAATGCGTTGTTGTTCAGCGAGGGGTGGAACAGGGATTTTAGCTTTAAGTATATTATCGTTATATAGACGAGCAATAGTTCCACCCGTAGATATTTGCCACGGCTGTTTTTTATAACAATATAGCAAATATTTATTATTAACAATTGTTTCATCGTGTTCAAGCCATACAATGTTTGAATCTTGAAAGTAAGCTGGTGATCCGTCAAATACAACAGTTCTTCCTATTGTTCCAGAGCAAGAAATCAAAATGTCACCCTTCTTAGGGTAAGGATATTTTTCCCTATATTCATCGAACAATTCTTTTGAGATATATGCATCAGGTTCTTTTCCAAATGTTCCTATTTTATAGAATGGAACTCCGTCTGATGTATTTGTTTGAGATTTCAAAATTCTTTTACACATTTTTACTGAGCCAATCTCACCAAGAGTTACCATCTTAACATTATCGCCAAAGCTCATCAAAAAGTCAGTATAATACTCATACTGCTTCTTTCTCGCCGTAAGCTCCGCCGTAAGCTCCGCTGTAAGCTCCGTGAAATTGTCCAGTATCCGAACAATTTCCTCCTGCACCGGTAGTGGTGGGACGGGGATAGCTATAGCCTTAAAGTCACCGCCTGTTAGTTTAGGAATGTTTCCATGAATAAGCGGCGTAACATTGACAGTTTGAATAAAATAGAACAAATATCGCAATAAAACGCCATGAATTTCTTCGATTATATGAGCATGATTATTGACCCATATTTTACCTGTTGCCCATGTAACGACAGGAGTTCCGGCTTTTGTGATTACACTACCATCTTCACCAACTAAAACAAAGGTGCCATCAAAAATATAGTCAGATACATAGTCTTGAATTCCATTTGCGCCGTAATATGGATATTTGCCCCGCTCACGTGCTGACTTTGTAACTGGTTTTCTTTTTCTGTCAAGAATATTGCAGCATTGTTCGAGTGGTCGATACTCCACCCCATCAGGACAAAGCTTGGCAATCAATTCCTCTAACTTACTCATTCTCTCACCTCGATTTCCCTGATGATGTTGCGAATGGCTGCACGCAGTTCATCCTCTCGTGCTACAATTTTTTCAATCTCGGCATTCAGCTTAAGAATATCTATCTTTTCACGGGTATCCTCTGTCTCCACATAGGTAGAAACTGAAAGATTATAATCCTTTTCAACTATTTCGTCATAGCTTGCAAGATGTGAAAAATGCTTGATTTCCTTACGATTTGCAAATGTGTTTACAATGCGCTCGATGTTTTCGGGAGTTAATTTATTGTTGTTGGTAACCTTAATACATTCGTTGCTTGCATCAATAAACAGGGTCTTGTTATCGTTCTTGTTTTTCTTCATCACCATAATGCAGGTGGCAATACTTGTGCCGAAAAACAAGTTGCTAGGCAGTTGAATAATGCAGTCAACATAATTGTTATCAACTAAATATTGACGAATTTTTTGTTCCGCACCACCACGGTACATAACACCGGGAAAGCAAACAATGGCAGCCGTTCCATTCGGTGCAAGCCAAGAAAGGCTGTGCATGATAAATGCAAGGTCTGCCTTGCTCTTGGGAGCAAGCACGCCGGCAGGTGAAAAACGAGGGTCGTTTATAAGTAGAGGGTTCTCATCACCAGCCCACTTGATGGAGTAGGGAGGATTTGAAACGATCAGTTCAAACGGCTCATCATCCCAGTGCTGGGGGTTTGTCAGGGTATCCTCGCACGCTACATCAAACTTATCAAATCCGATATCATGCAGAAACATATTGATACGGCAAAGGTTATAGGTAGTTATATTTATTTCCTGACCATAGAATCCTGTTGTAACTGCATCCTTGCCAAGAATTTTCACAGCTTTAAGTAACAACGAGCCGGAACCGCAAGCTGGGTCATACACTTTGTTAAGAGTTTTCTTCCCAACCGTACCAAGACGTGTGAGCAGTTCTGAGACATCAGCAGGAGTAAAAAACTCACCACCTGATTTTCCTGCATTGGATGCATACATAGTCATCAAGTATTCATAAGCATCTCCAAAAGCATCGATGTCGTGGTCCTTAACAGAACCAAGGTTCATCGCTGCTACACCATCAAGAAGTTTTGCAAGTCTTTCATTTCTCTTTGCAACAGTGCTTCCAAGCTTATTGCTATTGACATCGAAGTCATCAAAAAGGCCAGCAAAACTATTTTCAGATGCGCCGCCCTTTGCAGACTCTTCGATGTTATTGAATACACGATCTAGTGTTTCGTTTAGATTGTCGTCAAGCATCGCCCTAGCTCTGACATTGCAGAAAAGTTCACTGGGTAATATGAAGAACCCTTTTTCCTGCACCAGATCGGCACGTGCTTCTTCAGCCTCTTCATCTGAAAGTTTTGCATAATCAAAGTCGGTATTTCCTGCTTCAATTTCGCCTTTGTTAATATATGCGGTCAGATTTTCCGAAATATATCGGTAGAACATTGTCCCCAGTACATAATTCTTAAAATCCCATCCATCTACTGCGCCACGCAAATTATCTGCGATTGCCCATATGGCACGATGTAACTCCTCGCGCTCTTGCTCTTTTTTCATATCATTCATGATTCGTACCCTCCAATTTGTTATTCTTATCTGCGTCAGCGCTAGCTCCACTCTCAATCCAAGAGTCAACTTCAGATATCCTGAATTTATATAACCTACCAACTTTGTGATATGGTATTACCCCTTTTTTTATCCAAGCTCTAATTGTATCTTTACTACAACCTACATGCTTTGAAATTTCCTCAAGGCTCAACCACCGTTCAGTGTCATTTAATTTACTGTTTTTCATTTTCAACAGAGCTCCCTTCCTAAGAATCAATCACCATATTTTTTTATTAGCTCTTCATAACATCCTTTTACCTTACAAAAGGCCTTCCATACATCTTCTTCCGGAGTTTTTAAAATATTGATTAATGCGCTGTAGTCTTCTGGTTCTTCGAGTACTTTATCAAAGTCAACTTTATATTCGTATCCAAAACATACGAGACGTTGATCATCATCGCGAACATAATTCTCCACCGAATGTGTTCTCTCGTATGCTTGCAAATCGTTAGTATCCTGCCGTAGCAATCTACGAGGAATGATTTTCTTTTTGTTATCCTGTGGATCGAAATAATGCTCTCCAAATATTCCTGCCGTCATAAATTCTGGATAGTTTAATGCATTTTCGAAGACAGACAAACACAAAAACCTTGAAATATCCAGTCGTTGCAACAAGATTGAAAAAATGATACTTGATGGTTCTACAATAATAGGTTTCAGGTGAATCCACTCAGCGCTATTTTTCGATGAATATACAGCTACCATTTCAGTGTCAATAACCTGGTACTCGAACTCTCTATACCCATATCGTAGGAAAGATATAAACTCAATAATTTCAGATTTACTGTTGAAGATGTTATGTAGGTATGGTTTAAGAAAATATCTCTCAAATTTTTCTGTTGAAAATTCGTATAGCATTTCAAAGGCATCATATCCATCAAAATCAGTTATGGATACATCCCAGAGAGTACGTCCAAGCGTTTCCAATTCTTCGGGAGCAGCTAAAAAATAGTACTGAGCAAAAAGGTATTCCTGAAAACCAGGATCAATGTAAATGAGTTTTATATCTTCTTCGTACATCATGCATGCTGCTGCACAAGCATCGTAGATGAAATTTTTACTGGTCATAATTTTCGGATTTTCAAGTGTATCCTTAGTAACAAGATTACTGAAGTACTCATCAAATGTATCGAGGTCGAACTCCACTTCATGCTTTATGTATGTGACAGCACAAAACTCCCTAAATACCTTCGTGAACTCCTCAGCATTCTGTGCACTTCTAAACACTCGTGAATAACCTTTCTTCTCCTCATCATGGCCACACACAATCGCATCATATACAGTTCTATAGAATAATCTCTTTTTACCTTCAAAAGGATCTACAATCGGATATTTCATGATTACGAAAGTCAACAGCATTGGATTTGAAGCAAAAACCTTATGCTTTTGGAGGTATTCACTCTCTAAATAATTTATAATCTTATCCCTTATAGCCTCATCTTCAGAATCCGCTAATAGATTGTTAATTAAGGTAGACGATTGTTCTCTATTAAATGGGCGAAGATATAGCTTAGAGAAACCCTTGACAGCCTTTATTACATCACACTCTCGCGACGCTATAACATACTGGTTATAAGGGTATCTATCAGCAAGTTCAACTATTTGTCGCTGAAAGGCATTTATATCTGAAGGGTCAATTTCATCAGCACCATCCATTAATATCTGGCATTTACCAGATGACATAAGTTCGTCCATTTTTCTATTAGTAAGATTTCTATCAAATGTACCAGCTGTCTTTACAATATAATCATTAAACAAATCGTTGTTTTCACTGAAGTCGCGAAGCTCAATCATGATAGGAAGAATCCCTGTATCCATATGATTTTGGATGGATTCAAGAAACAGATGCTGAAGCATCATAGATTTACCAATTCCTCCGTTTGCAACGAGGATGACTTTCTTTGAGTACTCTGCTATTAAGTCTAGATTGGCGTTCAGAATAGTTTTTTCTTGAGTCCTACTGTGCCTATTCTTCGTATCTGTAAGTCGACTGCTCAATATATTACAAACATAAACATCTTCTAACAAACGCTCTTCTCCATCCGAGAAGGGCGTTTCTGTTTTTTCATACTTTGATTTTGTTCTATCTGCATACTCAGGAAAAGAAATTATATGGGCATCTGGCTTGTAAAAATGCTCGACTACATCATCGGCATTACCATTTCCCTGGGCAATCGCATAAAACTGTTTAGCCAAAGCATAGGCAAAAAGACGTTTATCTGGAGCTTCTCCTTCGTCCAGTTCAATTTTGAAGCTGACCATGATATTACGCAATACGCTATCGTTCAGGTCCCTTGTAACTTTATCGATAAAGCCCTCTTCGTTAAAGTTGGAGACAACTAATCCCCATATCACGTTTTCTGGACTACGTGTGCCATCAAACCATTTGCCGTATGAGCTACTAGATGTCGGTAAGCGATCATAACAATCCTCAATCAAAGCAGCCTTCATGAAATATTCAGGTATCTTTTCTTTGGATTTATGTCCAAGGATGCCGCTGGAGCTTCTACCCATATAAAATTTTGAGAAAAAATCTGTATATCTCACCCTTGCATCCCTCTCATATCAATTGATTTATATGCTTGTCCGAATTGTCGGAATAATGTCCTAATCTGTCCGAATAATGTCCAACCCCCAGTCGGTGATGGTAAGAATAAAATCTTCTAAAATTATTTTGTAAGGGAGGACATGATTTACCGCATTGTACAAGCAAGGCTGATCCTGTAGAACTTGATTTAGCCCTACTTAATTACGCTAGTTAATTTACAATCTCGCTAAAAACAACTTATCCATACTTAATCACATTTCATTATACAGTAGTAAGCGAAAGATTACAAGATAAGACCAAAAAAGATAAATCAAAGCGAGCAAATCAATATCCCCCCAGATAACCGACCTTAAGGTCCCAGGTAATCTCTCACAACTGAGGACAAACAGTCCGCAAGAGCCGCGGATTATTCGGCTCTGAAAATACATCAACATCGCTGAGATGGCCATTAAGCGGTGGAGGTTACATAGAGGTTTCGGGAGCGGTGATAAAGACCGTCTCTGAAGCGCCGATGTGCCACCACCTTAGTTTCGTGCGCTCATTTTCAGCGGAAACGGGTCTGTGTACATCGTATGCAGACCCTCTTTTTGTTTCCTCCACCGTCAACACTCGGCGGCAAATCAAGGAGGAAACAAATATGAAAAATCAGGTCAATCAACGCAAAATCTACATCCGCAGCACTAAACAGTGGGTGCCCGTAACTGAGGAAATCTACAGCGAATACTACCGCCCCATCTGGCGCTTACAGAAGGAAGCGCAAAAGAACGGTCAATGCGTATGCCCCAAGTCAAAACTCTGGATCTGCGATAGCGACTGTGCCACCTGCGAATATCGTGCAGCCGGAAACACTATCTCGCTCGACGCACCGATGGAAAATGCTGACGGCGATGGGTTCAGCCTTATCGATACAATTGTGGACCCGACCGGTAACTTTTCCGACATCCTTGTGGACAGGCTTCTGCTTGAACAGCTTCTCGACGAGTTGTCGGAGCGTGACCCCGAGGGCAACCGCATCTGCGAACTAATTATGGAGGGCAGCTCTAAGACTGAAATCGCAGATACCCTAAGGCGAGAATTCGGTGGCGACTGGTACAAGTCCAAAGCCGTCTACCGTGAAAAGCAGGTGCTCGACCAGCTTCGTAAACGTATATTAGGCCTCAAATAATCACACGGTTTTGCCCTCTGCCAGAGCTTTATGGCAGAGGGCAAAAATATTTTTCAGATTTTTTGTACGATAGGCCTCCTTTTTTCCAGTGGGTAGTGAGGACAGGAAAACAACAAGTCCCCAGATTGGAGGAAGCCTTATGAACGACAAAAGACAAATGAACGACACCGACGAGGAACTGATCGACACTTTGCTTGCGATCAGTGTCGTGTCCAAGAGGCTGGCGAGAAATCTTTCTATCCTCGCCGCCCAAAGCAAACCCACGGAAGGAGGAAAAGCAGATGAGCAAAGTGAGCGAGATGTCCGCGACAATCGAAGAACTGCGCAGGTGTGCTGCTGCTATCAACGACGCAGCTAACTGGCTGGCAGAGCAGTTCAGCAACTTTGAGTCGAAGCCGGAAGCCGCACCTGCCGAGCCAGTGCTAACGCTGGAAGCGGTCAGGGCTGTTCTTGCAGACAAGTCCCGCGCGGGCTTCACTGCTCAGATTCGCTCTCTGCTCCAGAAGTACTGTGCCGACAAGCTGTCGGGCGTTGACCCGGCAAACTACAAGGCGCTACTTGCAGATGTGGAGGGATTGACCGATGCCACCTAAAGGACACGCTATTCTCTCCGCATCCAGCTCGGACCGCTGGCTGCACTGCCCACCGTCCGCTCGGCTCTGTGAGAGCTACGATGACAAGGGCAGTAATTATGCAGCCGAGGGTACTGATGCCCACGCGCTTTGTGAGTTCAGACTCCGCCAAGCACTAGGCATGGAAGCAACCGACCCAACCGAAAACCTAATATGGTTCAACGAGGAAATGAACGACTGCGCCGCCGGATACGCCGCTTATGTACTCGAACAGGTAGAAGCGGCAAAGCAGACCTGCGCTGATCCTGTTGTTCTCATCGAACAGCGTGTGGACTTTTCCCGCTGGGTAGAGTCCGGCTTCGGCACAGCCGACTGCATCATCATCGCAGACGGCACCTTGCAGATCATTGACTACAAACATGGTCTGGGCGTGCTCGTAAGTGCAGAGGAAAACCCGCAGATGCAGTGTTACGCGCTCGGCGCTCTTGAGCTGTTTGATGGTATCTACGACATCAACTCGGTACGAATGACCATCTATCAACCCCGACGTGACAATGTCAGTACTTACGAAATCTCAAAAGACGAGCTTTACCGCTGGGCAGATGAGGTGCTAAAACCCACTGCTGACCTTGCTTTCGCAGGTGACGGCAACTTCCTGTGCGGTGAGTGGTGCGGCTTCTGTAAAGCAAAACACGAATGCCGAGCCAGAGCAGATGCCAATATGGAGCTCGCTCGTTACGACTTTAAGCTCCCGCCGCTGCTGACTGATGAAGAAGTCGAGGAAATCCTCGTTCGCGCCGACGATCTTGTGACCTGGGCAGCTGACATTAAGGAATACGCACTTCAACAGGCAATCAGCGGTAAGAAGTGGAACGGTTGGAAACTGGTCGAAGGCCGCTCGAACCGCAGGTACACAAATGAAACGGTAGTCGCTGGTGTGGTCACTGACGCTGGCTTTGACCCTTATGAGCACAAGGTTTTGGGCGTCACCGCTATGCAGAAGTTGCTCGGAAAATCCCGTTTTGACGAACTCCTCGCGACCTATATAGAGAAGCCACAGGGCAAACCCACGCTCGTGCCGGAGAGCGATAAACGCCCGGCGATGAACACAGCCAAAAATGATTTTATGGAGGAAAACGATTATGAATAACAGCACTACGAAAGTCAACAACCCAATGAAGGTTATCACTGGTCCCAACACCCGCTGGTCTTATGCAAACGTCTGGGAGCCCAAAAGTATCAACGGCGGTACACCGAAGTTCTCCGTCAGCCTCATAATCCCCAAGTCCGATACTAAGACGGTCGCAAAAATCAAGGCAGCTATCGAAGCGGCTTACCACGAGGGTGAGTCAAAGCTCAAGGGCAACGGTAAGACAGTGCCTCCGCTGGCGGCGCTCAAGACACCCCTTCGTGATGGTGATGCAGAACGTCCGGACGACGAAGCCTACGCCAACTCCTACTTTATCAACGCCAATGCAACCACGGCACCCGGCATTGTGGATGTCGACCGCAATCCGATTCTAACCCGTTCCGAGGTCTACTCCGGTGTGTACGGTCGTGCCAGCATCAGCTTCTATGCATTTAACAGCAATGGCAATAAAGGCATCGCCTGCGGTCTGAACAACCTGCAGAAGGTGCGCGACGGTGATCCTCTTGGTGGCAAGGCATCTGCCGAGTCTGATTTCGCAACCGATGATGACGAGGACTTCCTCGCCTGAAAACCAGAACCTCAAGGGTGGCGGGCCTTATGCCTGTCACCCTATCTGGGGTATATGAAGGGACAGTGTATATGAAATCACTCAGTATAGATATAGAAACCTTTTCAAGTGTCAATCTTGCTAAATCCGGTGTGTACCGCTATGTTGAAGCACCGGATTTTGAAATATTACTGTTCGGCTACTCCGTGGACGGTGGTGCTGTGCAGGTTATTGATCTTGCCTGCGGCGAGAAAATTCCTGGCGATGTTATAACCGCTCTAACCGACGAAACTGTGACAAAATGGGCTTTCAACGCCAACTTTGAGAGGACCTGTCTCTCACGATTTTTGGGGCTCCCGACTGGCGAATACATTAATCCTGTTTCGTGGCGCTGCTCTATGGTGTGGGCGGCGACGATGGGATTGCCTCTTTCGCTGGAAGGCGTCGGCTCTGTACTCAATCTGGATAAGCAAAAACTGACCGAAGGCAAGGACCTCATCAAGTTCTTCTGCCAGCCCTGCTCTCCGACAAAAGCAAATGGCCAGCGCATCCGAAATTTTCCTTATCATGCGCCGGATAAGTGGCTGGCGTTCAAGAAATATAACGTCCGAGATGTGGAGACCGAGATGTCCATACAGGCAAAGCTCTCTAAGTTCCCTGTGCCAGACAGCGTCTGGGACGAGTATAACCTCGACCAAGAGATCAACGACCGAGGCGTCGCTCTGGATATGACGCTAGTGAAGGAAGCCATCGACATTGATGGTCGTTCCCGTTCTGAGCTGACTGTGGCTATGAAGAGGCTGACCGAGTTGGATAATCCAAACTCCGTGCAGCAGATGAAACAGTGGCTCTCGAACAATGGCATGGAGACCGACACGCTCGGTAAAAAGGCAGTCGTGGAGCTCTTGAGATCCGCGCCACCTGAGCTTGCGGAGGTGCTTTCCCTCAGACAGCAGCTCGCTAAGTCCTCGGTGAAAAAGTATCAGGCGATGGAAAACGCGGTCTGCTCTGATGGCAGAGCTCGCGGTATGTTTCAGTTTTTCGGGGCAAACCGCACCGGTCGCTGGGCAGGTCGCCTAATCCAAATGCAAAACCTGCCTCAGAACCATCTGGAGGATTTGGCTGAGGCCCGCTCACTTGTTCGCTGCGGAGATTTTGTCGCTCTCAAAATGCTCTACGAAGATGTCCCGGACACGCTTTCCCAACTTATCCGTACCACATTTGTACCGAGAACTGGTGCAAAGCTCATCGTTTCAGACTTCAGCGCCATCGAAGCCCGTGTAATCGCGTGGCTTGCCGATGAGCAATGGCGTCAGGATGTGTTTGCTAAAGGCGGAGATATCTACTGTGCCTCTGCATCTCAGATGTTCAAAGTACCGGTCGAGAAGCACGGCATCAATGGTCACCTACGGCAGAAAGGCAAGATCGCAGAATTGGCACTCGGATATGGAGGCTCAGTCGGTGCGCTCAAGGCGATGGGTGCTCTTGATATGGGACTTGCCGAAGAAGAGCTCCCTTTGCTGGTAGATGCATGGCGGCAGTCGAATCCCCACATCGTGAAGTTCTGGTGGGATGTGGACAAGGCCGCCATGGAAGCAGTTCGCTATAAACACACCAACTCGACACACGGTATCACCTTCACTTGCCATAGTGGAATGTTGTTTATCACGCTGCCAAGCGGCAGACGGCTTGCCTATGTGAAGCCTCGTATCGGTGAAAACAAGTTCGGAGGGAGCTGCATCACCTACGAAGGTGTTGGTAGCACGAAGAAATGGGAACGATTGGACTCCTACGGACCTAAGTTAGTGGAGAACATTGTTCAGGCGACTGCCCGCGATATTCTCTGTTATGCGATGCAGACGCTTCGGCGCTGCTCCATTGTCATGCATATTCACGACGAGGTTGTCATCGAAGCCGACCCGAGTATGTCACTTGCATCTGTCTGTGAACAGATGGGCAGGACGCCACCGTGGGCTAAAGGCCTGCAGCTCCGTGCCGATGGCTACGAGACGGATTTCTATAAAAAAGATTAAAAATATTTGTACGATAGGCTTCCTTTTTTCCAGTGGATATTAGAGATGGACAAGAAGCCCATCGTGAAAGGAGGCTCTCAATGAGTATAGATAAACGCAATAGCGAGGGTTACCCCGACCCAACCGCCTACGAAGCCCTGTCGCTGATCGAGAAAGAGGAACGCGCACTCCGCGCTTTCTGGCCAATCGTATATATCTGCTCTCCTTATGCGGGAGACATCGAAAAAAATGTAAAAGCTGCACGGGATTATTGCCGTTTCGCTGTGGGCAAGGGATTCATACCAATCGCACCGCATCTGCTCTTTCCACAGTTTATGGACGACACCAACCCGCAAGAGCGTGAACTGGGATTATTCTTTGGAAATGCCCTGATGAGCAAATGCTCCGAAGTGTGGGTGTTCGGCAGCGCAATCTCTCCCGGCATGCAGACAGAGATCAAAAGAGCCAGGTGGAAAAACTACCGCCTGCGCTACTTCACAGAAGATTTGGAGGAGGTTCAAGATGTTTACCATATATCATTCTGACTTCATTGGTAATCCCGGCAACTGCTCCTATCCGCATAAAGCAGAGATAACCGATGCAGCGGATCTTTGTTCTGCGGTCAGTCGGGATTATGTTTGCGCGGAATACCGCAACAACTATCGTAGCGGCGATAACTTCATAGGTAGCGACTGCCTGCCGGTGGACTGTGACAATGACCACTCCGAGAACCCTGACGAATGGATGCAGCCTGCTGATGTGGAAGCAGCTTTTCCCGGCGTCACATTTGCCATTCACTATAGTCGATCACATATGCGCGAGAAAAACGGAAAGCCTGCTCGACCTAAGTTCCATGTGCTGTTTCCCATTGACCGGGTCACCGACGCGACCTGTTATAGCGACATGAAAAAGCTAGTCAACGCCATCTTTCCATATTTCGACACGAAAGCGCTGGACGCTGCTCGTTTCTTTTTCGGCACCAACTCGCCGCAGGTGGAAATTCACGAGGGCTGTATAAATCTAACGGCCTTCTTGGCGGGTGAAGATTTCGATGCAAATATGGCTAGCGGGTATAGTGCCAGTCAGGTTATTCCGGAGGGTAGCCGCAACGCTACACTCTCCCGCTTTGCTGGTCGGGTCATCAAGAAATACGGTGACAGCGAAGATGCGTATCAGGCATTTATGGAAGAGGCTGCTAAATGCGATCCTCCACTCCCGGACTTTGAGCTTTCGATTATCTGGCACAGCGCACAACGTTTCTTAGCAAAGGTACAGCAGCAGGACGGATATATTCCGCCAGAGACATATAACGATCCCGTTTCATATAAGCCCGGTGACTTCTCAGATGTGGGCCAAGCTGAAGTGCTGGCAAAGCACTTCTCCGGTGAATTGCGATATTCACCCGCAACACATTTTATCCGTTACAACGAACACTACTGGCAGGAAAGTGAGCCTGGCGCACAGGCAGTCGCACACGAACTGACCCGTCGACAATTGGAGGAAGCCACCAAAGATCTGCTGGCAGCGATGAAGCTGCTGACGGAAAACGGCGGTCAGACAATTCTCGAAGGCGCATCCAAAAGCAAAGCTGAAAGCCTGATGAACGATTCGCAGCTTGAGGCTTATAAGGCTTTCCTTGCAGCGAAGGCATATCAGGCCTTCGTTATTCGACGCCGAGACTCCAAGAACATCACTGCAACACTGAAGGAGTCGCGGCCCATGCTGGAAATCTCACCTCGCGACCTTGACGCAGACTGTTTCCTGCTCTGCACACCCGCCGCTACTTACGACTTGCGAAAAGGTATGGATGGAGCGCGGGAACATTCGCCGGATGACTTTATCACAAAAATGACCTCAGTATCGCCCGGCAATAAGGGAGCACAGATTTGGCAAGATAGCTTAAACCTCATCTTCTGTGGAAAACAGGAACTTATCGACTATGTGCAGATGATCTGCGGGCTGGCTGCCATCGGCAAGGTATATGTAGAAGCTCTGATCATAGCTTACGGAGGCGGGCGAAACGGCAAGTCTACCTTCTGGAATGCCGTCTCTCGTGTGCTTGGACTCTACAGCGGCAACATCTCTGCTGATACCTTAACAGTAGGTTGTCGTCGCAACATCAAACCGGAGATGGCGGAGGTTAAGGGAAAGCGCCTGCTCATCGCTGCAGAACTACAGGAAGGTGCTCGGCTCAACGACTCTATCGTGAAACAACTCTGCTCTACTGATGATGTGTTTGCCGAGAAAAAGTATAAGGACCCGTTTAGCTTCACGCCCTGTCACACACTGGTGCTTTATACAAATCACCTGCCAAAGGTTAGTGCTTCGGATGATGGTATCTGGCGCAGGCTAATCGTGATCCCTTTCGACGCCAAGATTGATGGCAGCAGCGACATCAAGAACTATAGCGAGTATCTTTATCAGAACGCCGGTGAAAGCATATTGGCTTGGGTTATCGAAGGTGCCAAGAAGGTCATTGCGCTGAACTACAAAATCCCTGTGCCAGAATGTGTGCAGAGAGCTATCGCGGAGTACCGGGCGCAGAACGACTGGTTTGCCCATTTCCTTGAGGACAAATGTGAGCTTGATGCCAGCTTCCGCGAGAGCTCCAGTGTGCTTTATCAGGCCTATCGGAATTATTGCATTGATACCAACGAATATATCCGTAGTACTACAGACTTCTATTCCGCTCTGGAGGCTGCTGGATATAGCCGTATCAAGGTGAAAAACAAGCGTTTCTTCGCCGGACTGAGGATAAAAACCGACGATGAAGATTTTGAGAAATTTCTGACCTAAGAGGACTATGGGGTAACCTCGATAAAGGTCATATACAAAAAGTCTCTTAGGGACAAAAAAATTGCTCTAGGAAAAGTTTTAGATATGACGTGCGTCGAGGTTACCCCACCTATAAAAATCTCTGATGGAGTGAACGAATATGAGAGAAAAAGCAATAGAGAAAAAACTGGTTCAGTCAGTCAAATCCGCTGGTGGTATCGCCCTGAAGTTTGTTTCTCCCGGTTTCGATGGAATGCCTGACCGTATTGTGCTTATACCGGATGGTCATATTGGCTTCGTGGAAGTAAAGGTCCCAGGAGAGAAGCCGCGTCCATTACAGATAGCGAGACACGGACTGCTTCGGCGGCTCGGCTTCAAGGTGTATGTACTTGATGATGAACAGCAGATTGGAGGGATTCTCGATGAAATACGAACCTCATAACTACCAGACCTACGCAACCCGTTACATCGAGGAGCATCCGATCTCCGCCGTTCTCTTGGATATGGGCATTGGCAAAACGAGCATCACGTTGACGGCGCTGAATAACCTGCTGTTTGACAGCTTCGAAGCGCATCGCATTCTGGTCATCGCCCCATTACGAGTAGCACGGGACACATGGCTTTCTGAAGCGGATAAGTGGGATCACCTACAAAACCTCATCTGCTCCGTGGCTGTCGGCACCGAAGCGGAACGTCGTGCGGCACTCATGAAGCCTGCTGACATCTATATCATCAACCGAGAAAATATTCAGTGGCTGATTGAGGACAGCAAACTGCCTTTTAACTATGACACCGTGGTTGTCGATGAGCTGTCCTCCTTCAAAAACTATCAGGCAAAACGCTTCAGGGCATTGATGAAGGTTCGCCCCACGATCAAGCGCATCATTGGGCTAACCGGTACTCCCAGCAGCAACGGTCTCATGGATTTATGGGCAGAATTTCGGCTGCTGGACATGGGCACTCGGCTCGGAAGGTTTATCAGCCACTATCGGCTTGAATACTTCCAGCCAGACAAGCGCAATGGGCAGGTCATCTTTACCTACAAACCTCTTCCCGGAGCGGAACAACGCATCTATAACAAGATAGCGGACATCACCATTTCCATGCGCTCCACCGACCTTTTGAAAATGCCGGAGCTGGTCAGCAGCGAATATACCGTCAGGCTATCCGATGAGGAACGTAAACGATATGACAGCCTGAAGCAAGACCTCGTCCTACAGCTTCAGGACAGCGAGATCACCGCCGCAAACGCAGCTGCTCTCACCGGAAAGCTCTGTCAAATGGCAAACGGCACAATCTACACCGACGATGGCAGTACCGTGAATCTTCACGACCGGAAATTGGACGCACTGGAGGACATTATTGAAGCCGCTGGTGGAAAACCACTTCTGGTAGCTTATTGGTTCAAACATGACCTTGCTCGCATAACAGAGCGGCTGAATAAGCTACATGTTCCGTTCTCCAAGTTGGACAGTTCCGAGAGCATCAAGCGTTGGAACGACGGTGAGCTTCCTGTAGCGCTTATCCACCCAGTTTCTGCCGGTCACGGTTTAAATCTTCAAAACGGCGGCTCCTGCATCATCTGGTTCGGGCTGACATGGTCGCTGGAATTGTATCAGCAGACCAACGCCCGACTCTGGCGGCAGGGACAAAGCGCCGAAACGGTTGTGGTGCAGCACATCGTTACCAAAGGCACAATCGACGAGCGGATTCTGAAGGTATTGTCCAAGAAGGACAGTACTCAAGCGGCGCTGATCGATGCGGTAAAAGCCGACCTGCACATCTGAGACAATCAACGACAATCCGTGCCAATCCGAGAGAAACAAAAAATTCGGAGGTACAGATTATGAACACACCATATGAAAACTTAGCAAACGCTGTCATCTTGAGAGCCGTTGAGGATTATCGCAAATCGCTCCGCGTGCTATCCATGCATCCTTATCACCGCGATGCCCTACGGGAAAAAAGAAGTATTCTTCGCTTCTTTCACTCTGACTGGTTTCGTGTTTTAACAAACCTTGATCCAGAACTTCTTGTCAAGCGTCTTGATAAGGAGGTGGCAGTATGACGGCAAAAGAATATCTCGGACAGGCATATCGCCTCGACCATCGTATCAATTCAAAGCTAGAGCAAATAGCTTCACTAAATGAATTGGCTACGAAATGCACCTACACCCTCACTGGTATGCCGCGAAATCCGAATCGCAGCACATCAACGATGGCTGATGCTATAGCTAAGATTATCGACCTGCAAGCTGAAATCAACCGTGATATCGACAGGCTTGTAAATCTTAAACGTGAAATGGTGAGGATAATAAAAGCTGTAGACAACACAGAGTACCAGACGCTTTTGGAGCTTCGATACTTATGCTTCAAAACCTGGGAACAAATCGCAGTTGATATGGGCTACAATGTCCGTCATGTCTACAGGCTGCACGGCGAAGCAGTAGAAAGCATCGTTGTTCCGCAAACAAGTCACTGAATGTCACTGTTTGTCATGTATCCCTCTGTGATAGAATAAAATCAGGAAATCAGAATCCATGAGGGCCTTGTGGGAGCAATCCTGCAGGGCTTTTCTTGTGTCCAAGGAGATGAACCAATGCCATATAAACCAAAACGTCCCTGTGCCTACCCCGGCTGCGGTCGGCTTGCTGTACGTGGGCAATACTGTGCCGAGCATCAGAAGGTTATGGACAAACAATACAACCAGTACGAGCGCGACCCCAAGTCAAACAAACGCTACGGTCGTAGCTGGAAACGAATCCGTGATCGCTACATCAAAGCACATCCACTCTGCGAAGAGTGTCAGAAGCAAGGAAGGCTGACACCCGCAGAGGAAGTCCACCACATCCTTCCGCTATCCAAAGGCGGCAGCAATGAGAAGAGCAATCTCATGGCTCTTTGTAAATCCTGCCATTCTCGAATCACTGCCGAGAGCGGCGACCGGTGGGGGCGGTAAAATCTCTAAAACTTTTTTATGCGGACAGCGGCGTGGGGCTTCGTGTTGAAAAACGCGCTTTCAAACAAGGGAATAGCCCCAGCCAGCAAAGTGAGGTGATAACTTTGGCAAAAGACGGTACCAACCGTGGAGGCGCTCGTATCGGCGCGGGCGCAAAAAAGAAGCCATTAGCCGACAAAATAACCGAAGGCAATCCCGGCGGCAGGAAACTGACCATCATGGAGTTTTCTGACACTGCAAACCTTCAGGGGATGGAGATGCCGGAACCGAATAAAATGCTTGAAGCTATACAAAAAGACGGTAAGGCGCTTGTTGCAGGCGAAATCTACAGAAACACATGGATATGGCTGAATGAACGCGGGTGTGCCGCTCTCGTTTCTCCTCAGCTTCTGGAACGCTATGCTATGAGCGTGGCTCGTTGGATTCAATGTGAGGAAGCAATCACTGAATATGGTTTTTTGGCAAAGCACCCTACTACGGGAAATGCCATTCAAAGTCCCTATGTGGCAATAGGTCACAGTTATGAAAAGCAAACGAATCTCCTGTGGTTGGAGATTTTTCAGATAGTCAAAGAAAACTGCACCGGCGACTACAAGGGTGCAAATCCGCAGGACGATGTCATGGAGCGGCTTTTGACCGCTCGGAAAGGAAAATAATATGCTGATTGAGAAAAAGAATACCGCCGAGCTTCTGCCTGCAGATTACAATCCACGAAAAGACTTAAAGCCCGGCGACCCTGAATATGATAAGCTGAAGCGTTCAATTGAACAGTTCGGATATGTCGAGCCGGTCATTTGGAATAAGGTAACCGGCCGAGTTGTAGGGGGGCATCAGCGTTTAAAGGTGCTCATCGATATGGGCATTACTGAAGTTGAATGCGTAGTGGTCGAGCTTCCGGAGGACAAGGAAAAGGCGCTCAACATCGCGCTGAACAAGATTTCCGGCGAATGGGATAAGGATAAGCTGGCACTTCTGATTGCTGACCTGCAGGGTGCGGACTTCGATGTGTCCCTTACGGGCTTTGACCCAGCCGAACTGGATGATTTGTTCAAGAATAGTATTAAGGGCGGTATCCACGACGATGATTTTGATGTAGACGCCGAGCTAAAGGAGCCGCCGATTACTAAGCTTGGTGACCTCTGGACCCTTGGTCGGCATCGACTGGTCTGCGGTGACTCTACAAAAGCGGAGACATTTGATTTGTTGATGGCCGGAACCAAGGCTAATCTTGTCATTACCGACCCGCCCTACAACGTCAACTATGAAGGCAATGCCGGAAAGATTAAAAATGACAACATGGCAAACGACGCCTTTTATAACTTCCTGCTTGCCGCTTTTCAGAACACCGAATCAGTCATGGCGGACGACGCCAGCATCTATGTTTTCCATGCCGACACCGAAGGGCTTAATTTCAGAAGAGCCTTTTCGGATGCCGGTTTTTATTTGTCCGGCTGCTGCATCTGGAAAAAGCAGTCGCTGGTGCTGGGGCGATCTCCATACCAGTGGCAGCACGAACCTGTGCTCTACGGCTGGAAGAAAAACGGGAAGCATCAGTGGTACAGCGGACGCAAGGAAACCACCATATGGGAGTTTGACAAGCCAAAGAAAAATGGCGACCACCCTACAATGAAACCTATCCCGCTTCTAGCGTATCCCATTATGAACAGCTCCATGAGCAACACGCTGGTGCTCGACCCCTTCGGCGGCAGCGGCTCAACGCTGATTGCTTGCGAACAATCCGACCGCTCATGTTATACCATTGAGCTTGATGAAAAATTCTGTGATGTTATTGTCAAACGATACATTGAACAGATTGGAACAGCCGACAAGGTTAGCGTACAGCGCGACGGTGTGCTCTACTCCTATGCGGAGGTAACGGCAGACAAGTAAACACCGCTTTCCGGTATTGTGTTATTCACACGAAAAGCCGCCTGATAATCAGTACAGTATTCTACACTGAAATCGCACAAACCCCTTGATATATAAGCGGTTTAGAGTGATTAATGTAGTACCGAAACTGAATAAATTCGGCTCAAAGAAAGGCGGTTTATAAAATGAAACTCAATTATAATGTTGCAGGAAGCGAACGCAAATTACTGGTTGGAGCGGTCAGCACGGTGCTGGATGCGCCAGTCAAGTACCTCGGAGCGCCGACCTTTGCCTACGAAGTCGGAGCTTACCACATCGACAAGTCCGGAATGCTTACAGGCCCCGATAACCTTGACTTGGAGAATTTGCTCCATCAAGCAGGTTTTGACGCAGACGGTGACAGCCGCAGGTATGATGGAGATGACTCCTGTACGAGTACGCTTGATGAGTTCCCGGATATTGACCAGCACCATCCCGGGCGGTATGTCAACCCCGATGCACCCATTACCGATACCATGCAAAGACAACTCGATGAAGTGCTTGCCTTTGAGGACCTGAGGATGGACGGCCGCGAGGAAATGGGGCTGGGCCGTACCCGTCGCGAAAGTTACCAGGGTGAAAACGGAATGCAGGCAAGCGATGTACCTGAACCCGATGATGACATGGGATTGGTAATTGAGATGCCGCGCTCCACTTTTACCGACGCGGCGCTTGAAAACCTCAAGCGGCTGGTAGAAAGCAAAGCGGCGCTTATCAAGAAGGCGCTCGGAGCAGACAACTTGGAAATCGAGCTCACCGACGAGATGATTCGCTTCCCTTGGTTTGAAAGCATCCCGGAGCCAGAGGTCATCAGCGCGACTACACACTTAATCGAGAAAATCCTTGATACAGCCAAGCACCAGAAGCGTGTCACTGCAAAGGAAAAGGATATCGATAACGACAAATACGCTTTCCGCTGCTTTCTCCTCCGGCTTGGCTTCATCGGTGACGAGTACAAGGAAACGCGCCGGACGCTTCTTCGGAACTTGACCGGCAGCGCTGCATTTCGCACAGAAACCCAAAAAAATCTGACAAATGGAAAGGAGACGGAAAGTGATGAGATTTCCGAGTAAAGAAATAGTTGAGCGCATCCGATGCCAGTTTCCTATTGGCTGCCGAGTGGAGCTTCTTCGCATGGATGACCTACAGGCTCCACCCGTCGGTACCAAGGGCACCGTAACCGGTGTGGACGATACCGGCTCCGTGATGGTTAACTGGGATAACGGCAGTAGGCTAAATGTGGTCTATGGTGAGGATTTATGCCGGAAAATTGAAATGTAAACAAAAGGCTTGAGAGCAGTGCCGGAAACGGCTCTGTATCTCGTTCAGATAGATTTTTACGGACTGCCGATGGCGGTCTTTTATTTTGCCCATGAGGAGGTGGCGTATACGAGAAAACTGAAAAAATATGTACCGACAAAGTTTATGGCTCCCGATTCGTATTACGACAAGTCTGCCGCCGACCGCACCGTTGCTTTCATTGAGGCACTCTGCCACACCAAAGGTACGTGGGCCGGTAAGCCTTTTGAACTGATTGACTGGCAGGAACAAATTATCCGTGACATTTTCGGAACGCTCAAGCCCAACGGCTATCGGCAGTTCAATACCGCTTATGTCGAAATTCCGAAGAAGATGGGAAAATCAGAACTTGCTGCAGCTGTGGCACTTCTACTCACCTGCGGTGATTTTGAGGAACGCGCAGAGGTCTACGGCTGTGCTGCCGACCGAAACCAAGCGTCCATCGTTTTCAATGTAGCGGCGGACATGGTGCGTATGTGTCCTGCACTCTCAAAACGAGTCAAAATACTGGATGCAACGAAGCGGCTCATCTATCAAAAGACGAATAGCATCTATCAAGTCCTATCTGCCGATGTCGGCAATAAGCACGGTTTCAACACCCACGGCGTGGTGTTCGACGAGCTGCATACCCAGCCCAATCGAAAACTCTTTGATGTTATGACCAAGGGAAGCGGCGATGCGAGGATGCAGCCGTTATATTTTCTTATCACTACGGCTGGTGACAATCAAAACAGCATTTGCTGGGAGGTCCACCAGAAGGCACTGGATATTATCGATGGCCGTAAAACTGACCCAACCTTCTACCCGGTAATATACGGCGCTGCGCAGGAGGATGACTGGACTGATCCCAAGGTGTGGAAAAAAGCCAATCCTTCTCTCGGCATAACGGTGAGCATGGATAAGGTCAGGGCGGCATTTGAGTCGGCGAGACAGAATCCCGCCGAGGAGAACAGCTTTCGGCAGCTTCGTCTGAACCAATGGGTAAAACAGGCGGTACGCTGGATGCCGATGGACAAATGGGATGCCTGCTCTTTTGCAGTTGACCCGGAAGCTTTACGTGGACGAGTTTGCTACGGTGGTCTTGACCTCTCGTCCTCTACCGATATCACAGCGTTCGTACTGGTATTTCCTCCTGCAGATGAGGCAGATAAATACGCCATACTGCCGTACTTCTGGATACCGGAGGACAATATCGATTTACGAGTCAAACGCGACCATGTGAACTACGACCTGTGGTCGAAGCAGGGCTTCCTGCAAACCACCGAAGGTAATGTCGTCCATTACGGGTACATTGAAAAATATATTGAACAGCTCGGTGAGAAATACAACATTCGTGAAATAGCCTTTGACCGCTGGGGTGCTGTGCAGATGGTGCAGAACCTTGAGAGCATGGGTTTCACAGTTGTGCCATTCGGACAGGGCTTTAAGGATATGTCCCCACCGACCAAGGAACTCATGAAGCTAACCTTAGAGCAGAAACTTGCCCACGGCGGCCATCCGGTGCTTCGCTGGATGATGGATAACATCTATATCCGTACCGACCCGGCAGGGAACATCAAAGCGGACAAAGAGAAATCTACCGAGAAAATCGATGGTGCAGTCGCCACCATTATGGCGCTTGACCGGGCAATACGATGCGGAAATGTTACGAGCGAAAGCGTGTATGACTCACGCGGACTGCTCGTTTTTTGATTGGAGGTGAATGCCTATGAACATCTTTCAAGGAATATTCAAAGCCCGTGACAAGCCTAAGGATGCCCTTTGCGGCGGGCGCTACGACTTCTTCTTTGGGAGCACAAGCTCAGGAAAGCCGGTTAACGAACATACTGCCATGCAGATGACTGCGGTTTATTCCTGCGTGAGGATACTTTCCGAAACACTGGCGGGTCTTCCGCTTCATGTGTATAAGTACAACGACAGTGGCGGCAAAGAAAAATACCTGAAGCACCCGCTATATAAGCTGCTCCATGACGAGCCGAATCCGGAGATGACTTCATTTGCGTTTAGGGAAACGCTGATGAGTCATCTTTTATTATGGGGCAATGCCTATGCGCAGATTATACGTAATGCTAAGGGTGAGGTCATTTCCCTCTATCCGCTGATGCCAAACAAGATGACAGTCGACCGTGATTCGAACGGCCGGCTTTTCTATTTATACCAGCGCAGCTCAGAGGACGTACCTTCACTTGGCAAGGACAGTCAGGTCTACCTTACACCAGCCGATGTCTTGCATATTCCGGGCTTGGGATTTGACGGGCTTGTTGGTTACTCACCCATTGCAATGGCAAAAAACGCGGTAGGCCTCGCAATCGCCACTGAGGAATACGGAGCGAAGTTTTTCGCAAACGGTGCCGCGCCGGGCGGTGTGCTCGAACATCCCGGCACGATTAAGGACCCGCAGAAGGTCAAAGAATCCTGGAATGCCGCCTACCAAGGCTCAACCAATTCACACAGGGTGGCTGTACTCGAGGAAGGCATGAAGTATCAGCCCATAGGGATTTCACCGGAACAGGCGCAGTTCCTGGAAACGCGAAAGTTTCAGATAAATGAGATCGCCCGTATTTTCAGAGTGCCTCCCCATATGCTCGCCGACCTTGAAAAATCGTCCTTCAGCAACATCGAGCAGCAGAGCCTTGAGTTCGTGAAATACACGCTCGACCCGTGGGTGGTGCGCTGGGAGCAGTCCATGTGCCGTGTTCTGCTTTCCGACAGTGAAAAGCCTACAGTTTTTATCAAGTTCAACGTGGACGGACTTCTGCGCGGCGATTACGCAAGCCGTATGAGCGGTTATGCGACCGCAAGGCAGAACGGTTGGATGTCCGCTAACGACATTCGTGAACTTGAAAACCTCGACCGTATCCCTGCGGAACTTGGCGGTGATCTCTACATCATAAACGGCGCGATGACCAAATTACAGGACGCGGGTGCGTTCGCAAATTCAAAAGGAATGGAGGAAACAACCGAATGAAGAAATTCTGGAACTGGGCGCGGGATGAAGATTCCGGCACCCGAACGCTCTATCTTGACGGCACAATAGCCGAGGAAAGCTGGTTTGACGACGATGTCACCCCGAAAGCATTTAAAGCAGATCTTAATGCTGGAGAAGGTGACATTGTTATTTGGATCAACTCTCCCGGCGGCGACTGTATCGCTGCGAGTCAGATCTATACCATGCTCATGGATTACAAAGGCAAAGTTACCGTAAAAATCGATGGTATTGCGGCGTCGGCAGCAAGCGTTATCGCAATGGCGGGAACTGAGGTGCTGATGGCTCCAACAGCCCTCATGATGGTGCATAACCCGCTTACCATCGCAATCGGCGACAGCGAAGAAATGCAGAAAGCCATCGCCATGCTGGACGAAGTCAAAGAAAGCATCATTAATGCCTATGAAATCAAAACCGGACAGTCCCGTGCGAAGCTCTCTCACCTTATGGACGCTGAAACCTGGCTTAATGCCAACAAAGCGATTGAATTAGGCTTTGCCGACGGCATTCTGGAGGATGAGAAAAAGAGAATTCAACCGGACGATGTCACCTATGCATTCAGCCGCAGAGCGGTAACGAACTCGCTGCTGAGCAAGGTCAAACCCAAGATGCCCAAACAGAACAAAGGTACACCCATTGAGTCGCTTGAGAAGCGGCTCTCTTTAATTTCCCACTAAATTTTATGGAGGTAATATCAATGAACAAAATTCTTGAACTGCGCGAAAAGCGCGCTAAGGCATGGGAAGCTGCTAAGGCTTTCCTCGATACCAAGCGCGGTACTGACGGTCTGGTTTCCCCTGAAGACACCGCTACCTACGAGAAAATGGAAGCCGACGTAGTCGCTCTCGGAAAAGAAATTGACCGTCTTGAGAAGCAGGAAGCCCTTGACCGTGAGCTTTCAAAGCCCCTGAACACACCCCTTACCGGCAAGCCTGCCGTTCTTGGTGTGGAAACCAAAACAGGCAGAGCATCTGATGAGTACAGAAAAGCGTTCTGGAATGCCATGCGTACCCGCGCAGGCGAGGGTCTTGATCGTATCGTGAAAAATGCTCTGCAGATCGGCACCGATTCTGAAGGCGGATACCTTGTCCCTGACGAGTTCGAACGCACACTTGTAGAGGCTCTTGATGAGGAGAACATTTTCCGCAGACTTGCAAAGGTCATTACCACTTCCTCCGGGGACCGCAAGATTCCGGTCGTAGCTTCAAAGGGTACAGCCTCCTGGATTGATGAGGAAGGCACTATTCTCGACAGTGACGACAGTTTCGGTCAGGTTTCCATCGGCGCTTACAAGCTTGGAACAATGATCAAGGTTTCTGAGGAACTGCTGAACGACAGCGTATTTCCGCTTGAATCCTATATTTCGAGGGAGTTCGCAAGGCGTATCGGCAGCAAGGAAGAAGAAGCCTTTTTCACAGGTGACGGCTCCGGTAAACCGACCGGCATCCTCGCAGCAACTGGCGGTGCTCAAGTCGGTGTGACCACAGCGGGCGCTGCGGCTATCACTATTGAAGAGGTGCTTGACCTGTTCTATTCGCTGAAAGCACCTTATAGAAACAAAGCTGTGTTCGTAATGAACGATGCCACCGTAAAGGCAATCCGCAAGCTGAAAGACGGCAACGGTCAGTATCTCTGGCAGCCCTCTCTGCAGGCCGGCACTCCTGACACCATTTTGAACCGTCCGCTGTATACTTCGGCATATGTACCCGCAATTGCCTCAGGCGCAAAGAGCATCGTGTTCGGCGATTTCAGTTATTACTGGGTAGCCGACCGCCAGGGACGTGTGTTTAAGAGACTCAATGAGCTCTACGCTGCAACCGGTCAGGTAGGCTTTGTTGCCACCCAGCGTGTTGACGGCAAACTCATTCTGCCGGAGGCTATCAAGGTACTCCAGCAGAAGGCTTAACGGAGGTGCAGTATGAGTTATAACACGAAAAACTACACCGAACAGGGCGGCGAGAAAACAGTAATCGGCGGAATGCTTGAAATTAAGGAGGGAGCCTCGGTAACGGGGCTTCCTTCTGCACCGAATCAAGCCGCAAGTACTGCCACAAATGTTGCAGGACTCAAGGACGATCTCAACGCGCTGCTTTTGAAATTGAAAGACACAGGACTGATGAAACCCGATACATGGAATGTCTCAGCAGCTAATGTCAACACTGCTCTGAGCGAAGATATGACAGCCAATCAAGGCAAAGTCGAATCCATCACCATCGAGGACAATGTCATTACAGTCACTGTTCCGGTTGACGAGCTGATTGCGTATGAAAGCTTGAGTCCCGCGCAAGGAACCCACAAATGGGTTGCCATCCTCATAACCACAGGACTACCTGCCATCACGGCAGTTAAGTATAACGGCAGTCAGCTGACCTCAGCCGATGCAGATGAAGCTGCTGCTGTCGGCGGGCAGGCCGGAGATATTGTGATGTGGCTGAAGTGCGACGAAATCGTAAATCAGCCGAAGTCGTTCACTCTCTGGTCATCCGGTTATCCCGAAGCCACATTCACTGTTGTCATCGCGGAACCGGAAACAGAAGAATAAGGAAAGGACGGTGGCGGAATGACGCTGATTGAAAAAGTAAAGGCAAATCTTATTCTTGAGCATACGGCGGACGATGAACTCCTGCAGATGTACATCACCGCCGCCGTATCCTATGCCGAAAGCTATCAGCACCTTCCGGAGAAATTCTACAAGGACCATCCTATGCCGCCTACCACAGAGCAGGCCGTCATTATGCTGTCGTCCCATTTTTATGAGAGCCGGGACGGCAGCACCGGCGGCTTTTTCGCCGACAACGTTCAGGCCGGACAGCAGGTATGGAATACGGTCAACCTTCTTCTTAAACTTGACCGGGATTGGAAGGTGTGAGCATGAGTTTTGGAAAAATGAACACATTCATCGATATTATCTCAACCGAACCCACGAAGGATGCTGACGGTTTTGTTATTCACGGCGATACTGTTCTTGCGTCAGTCAGGGCATATTTTGAGCAGAAAAACTCTACGGAAAAGTGGCGTAACATGGCGCAATCAGATGAAGTGAATGCCTTGTTCCGTCTCCGCACGATTCCCGGACTTGCTCTTCACAACCGCCATGTTATCGTCTGCGAAGGCAAACGCTACAACATATACTCGGTTGAAAATGTAAAGGGCCGTGGAATGTATCTTGAAGTATTGGCGGTGAACGTTGATGGCTAAGGTCAATTTCAAGATGCCGGAGGAATTCCTGCTCAAAGTGTCAAGGTTGGCTGAAAAGACCGATGAGATTATACCGAAGGTTCTTGAAGCCGGTGCTGAAGTCGTATATGACAAGGTAAAAAGCAATCTTTCTTCTGTGGTCGGTAAAAACACAAAGGTTAAAAGCCGCTCCACCGGAGAACTTGAATCTGCGCTTGGTGTATCTCCGGCGAAGCAAGACAGAGATGGTAATTTCAACGTGAAAATAGGCTTTGCAGAGCCGCGCTCTGACGGCGGCAGCAATGCCAAACTTGCCAACATCCTCGAATACGGAAAACATGGACAGCCTCCGAAACCTTTTCTGAAACCTGCCAAAAGCAGTTCAAGAGGTGCTTGCATTGAGGCTATGACCAATAAGCTGGAAAGTGAGATTGAGAAGCTATGAGCATATTATCTGAACTGAACACACTGTTTGAAGCCGCAAATATCCCTGTCGAAACAGGCGTCTTCAGCGGAGTAGCTCCTGATGAATACCTGGTACTGACCCCGCTTACTGACACCTTTGCCGTTTACGGAGATAATAAGCCGCTGGCGGATGTAAGCGAAGTCAGAATCTCGCTGTTCAGTAAAAACAACTATTTGCAAAGAAAGAATCAGCTTGTGAGGATGCTCCTCCAAGCTGATTTTGTTATTACCGACCGCCTGTATATCGGACACGAGGATGACACCGGCTATCACCACTACGCCATCGATGTGGCGAAAGAATACGAAACGGAGGAATTTTAACATGGCTACAATTGGGCTTGATAAACTCTACTACGCACCAATCACCGAAGCGCCTACTACGGGTTACGAAACCTACGGCGCTCCGGTAATGCTGGCAAAGGCAATCTCAGCTGAACTATCAATCGAACTTGCGGAAGCGACACTTTGGGCGGACGACGGTGCCGCCGAAATTATCAAGGAATTCAAGAACGGCAAACTGACCCTTGGTGTGGACGACATTGGTAAAACCGTCGCCGCAAAACTGACGGGCGCGACCACAGATGAAAACGGTGTTCTTATCTCTGCTTCAGAGGATGGTGGCGAGCCTGTCGCTATTGGATTTCGAGCGAAAAAAGCGAATGGTAAGTATCGCTACTTCTGGCTTTACCGCGTCAAGTTCGGCATTCCGTCCACCAATCTTGCCACCAAGGGTGATAGTATCACCTTTTCAACACCAAGTATTGAAGGCACTGTTTCCCGACGCAATAAACCGGACGGTAATGGTCGTCATCCATGGAAAGCGGAAGTTAACGAAGATGATGTGGATGTACTACCGGTTGTGACCAGTGATTGGTATACGGAAGTATACGAACCTGAATTTGAAACAGATTTGGAGGTTTAATGCATGGATAACGAACGAAGCGCCGTCATCAAAATCGGCGACAAAGAATATGAGCTGATTTTGTCCACTCGCGCCACAAAGGAAATCGCCAAACGATACGGCGGCCTGGACAACTTGGGTGAGAAGTTAATGAGGTCAGAAAACTTTGAGATGGCTCTGGATGAGATTATTTGGCTGATTACGCTCCTTGCCAACCAGTCCATCCTCATCCACAACCTTCGCAACAAGGAAAAACCAAAAGATTTGCTGACCGAGGAAGAAGTGGAATTGCTCACCTCGCCACTTGAACTGGCGGTATATAAGTCGGCAATTACTGAGGCGATGTTTAAAGGAACGGCTCGTAACATCGAAAGCGAGTATAGTGAGTCAAAAAACGCCGAGGTCGGGTAAGCGACAATGAGTTGTTTACCCGACTTTTATATTACGGTACGGTTCATCTAAATCGCTCCGAAGAGGAAACGTGGCTTACCCCAATTGGACAATTGCTGGATCTATGGGAATGCCATCGCCAGTTCCTTGGAATGGTCAAGCCAAAGCGCGAACTGTTTATTGAAGATGTCATTCCAGATGGCATCTGATTTTTTACGGAGGGAGGTGTTTTAAGTGGCTGACGATTTATCCGAGAACTCAGATAAATTGTCATATCCCATATATTCAGTTATCCTCCTAACTCTCAAAGGGCTTAGTAAAATCAATGATTTTTGAATGGTTTACTCGGATAACTCTTTTGGGGATTTCGATCATTACCGAGGCTATACAGTACTAAATTTGCATGTTTCGATGGTCGAAAATCATAAAACCATTCGTTCCAAGCTGTGAACGATGCATTTCCCGTGTAAAAGTTATCCGAGGAACTGTGCCGAAGAATACAGAAATCACGCCATTTCTCGGCAGGAAGGAGGATACGTATATATATGGGATATGACAATTTTGGGTTAAAAATAGGCGTCGAGGGCGAAAAGGAATTTAAAAACGCATTGCGTGATATAAACCAGTCATTCAAAGTGCTCGGTAGTGAAATGAAGCTGGTAACGAGCGAATTCGACAAACAGGACAAATCCATAGCGGCTACTGCTGCCCGTAACGAAGTCCTTAATAAAGCAATCGATGCCCAGAAGGAGAAAATCTCCACCCTTGAAGCCGCTCTTCGAAATGCATCCGAAAGCTTTGGTGAAAATGATCGCCGCACTCAAAACTGGCAGATTGCCCTCAATAATGCCAACGCAGAACTTAACAACATGGAGCGTGAATTAGAAGAATCCGCGGAAGAAGCCGACGACCTTGGTGAGGAACTTGAGGACGCTGGTGACAGCGCCGAAAAGTCTGGTGGAAAGTTCGAGAAACTGGGCGGCATCCTAAAAGGCATTGGTGTGGCAATGGGCGCTGTGGCTGTGGCTGCCGGAGCCGCTGCCATTAAACTTGGCAAAGAAGTCATATCCGCCTATGCGGACTACGAACAACTGGTCGGCGGTGTTGATACACTCTTTGGTGAAGCGTCGCAGTCTGTTCAGAAGTATGCTGAAAATGCTTTCAAGACCGCCGGTATGTCCGCCAACGAATATATGGAAACTGTCACGGGCTTTTCGGCAAGTCTTATCCAGTCCCTCGGCGGTGATACTGCAAAAGCGGCGCAGGTTGCGGACATGGCGATTACTGATATGGCGGATAATGCCAATAAAATGGGGACGGATCTGTCAGCTATTCAGACGGCCTATCAGGGTTTTGCCAAGCAAAACTATACTATGCTCGACAATCTGAAGCTGGGATATGGCGGCACAAAATCTGAAATGGAGCGACTCTTGGCTGATGCCGAAAAAATATCCGGCATTAAATACGACCTCTCTTCATTTTCCGATTTGACGGAAGCGATCCATGTCATTCAGACCGAAATGGGGATCACAGGAACAACCGCTTTGGAAGCCACGGAAACAATAGCTGGCTCTATGGCGGGGATGCAATCAGCTATAGGAAACTTGATGGCAGGGTTGGGTAATGCCAATGCTGATGTCGGACTTTTGATTAATAATGTGGTCGAAGCGTTCCAGAACGTCGTGAAAAACATTGTTCCAGTTATTGAGAATATCGTAAAGGCATTGCCGCCTGCCCTCGACGGGATACTACAGGCAATTGATGCTGGAATTCAACTTCTCGTGTCTTTAGTAGATGCCTTGCCTGAAATCATCACAGCAATTGTGGCGGCAATACCTCAAATTATCGAGGGTTTAATTACAGCAATCCTCGGATCTATTCCACAGCTTATTGACGCAGGGATTCAGCTGTTAGTATCGTTGGTTCAAAATTTACCGCAGATTATAACAGCTATCGTGGCGGCGATACCACAAATCATCTCGTCGCTTATTACGGCAATTATCGGTAGTATTCCGCAGCTTGTGGCGGCGGGTATCCAGCTTTTCGTGTCCTTGATAAAGAACCTGCCAACCATCATCGTGGAAATCGTAAAAGCTATACCCCAGATTATTACCGCCATCGTGAAAGGATTCACCGGTAACATCGGTAAAATCGTGCAAGTCGGCAGCGACCTAATAAAGGGTCTGTGGCAGGGTATTTCAAATGTCGCCGATTGGATTTGGGGTAAAATCTCCGGCTTCTTCGGAGGGATCGTCGACGGCATCAAAAACTTCTTCGGTATCCATTCTCCATCTACCTTATTTGCCGGACTTGGCGAGAACATGGGTCAAGGTATCGGTGTAGGCTTCGAACGGGCAATGGATGAAGTCGCAGAAGATATGCAGAACGCTATCCCCACTTCTTTTGATACGCCTGGCATAAATATGGGTGATGTGACAGGAAGTCATGGCGGCTTGGCGGTATCAGGTATGCCTTCGCTCATCAACATACAGCAGATGATTGTCCGCAGCGAGGATGACATCCGCAGAATATCACAGGAACTTTATAATCTGATGCAGACCGGCTCGCGGGCGCAGGGACGGTTTAGCCCGGCATAAGGAGGTGTTGGCATGGGCTTTATTTTCAACGGAATTTCATCACAAAGCATGAACGTCAAGGCTCGTCTGACCTCTTGGCAGGCTTCGCCACCCTTGCGTAATTCCTTTGTTTCCATACCCGGCAAGCCCGGTGTGGCAGACTTTGGCAGTGATAGCGCAGAGCGGATCATAACTGTGAACTGTAATGTTGCTCCAATGCACAATCTCGCTTCTCTGGTTGGAGTGTTAGATGGCCTTGCCGAGTGGTTAGATCCCAAAAAAGGGCTGAAACAACTTGTGTTTGACGATGTCCCCGACCGCTATTTCACAGCGAGACTGCAGGATGCCGTGAACTGTGAACGTCTTATTCGCTCGGCAGGTTCATTTGACTTGAACTTCGTCTGTCCCGACCCACATGCCTACGCTTTGACGGACGAGAGTTTTACGCTAACCCAAGAGGGTGCAAATACAATCACGAGGAGTAAAGGAAATACAGACTCATTGCCTGTCTTCCTTTTGAAAGGCATCATTCCGTCAGGGGCATCAACCTATGTGTCATTGAAAACGAATGACGAAGAACTTCGCATTGTCGGGCCTTTGTCCGCCGGAGAAACCCTCGTCATCGACAGCGGTTTAGTTACTGCCAAGGTGGTAGACAGCACGGGCGAAACGCTCCGGAATGGTCTACCTCTGCTTCAAGAGTTGAATTTTCCAATTCTCCGCAAAGGAACGAATATCTTAACCATTACGGCAATCGGTGCGACATTTACAGAACTGCAAATACAGGCGAAGAGCCGTTGGAGGTGAGGACATGGCGGTAAAATCCATATTGACTGCTCAAACAGACTTTACGGGCGAGATTCCTGCAACCGAAAAAACATCAGCACTCTGGCGTTTCAACGAATCCACGCCGGACAGTAATAACCACCTTGCAGACTCTTCCGCCAACGGACGGCATTTTACGGTCTCCGGTTGGAGCGGCACAACCGCTTCTTTACCAAACGGCAGGTTTGGGCGGTATTTCCGAATGAACATCAACAATCCGACCACAGAAAAAACGCACCTTGTCGCCACAAACAATGGTACGTTCTTTTCTGATATCGGTGAGAAAATTGCCGTCGGCGGTTGGATTAACCCGACCACCTATTCTGTAGGGCAGAACTACATTCCGCTTTTCAATACAAGGCAAGGACCCGGTCAGCCTATTTTTTATATCTCCCTCTATCAAGGGCGGCCGCGAATGATGCTCTATAATTCATCAGGAACGCTTATCCTTGACCAAACCGAAACACCTGGATTCAACATGGTCAATGGTGGTTGGTATTTTCTCTCTGCAATCATAAACGTGACAGAAAAAACATCTCAGATAGTTCTGTGTAACCGTGCTGACGGTGAAGTTTGGACAGCCCCTTTGCGAACATTTACTGGTACATTGAATCCCTCCTGTATAGCGGATATCGTTATGGGAATGCACGCAAACCAGTATTACTACGCAGGTGGCTTGGACGAGTGGTTCTTTGAAACAGACAGCAACTTAGCTATTGATGACTTGATTCACTACTTCCGTCAAGCAATGCTTGCAAATGGAGGAGACACTTCGGGTGACGTGGATGCGTTAACTGAGCCGGGGGTTGTCACCCTACGTAAGGGAATTGGTAATCTCTACCCCGAAAGCGGCCAACTGACGACTATTGCCACCGAATGCAGCCTTGCCGGGAGCGGTCGAGTATCTGCAACAAGTGAATACACCGCGGGTGTCACATCCATTTCACTGATAGAAACATCAACCTCAGATGATCTGCAGAACTGGTCGGCATGGCAGGCAGTTGGCACAAATGGCGAACTGACCTCGCCGAATCGTTCATATATCCGCTACAGGGTAACGCTCACCACCAGCGATACAACGGTTACACCAAAGCTACTCGATATAACGCTTCATGATATCCCAAAATCTCCGTATGAGAAACTGGGTTTTGCGCGCCCTGTTATTTTGGATGAGAACGGAGCGTGGGAAACGGTTCTGGAGAATGCTTATGACATCATTGTTACGGGCGAGATCAACGGAGCGGACACCCTGGAATTCAAGTTGCCTTACAGTGACCCGAAGCGCATAATGCTCGACAACGAGAAGCAGGTACAGATTGCTGAGGATGTTTATCGTATTCGGACAATGACAGATGAAAAAGGCTCGGATGGCAACAGTATACTCACAATGGTCTATGCGGAAGCAGCATTCTATGACCTGACTTTTTCTGCAGAGAAACAACCAGTTGAATTCAACGCTGACCTGCCCGCTGTTCCGATGGCATTTGCACTTGCGGGTACAGGCTGGGAAGTCGGTACAGTAAATGTAACCACCCTGAGAACATGGACCTGCCAAGAAAAAAACGCACTCTCCATACTTCGAATGGTACAGAACATCCATGGCGGCGATTTGGTATTCCACAGCAGGGACAGACGGGTGGATTTACTGACATTCAGCGGAACAGACAGTGGAGCGCTCTTTGCCTACCGTAAAAACCTGACTGGGATTAAGCGTGTAGTTGATACCCGATCCCTTGTCACGAGGCTCTATGCTATCGGTAAGGACGGTATGACGTTCGCTGCAATCAATGGTGGCAAGGACTACGTGGAGGACTTCAGCTATTCAAGCGAGGTGCGGGTAGCTACCCTTGACTGTTCTAATTTTACAAACCCCTATCAGATGCTTGAATTTACAAATATGCGGCTTGCCGAATATGCAAAGCCCCGCGTATCCTATGTCCTATCGGCGATGGATTTGTCCGTACTGACGGGTTATGAGCATGAACGATGGGATTTAGGTGACATTGTAACCGTTGATGATAGGGATTTAAATCTAACTATTAAAACACGAATTGTACGCCGCCAGTACAACCTTCAAGAGCCATGGAAAACCGTACTGGAACTCTCCACGAAACTTAGAGAACTGGGCGACTCTTCCTCCTCGACGATTGCTGACCAGTTCGACCAAAGCAACCTCATCGGGCAGGAAATTAAAGATATGGTGCCCTTTAACCATTTGCGAAACTCTCGAGCCGACGACGGCTTCGCCTATTGGCAAAATAGCGGTTTTGAAGTGGATACTGAAAACGGTGTGTCCGGTACAGCTTCCTTTAAGGCAGTTGGCGTAGCGAATATGACCAAAAGTATGGCCCAAACAGTTTATCCGGCATCAAGACGCAACTACACCATATCGGCGCAAATAGGATCGAATAACCTAAGCAAGGGAACGAACGGACAGGTCGGTATCGAGCTAGTATTTGAATACGAGGACGGGACAACCGAAACACGATTTATTGATTTGTATTGAGAGGACGGTGAATTTGCATGGTATCTTTTCAACAAGTGGCGCGGGATGCATCACCCAAAGGTTATGGCAGGCTGCGTTCCATCACCCTTCGACTTGTTATACAGAATTGCACGGGAGAAGTATTTTTCACCGATCTAATGCTTCAAGCAGGTGTCGTTGCAACGGGCTGGGTCGGCCATGTCTGTGAAATTCAATGGACTCTCGATGGGTAGGTGGTACTTATAGTCATTAACAACTTCATCCGATTTGCAGAGGTAATAAAACTCAAACAGGACAAACGAATCGTTAGCGTAACCATCCGACCACTCATAGCCGACTGTACTGGCGAGATTTACTACACCGACCTTCAACTTCAAGAAGGCGACAAACTAACAGGCTATACGCCCCACAACAACGTTATGCTCCGAAATAGCGGAAATACTCCTCGCTACCAAAATGCCGTGGTGCGTGGCAGTGCGACTCTTGTCCTTTTTAACACCGGAGAAACCTCAGCGGGTCTTGATTTATATATCTATCCGAAACAGCCAATGTCGGCGGGAAGCATTGAAATTTCACAGGGCATGGGTTCACATAAGTGCAAATTTACATCGGCGGTGAATGCGGGTGATGAATTTGCCTTAAAAGCTGTGGCAAGGGAATGTCTGCGAAATGGCAGTCCCACATCCAAGGAGGGATTTTACCAATATACCGCCGCTTATGACAGTAAGCATCAGATTAAGCTGGAAAGCGGAAAATCGGCGAGGGTCTACCTTGAATATGTAGAAATGATGGAAGGAGATCCGCGCTTATGAGCAGGGATTATCTTAGGGGAAAGAAATGCATGGTATGGTCGTTCATGGGCAACACCCGAATGCACCAAGCCTTGAATAATTACGGAGACCGTTTTGAAACCGTCGGCATTTTCACCTTTGAGGTGGACATATCAGGAACGATAACCGAAACAGGTACACCGATATCCAGCATGATGCCATACATCAATAAATGGCCCAAAGTGCGTTGGTTTCTGACCGTGATGAATCACGGCACAGCTTCTATATTCACTGCTCTGCGGAATAACGAAAATGGTGCAAAGACTAAGTTTCTATCTGAATTAGTGCGGATCATGCAGAAATACCCGTGGTGCGCTGGTGTGGATATCGACTTGGAACGCGGCGGTGGGTATGAGAACAAGGACGCAGCAAATATTCTCTTTCGAGATATATACCAAACCGTCAAAGCGTACAATCCCGCCAAACTGGTCAATATCTGTTTGCCCGGTATGACTGGCGTCCAAGGCTCGGTCGGCGGTGAGAACTGGTGTGTCTATGCCGATCTCGATGCGTACTGCGACACGGCAGCGATTATGTCCTACGGTATGTCTTGGGCTGGCAGTGCGCCGGGTCCTGTCTCTCCACGTGACTGGCTTGTCGGTGTGTATGATTATGCTGCCAGAGTAATGAACCCACAAAAGATTTATATGGGTTTGCCGGGTTACGGTTGGGAGTGGCAGATATATGCAAACCCTGCCGACCTCGGCAAGACATATCGTGGCGTGTCACTTACCTACTATGCCGCTAAAATATGGGCGGAAGGCGGGTATAACTTCACGGGTAATGCTCCTCCGCAGCCGATGATACCGTGGCTTGCCTACTGGGACGATTACGATCAGGTACCGTATATGCTCCCTCAGGTATACGATTATGCTGAGGGCGGCGATGCAACCGACCGAGAAGCCCCTATCATCGGGGAAACCTACAACCGCCGACGATACTTAACTTGCTACGGAAAAACACAAAAGGCAGAGTTTGGCACAATCTATATTGACCGGGACGGTGTGCCGGATAGTTATACAGAGGGTGTGGTTATTGGCAACGGAATGATTACGCTCTCATCAGAAACGGGTACAGCGACCTACGATTTTACCCTTCCGCAATCGGGAGTTTATGATGTTGCCGTCCGTATCTGCTTTCCGTACTGGGATAAGAACGGTATCAACATCTCACTTGATGGGTCCACGGTTGGATTCTACGAAAGCCGCCTATGGTGGCCATATTGGAGAAGCACCTTCTGGGTGGCTCTTGCCAAAGGGCGCAGCTTGTCAGCAGGAGAACACACCATCACCGTTGACGGCGGTGTGGTTGGCGCACAGTTATATGGCTTTCGTCTTTGCTCATCGTTTTCAGAACGGCCCTCAGCGGGTTCAGCTACCTTTGAACTCTCACCGCGCAGTTTCAAGGACGTGAACGGGAGTATGGCTGTTCCGGACAAAGGCTTCAAGCTGACCACCGAGATTCTTCGAAGAAAACCCGACTCGGCTTTAGTGTGGTATGAGGACTTCCGGGACCCCATCACACTGCAAAGCACTTACTGGACTACGCTTTCAGGCAATTGGGCAGTCTGGCGAAGCGATGAATATGCAACCGGAAGGGTTTATTCACAACTGGAAGGTAGTGGCCAGCTTGCCTGGAGATATGACAGTTTCTCTGATGTTCATCTTCGAGCTCGGCTTGCTTTCCCTCATAATGGAAGCGGGCGTGCTGGGGTATTTATCGGTAACATCTTCTGTTGTATCAACATTGACACGCAGCAAGTGGAACTCTATCAAGGATCTGTTTTGCTCGGCAGCTATGGTTCCGCTTACTATAAAACACCCGCCTCCGACATACGCACAAACCCCAATATGTATCTCATCGAAATGAGGAAACGCGGCAACCGCGTGAGGGTCTATTCCGGCAACAGCAACACCCTCCGCTTCACGGCAACGGTATCACCGACAAGCGGTTATTGTGGCATTCGGTCGGACAATGAAATCAAGTGTGAACTTCTGCGTTTAGGCGATGCCTGGACTTACGAACCGTATGAAGCCTTTGATGTGACGATGCCAAACGGTACTACCGAAACTTACGGCAGGATCGCCCGGAGTAACGTGACATGGGACAGTGAATTCGAGGTATTCACGCTGTCTTCAGACGTGGAGGAATCCTCTACCCGAAGTGAGGATATCTCGATGGACTACGACTTCGTGCATTCAGCGATGCTATACATTCCCTGCAACGCTGACTATACTGCAAAATTCACACCGCGCGATATCAACGTCTGGTGCTCGAGGATATTCCTCGGCGATGGGGATGGTTTTGGTATCGTCTACTACCAAGATGTAGATTCGATCGTCTACTGGGCAAATGAAGCGGCATACCGATGGTGTTTGCGTGGGTTTGCCTTATGGTCACTCGGTCAGGAAGACTTACGGCTTTGGGAGGCACTCCCGAAACTGAGTTAAAAATGACCATTCATATCAGCATTAGCGCCTGCTTATTTTAGCAGGTGTTTTTTATGCAATAAAACAGGAGGAAAACAAAAATGAAAGAGATTTGGAATTGGATTCAGGTTGTGTTTACAGCCATTGGAGGAACCCTTGGCTGGTACTTAGGCGGATTGGACGGTTTCCTTTACGCACTCATCGCCTTTGTAGTTGTCGACTACATCACAGGTGTGCTTCGTGCAATTGTGGAAAAGAAACTTTCCAGCCGGATCGGAGCACAGGGTATCGCCAAGAAGGTAGCGCTATTTCTTGTGGTCGGCATTGGTCATCTCATTGACACTTACCTGCTCGGAGGCACAGGAGCACCACTTCGTACAGCGATTATCTTCTTCTACATTACTAATGAGGGTATTTCTCTTGTTGAGAATGCCACGGCTATTGGGCTACCTGTGCCTGAAAAGTTAAGAGATGTGCTGGCACAGCTTCATGGAAAGGACGGCGAAACGAAATGAACTTTCATAAACTCATTTTAACCAACAATGCTTGCTACAAAGCTGGCCGAACTATCACTCCTAAGGGCATCATGGTGCATTCAACAGGGGCAAATAACCCGAACCTCAAACGCTATGTGGGTCCAGATGACGGTCTGCTGGGCAAGAACCAGTATAACAACCATTGGAATCAGGATAAGCCGGATGGGCGGCAGGTCTGTGTACATGCCTTTATTGGCAAACTGGCAGATGGCAGTATCGCAACCTATCAGACTCTGCCCTGGAACCACCGAGGCTGGCATGCCGGAGGTTCTGCTAACGATACACACATCGGCTTTGAAATCTGCGAGGACGGGTTGACCGATGCCTCGTATTTTTCTGCCGTATACAAGGAAGCCTTGGAACTTTGCGTCTACCTTTGCAAACAGTATGGGCTGACAGAGAAAGATATAATCGGACATTACGAGGGGTATCAGAAAGGTATCGCTTCAAATCATGGCGATCCTAAAAATTGGTTTCCAAAGCACGGCAAGAGCATGGATACTTTCCGTGCTGATGTTAAGGCTGGGCTTGCAGCAGCAGTAACGCCCGCTCCCGTCACACCGACTGCTCCGAAAAAATACTACCGTGTGCAGGTAGGTGCGTACTCCGTTAAGGCAAACGCAGATGCTATGCTTACCAAGCTTAAAGCTGCTGGCTTTACGGATGCCTTCATCAAGTACAGCGAGTAAACATATACGTAATGATGCCTACTGGAGAATATTTCTCTGGTAGGCATTATTTTTTTGCTCTTTTTTGTACGAAGGGCTTCATTTTTTCCAGTGGGTAGTGAGGACAAGAGTTCTCAGACTGGAGGACAAATACATGACTGTTATTGGCTCAATACCAGAAATTAAATATGAAAAGAAGCCTGTTCCACAAGAGCAATTGCAGCGCGAAGTTGATTATATACGAGCACAGCGGATGCTCGATTCCATGCTTCAATCTGGACTTATTTCCTTGTCGGAATTCAACAAGATAACCTTATTAAATCGAAAATCTTTCTCTCCTGCGCTGGCACAGATTATGCCCGAAAAGCGTTGATATAACTGAGCTTTAGAGGTAATATGTCACACTGACCAAGGAGGTGAGAATTTGAAAAAGGTTACGAAAATAGGTCAAAACACAGCTGATGTAACTGAGAAGTCCAAGCTACGAGTTGCGGCTTACTGCCGCGTGTCTACAGACAGCGATAAACAACTCGAAAGTCTAGACACCCAAATAAAGCATTATGAAACCTACATCAAAGCAAATCCTGATTGGGAGTTCACCGGACTTTATTATGACGAGGGCATCACCGGCACAAAAAAGGAAAAGCGGCCTGAATTGCTTCGAATGATTGCAGACTGTGAAGACAGAAAAATAGACCTCATTGTAACGAAGTCTATCAGCAGATTTGCTCGAAATACAACCGATTGTCTTGAACTGGTCAGAAAGCTACTTGACCTTGATGTTTTCATTTATTTTGAGAAAGAAAATATCAACACTGGGTCAATGGAAAGCGAACTCATGCTGTCAATCCTGAGTGGACTGGCTGAGAGTGAGTCGGTATCCATTGCGGAAAACAGCAAATGGTCAGTTAAGCGCAGGTTTCAAAATGGGACCTTCAAGATTTCCTATCCGCCATATGGCTACGATACAGCTGATGGAAAACTGGTTATAAACGAATCACAGGCGGAAATAGTACGTTTTATCTTCTCTGAAATTTTATCTGGAAAAGGCACCGGGAAAATTGCGGATGAGCTAAATCGCCGCGACGTACCATCCAAGAAAGGCGGCCGTTGGACGGCGACGACAATTCGTGGAATAGTCGGTAATGAAAAATATACAGGAGATGCTATTTTTCAAAAGACCTACACCGATATGCACTTCAACCGTCACTACAATTACGGTGAAAAAGATCAGTATCTCATTAAAAATCATCATGATGCGATTATCAGCCATGAAGATTTTAATGCCGCGCAAGATATCATTGAACAACGAGGCAAAGAAAAAGGCGTAAAAAAATATCAGGGTAAGTATCAGAATCGATATCCATTTTCAGGCATAATTATCTGCGAGAATTGCGGCGGAAGATTCAAGCGCCGTATCCACTCTACCGGCAGGCATAATATCGCATGGTGCTGTGCCAATCATATTACGGACACCAAGAAGTGCTCAATGAAGTACATTCCCGAGTCCAGTATTGAGTATGCATTTGTTATCATGATGAATAAGCTCATCTTCGGCCATCAAATTGTCTTAAAGCCTCTTCTGAGGGGCCTTCGCAGCATCAGCTCTGAAGACAACATATCAAAATTGAAAGACCTTGATAAAAAACTCGAAGAAAACGCAGAACAACGGAAGGTACTGGTAGGTCTTATGACAAAAGGCTACCTTGAACCTGCCGTTTACAATAAGAGCAACAATGAGCTTCTGCAGGAGGCCGAGCGCATACAGCGACAGAAAGAATCCATATCCCGCTTCATAAATAGCGACAATATAAACCTGCATGAGGTCAGTGAACTATTGCAATACGCCACAAAGGCGATGATGCTGAAGGGTTTTGACGGTGAACTTTTTACCCGTTTTGTGGAGCGGATTCATGTATATTCGAGAACGGAAATCGGGTTTGAGCTCAAATGCGGCATTACGCTGAAAGAAAGGTTGGTGAGATAAATGGGCCACATTCTATATGGTTACCAGATTATAAACGGAAAAGCCGAAATTGATGAACAAGCTGCCGAGCGGATAAAAACATTATTTCAGTCCTATCTGACCGGTGATTCGTTGGCAACGGCAGCAAAAAAGGCCGAAATTGCAGCATACCATGCGGGAGTCGGCAGGATGCTTCGTAATAAACACTACTTGGGTGATGAATATTATCCGGCGATTATAGACCCAGACACATTTGCGGCAGCCGAAGCGGAACGTATCAGGCGGGCAGAAATGCTCGGTCGTATCCGCGAATCAAAACAAGAACCTGAAGTGGTCTATCCCACTGTTTTCCGCATCCGTGAAGGCACAGAACGGCTTGACGACCTGTTCCAGCAGGCGGAATACGCCTACAGCCTGATAGAAAGCGAGGAACCGTGAAAATGAAAGAAAAAATGACTATTACGCTGCTTCCGGCAAGGAAAAAGGCCGGGTTGCCAAAGAACGAAGAAGAAAATCCGAAACTTCGCGTTGCCGCCTACTGCCGCGTTTCTACCGATAGTGACGAACAGGAAACCAGTTATGATGCACAAATTACCCATTATACTGCATACATAAACAGTCACCCTGACTGGGAACTGGCTGGAATTTATGCAGATGACGGTATCTCAGGCACTAATACAAAAAAGCGCGAGGAGTTTAACCGCATGATTGACGACTGCATGGCGGGCAAAATCGACAAGGTAATCACCAAGTCCATCAGCCGGTTTGCGCGAAACACAGTGGATTGCTTAAATTATATCAGAAAGCTGAAAGAGAAAAATATTCCCGTATATTTCGAGAAGGAGAATATTGATAGCATGGATTCCAAGGGTGAGATCATGCTCACCATTATGGCATCTCTTGCACAGCAGGAAAGCCAGTCCTTAAGTCAGAATGTAAAACTGGGTCTGCAGTACCGTTATCAGCAAGGCGAAATTCAGGTCAACTGTGCCCGCTTCCTCGGCTACACCAAGGACGAAAACAAACATCTGGTGGTCGTGCCGGAGGAAGCCGAAGTCGTCAAGCGCATCTACCGGGAATATCTTGAAGGGGCCAGCATGCTAAAAATTGCCCGCGGGCTGGAAGCCGACGGCATCCTAAACGGCGCGGGCAAAGAACGCTGGCATACCAGCAATATCAACCAGATTCTGCGGAATGAAAAGTACATCGGAGACGCCCTATTACAGAAAACCTACACAGTTGATTTTCTCACAAAAAAGCGGGTCAAGAATAACGGCCTTGTCCCGCAATACTATGTGGAAAACAGCCATGAAGCCATCATCCCGCGTGAAATTTTCATGCAGGTGCAGGAGGAACTGGTGCGTCGGCGTTTAATCCATAAAAGCCCGAACGGAAAGAACCGGGTGTTCAGCAGCAGCCACTGTCTGGCGAACATCGTGTATTGTGGCGTTTGCGGGGAGTTTTACCGCCGGATTCACTGGTACAACCGGGGCAAAAAGTCCATTGTCTGGCGCTGCATCAGTCGCCTGGAAAACACCGGATTGTTCTGCGACGCCCGCACCGTGCCGGAAAGCCAAATCGAGCAGGTGCTGGTCAAGGCCATTAACCAAACGCTTTGCGACAGGGACACCTTTCTTACGACGCTTCAGAACAACATTGAAACCGTCCTGAGCCACGGGAACGACCAGGTCCTTGCCGACATCGACAAGCGATTGAAAGAGTTGCAGGCGGAGCTTTTGAAACTGGCTACTTCCAATGCGGATTACGAAAAAGTAGGCAACGAAATTTACCACCTGCGCGAGGAAAAGCAAAAGCTTCAGCTGGAAAGCGCCGGGCGGGATGAACAGAAAAAACGTATCTCCGACATGGGCACCTTCCTTCGGGAGCAGCCCACCGCCCTGACCGAATACGATGAGTCGCTTATCCGGCGGCTAATTGAAAAAGTCACAGTATACGAGGACAAATTCACTGTGGAATTCAAGTCTGGCTTGACGGTGGATATAAATGAATAAGAATGAAAATGAACAAGGCACTCTACAATGAACTGCATCCCGTCAAGAGGACAGCGAAAAAACATAAAATTTTCCCGACCAGTGGTGAACAAAACCACTGGTCGCTTTTTATGCAGCGAAGTAGAGATTAAATTTCTCTAACGGTGTCAGAACACCCAAGTTGCGTTGCACACGCCGGGTGTTGTAATAGCTGATGTAACTCTCAATCATCTGAATAAGTTTCTGCTTGCTGGTGAATCTCCGACCGTAATAGCGTTCGCGTTTCAAAATGCCCCAGAATCCTTCCATAGGACCGTTGTCGATGCAATGTGCCACACGGGA
>NZ_FNID01000025.1 GCF_900103835.1 Acetanaerobacterium elongatum | reverse complement strand
AGTTACATCAGCTATTACAACACCCGGCGTGTGCAACGCAACTTGGGTGTTCTGACACCGTTAGAGAAATTTAATCTCTACTTCGCTGCATAAAAAGCGACCAGTGGTTTTGTTCACCACTGGTCGGGAAAATTTTATGTTTTTTCGCTGTCCTCTTGACGGGATGCAGTTCACATAAGAAGTGCGCTTCTTGTATATTGGATTGTACTACTGTTCTTCGCAAAGCTTTACCCGCAAACGGCATTCACTGTCGCCGCGCAGAACGGTTGACAGCAAGGTTACGGTAAAGGGCTGCTCGTTAAGAATTGCTTTCAGATTGTAAATTAAGCTTTGCCGGGAACACTCGCAAAGCCTGCCGGTAGTAACATACCCGCAGGTGTACAGATCACACAGGCATTTAGGGTAGATAAGATCGTATACCCTGTTCTTCTCCACAGTTTCCGTTTTCACAAATTCGTTCTCTTGCCCAAGGCGCGCAAAAAAGTCGTCAAGGCTTGAGGACTTATTGTACACGGATCGGTACCAATCCTTTGTGCCGGATTCCGAACACGCCTTGCCGCACTCACATAAAACATGAGTGCGCTCCTCATCGCAGATAAGGTTAAGCGCATGTTCAAAACCGCCGAACCATATTTTAAAAAAGTCGTTCATACTGCCCTCCCATTGCTGTTTGATTACATTATAGCCCAGAAATACCTTAATTGAAAGTATCACCCGTGTATTGACAGAACAGCCCGCCCGTGCTAGGATATAGGTAATCTACAATGTCTGGAGTTGAAAGAGTGAAACACTTCTCTTGCTAACAATTTAAGCACTAATAGGCGTAGCGGTATGTGTAAGCAGCCGTTGTGTTTGCGGTGCAAAAAGCAAGGAAGCACTCTTTAGGTTGTTTTTTAACAGCCTTGATAACTTTAGACAGTGAATATCCTAGCCGTTGGTTTTTATACCGTTACGGTTATTTCAGGTGCTGTTTATGGCCGCAGGAGCAATGCTTCTCTGCGGCCTTTTTGTTTTGCTTCTGCGGCAGAATAACTGATAAGTTTTGGAGGAATAAGTTTGAAAGATAAATCTTTCAAACATCGGTTTTGTGCTTTTCGATTTGAAAGATCGAAATTTCGGTTAAGGCCGAAACCGCACAATTCCCAGAAAGGAATGATCATAATATGTCACAAATCAGCGTAAGCAATCTTACGTTTTCATACGACAGCAGCGCCGATACCATCTTCGAAAACGTCTCGTTTATGATAGATACCGACTGGAAGCTTGGCTTTATCGGGCGAAACGGCAGGGGCAAAACCACCTTTTTGAACCTGCTGCTGGGGCGTTACCCCTATCAGGGGCAGATAACCGCCTCGGTGGGGTTTGACTACTTCCCGTTTTCGGTAGGTGATGAAAACCGCAGTGCCTTAACCGTAGCGCGCGGAATTATCGCCCCATTTGATGAATGGGAGGCTCAGATGCAGGCACTCACCGTTAGCGGCAGCGAGCAGGACCTGCAGCGGTACGGAGATATCCTTGAGCTGTACACCGCACAGGATGGCTTTATCATCAACGAACTGCTTGAAAGGGAGCTTTCCAAGCTTCTGGCGGATGTAAGCCTGCTGCAGCGCCCGTTTAATACCTTAAGCGGCGGAGAAAAAACCAAGCTGATGCTGGCCGCATTATTTCTAAAAAAGCATCGTTTTCTGTTAATCGACGAGCCCACCAACCATCTAGACGCACAGGGGCGCCTTGCGGTAAGCGAATACCTTGCCTCGAAGAAGGGGTTTATTCTGGTATCGCACGACCGTGCGTTTTTGGATCACTGCATTGATCATGTTCTCTCCATCAACCGTTGTAACATTGAGGTTCAGAAGGGCAACTACACCACATGGCAGCAGAACAAAGACCGGCAGGACGCCTTTGAGCAGGCCCAGAATGAGCGGCTAGCACACGATATTACCCGCCTTACCGTTGCGGCTGAGAATACCGCGCGGTGGTCGGAGCAGGTGGAGAAAACAAAATACACACGCCCGGCCTCCGGCCTGAAACCCGATAGAGGCCACATCGGGCATCAGGCCGCCAAGCTGATGAAACGTTCCAAGGCGATTGAGGTTCGGCGCGCGGACGCAATCGAAGAGAAATCACAGCTGCTCAAAAACCTGGAGAAATCTGAACCCCTAAAGCTTACGGTGCTCAGGCATCATGCGCAGCGGCTGGTGGAAGCAAACAATCTGACCATTGACTACGGCAGCGGGCCGCTCTTTCAACCGCTCGGCTTTACCATTAATGCAGGTGACCGTGCAGTGCTTACCGGCACAAACGGCAGCGGCAAAACCAGCCTGATTAAGCTTCTGCTGGGCGATGCTATTCCCCATACGGGGCAATTACAAACCGCGAGCGGCTTAACCCTCTCCTACATGCCGCAGGATGCCTCGTTTTTACATGGTGGGCTGCGGGAATACGCACAGGCACAGGGTATTGACGAAAGCCTGTTCATGACCATCCTGCGCAAGCTGGATTTTACCCGCGAGCAGTTTGAAAAGGAACTGTCTGCCTACAGCGGCGGGCAAAAGAAGAAGGTACTGCTGGCAGCCAGCCTCTGCCGCCCCGCTCACCTGTATATCTGGGACGAACCGCTCAATTTTATTGATCTTCTTTCCCGCGTACAAGTTGAAAATCTGCTGCTGGAATATCAGCCTACCATGCCTTTTGTTGAGCACGATCAGGTTTTCTGCGATAAAATTGCAACACAATCAATTTTGTTAAACAAAAGTATTTAAGGTGGTTGGAGGTACGATATGTCATACTTTATATATAAAGAAAAAGCCTGTTATTACGAAGAGTACGGAAACGGCACGCCGCTGCTGTTACTACACGGCAACACTGCTTCTTCCAAGATGTTTCAGGATGCTATTGAACCCCTTGCAACAGATTTTAAAGTAGTGCTATTAGACTTCTTAGGGCATGGAAAATCGGAGAGAGTGGATGAATTGGCAGCCGATTTATGGTTTGACGAAGCGCTGCAGGTAATCGCGCTTTTAGAGCAAAAGCACTATAAGAACGTTAATCTGATTGGCAGCAGCGGTGGGGCGATAGTTGCCATCAATGTTGCCTTAGAGCGGCCCGATCTGGTTCATAAGGTGATTGCAGACAGCTTTGAGGGCAAGGCTCCTTTAAAAGAACTCGTTGAAAATATTGCTGAAGAAAGACGGCTTTCAAAGCAAGATGGAAACGGGAAGGCATTTTACCGTGCAATGCATGGCGAGGATTGGGAAGGCGTTGTAGATAACGACACCGCAGCAATTCTTCGTCATGCAAAAAATATCGGGAGTTTTTACCATAAGCCTTTAAGCAAACTGCATATACCGATATTATTCACAGGCTGTAAGGAGGATGAATATGCGAAACTGATTGACCCGAATTTCTACGAGAAGACATTCGCTAGTCTAATTAAAGAAATAGGCAGCGGAGAGCTGCATATATTTGAAGGGGGAAGGCATCCCGCAATGTTAGGGTGTAAAGAGGAATTTATTATGAAGGCGAAGGATTTTCTTTTAAATTAAAACGGATGCAAATTGGGGTTACCGGCAGATGCAAATTGCTTTTCTCAAAAGAGTTTTTCAACAAAATAACAACAAATTCTATTATTATATATAAAAATATTTAACAATATGATTGAATACTGTCAATATTATGCTATAATTGTAATAGGTAAATAGTTCCGTAAGATGAAAGGAAAGCTTGAATTGCAGAAAAGAAAGGGGATTCACCATGCAGACCGAGATTACATCCGCAGGCCCTCTTTTGAACGAGAAAGGCATTCTTAATGTACGGGGTTATGCCAAAAAGCTGTTACCTGAGTACAGCCGAAATTCTATCAAGGCCGGTAAGCTGCGCATTAAGGAATGGGATTACTACCTGATTACCAATAACCATTATGCAGTGGCCCTTACCGTAGCCGATAACGGCTACATGGGGCTTGCCAGCGCCAGCCTGCTGGAATTTGACACCGCAAAGCACCATACGGCAACGGTTTTAACCGCCTTTCCCATGGGTAAGCTGCGTATGCCTGAAACCTCCAAAACCGGTAATGTTCTGTTCGAGCATAAGAAATGTCATATTTCATTCGAGATTACACCCGAAGGGCGTTATTTGAGCTGCAGTTTCAAAGACTTTAAAAACGGCAGCCCGTTTACGGCAGATTTTAAGCTAACCGAAGAGCCGGAAGAATCGATGGTCATTGCCACACCTTTCGCCAAAAAGAAGACGGCTTTTTATTATAATCAAAAGATCAACTGCATGCGTGCTGCAGGAAAAGCGGAGTTTGAGGGCAAAACCTATACCTTTTCCCCCGATACCTCCTTCGGTACGCTGGATTGGGGGCGTGGAGTATGGACCTACTCCAACACCTGGTACTGGGGCAGCGCTTCCGGGCAGCTAAACGGCGTACCGTTTGGCTTTAATCTGGGGTACGGCTTCGGCGATACCTCTGCCGCCAGTGAGAATATGCTTTTTTACGGTGGCAAAGCTCATAAGCTGGACCAGGTACTGTTCAATATCCCGAAGGACGGTACCGGGCAGGATGATTTTCTTTCTACCTGGACGTTCGGCTCCAGCGACGGAAGATTTTTGATGACCTTTTCCCCGATTCTTGACCGTGCCTCCTGCACAAACCTTTTACTCCTATGCTCCGACCAGCATCAGGTTTTCGGCCGTTTCTCCGGCACCGCAGTACTGGATGACGGCAGGACCATAAAGCTGCAGAACTTCCTTGGCTTTGCCGAAAAGGTGAAGAACCGTTGGTAGTAAGTACTACTGCATCCGATTAGATGATATGACAAAGGGCCAAGCGGGCATAAACCTGCTTGGCTCTTTTATGTTATTGGGCAATTACTTATTTACATACTGTGCAATCTCGGTGTCTACATATTTGATATGGTTAATCAGCCAGCCGGAAAGCAGAGAGTTCAGCTTTGAAACCGAAAGAATGGTAGCGCCGTTATCAGCGATATCCTTCTTAATTGCCTTAACCTGCACTATAAAATCATCGTGAAGCTTTTTATGCTCCACACATTTGGGGTAGCCCGATTTCTTTTGAATCTCCTGCTCCTCGGTAAAATGCTTTACAGTGTAATCCTCCAGAAAATCAATTGTCTTAATAACCTCGGCTCTGCCCTTCCCTGCACTACAGGCTGCATAAAGTGCCTCCATTGCCGCAAAAAGGGCCTTGTGCTGCTCGTCGATGTGTGGTACCCCGATCTTTAAGCTGTCGTTCCATGATTGCATGATGATTCAGTCCTTTCATTTATGTAACGGTTAGCCCGAGCTGATTAATACTATAATAAAACGCCGGAATAAAAAATTCCAGCGTTTTTATAAAAATATATTAAATTAGTCTATTTTTTATTATTTTTCTCGTTTACCCGATTCATTAATGCTGCAATACGCTGCGCGGGGTTGAGCAGTTCGCTGATGGACTGGTCGTAGTTGAGCTTATCGATTATAAGCGCCATATACTTTGCCATATCCACTTCCTGATACCATGGGCGCTGCCGCAGCTCCTCGGGGCGGTAGACCAGGTTGGTGGTGAACACCTTGTCGATAATGCCGTCGGCGTAGGCTTTATCAAAGTTGGCAAGCCCTTCGCAGAACAGGCCGAACGAAACGCAGATGAAAATCCTCTTTGCCTTTTTCTCCTTCAGCTTTGCGGCAATATCCAGCACCGAATCACCGGAGGAAATCATATCGTCGATAATAATTAAGTCCTTGCCCTCAACGTTGGAGCCTAAGAATTCATGTGCCACAATGGGGTTTCTGCCCTGCACGATGGTTGCGTAATCGCGGCGCTTATAGAACATGCCAAGGTCTACGCCTAGGATAGAGGAATAGTAGATGCATCGGCCCATGCCGCCCTCGTCGGGAGAGATAATCATCAGCTTGTCTTTGTCGAAGGCGATATCGTCCACATGGTTAACCATGGCCTTTAAAAACTGATAGGTGGGGTGAATATTATCAAAGCCGTGCAGCGGGATGGCGTTGTGCACCCTAGCATCATGCGCATCAAAGGTGATGATGTTGTCAACACCCATCGAAGTAAGTTCCTGCAGCATCAGCGCACAATCCAGCGATTCGCGGGAGGTTCTGCGGTGCTGTCTGCCCTCGTAGAGCATGGGCATAATAACAGTAATGCGTCTGGCCTTGCCGCCTGCCGCGGCGATAATACGCTTGAGATCTTGAAAATGATCGTCAGGGCTCATGGGAACGTTTCTTCCGTACATCGTGTACTCAACACCGTAGTTAAAGACATCGGCAATGATATAGAGATCGTGCCCGCGGATGGATTGCTTGATTAAGCCCTTGGCTTCGCCTGTTCCGAATCTTGGGCAAACTGTTCCGATTTTAAAGCTGTCCAACAGGTAACCCGGCACCTCGATATCGGGGTTTTGGATGTTGTGCCTTTCCAGCCTCCATTGGGTAAGGTAGTTGTCAACTCTATCGGTAATCTCCTCGCAGCCTCTCATCCCGATAATACCAAGGGTACCGACAGGGATATCAACTACCTTGCACTCGTGACAGTCAATGTAATCCATCAACCATTAACCTCCCAGACGCATAGTATTCATTTTGTATACGACATCTTTTGCAACCACAAAAGCTTGTGTATTTTTGCTGATTTATGTACATTATTGCCGCTAAATAAATTTTACACAGCATTTACTTGGTTGTCAACAAACAGTTGCATAGAAAATACACAGGAAATCCTACGCGAGACTATACAAAATGCGCTGGAATTAAATTTACAATTCATGCCGGTGCACATTTTGCGCTTTATATTCACCAGTCTACCCCGTTTACCGCTTGTATTCGTTTGTTACGGGCAACTAGCGGTGCTAGCCAACGCTTATCGCAATTACGCGCCTAATTTATAGCCGTACCTCTTGTATTTGACGTTTTTTATGGTATAATGGATGATAGTAAGCTATATTGGGTATAGTATGAGCCATTGCTTAGAAGGCCTCCCAATATAAGGCTGACGCTAAGGCATTTAAGCTTTGTGGACAGCCCTTGCAAGATTATTATTACGAGTCTGGAGGTGGCGTTGTGAGTCCCGACCCCGGTAATCCCCGAAGTTGCTGCAAATCTATTACGCGGCGGATTCTTGCAGCGCCTGCCGCTGTTTTGTCCCCGCAGTTTGGGAGTGATGTTTTTGATCACATTTTTCAAAACAGAAAACAACCGTCTTGAGCAGCTTGATACCATTGCGGAAGGCTGCTGGGTGAATGTAGTAAGCCCCGACGAGAAGGAGATTTCGTATCTGGTTGACACCTTAAAGCTGGATAACGGCTTTGTGCGCAGCTCGCTGGATGAAGAAGAGACCTCCCGTATTGAATCGGAAGACGACCAGACTCTAGTTATTATAGACGTACCCGTTGCTGAAAAGCAGAGTGAAAACACCATCCTGTATACAACCATGCCTATAGGCATTATTATCGCCGACAAGGTAATTTATACCATATCCCTTAAAGAAAATGCCGTGCTCTCTGAGTTCGCGGGTAATATGGTAAAGAATGTGCAAACCCATCTGCGCACTCGCTTTCTGTTCACCCTGCTGCTGCGCATCGCCACCCGGTACCTGCAGTACCTAAAGCAGATTGATAAAATCTCGCACCTGATGGAGCAGCAGCTTCATAAGTCGATGAAAAACAAGGAACTGATCCAGCTGCTTGGGCTTGAAAAATCACTGGTTTACTTCTCCACCTCGCTCAAGGCCAACGATATTACGCTCGAGAAGATCCTGCGCGGGCGGTTTTTGAAGCTGTACGACGACGACAAAGAGCTGCTGGAGGATGTGCTGATTGAAATCAAGCAGGCCATCGAGATGTCCAGCATTTACTCTGACGTGCTCTCGGGTATGATGGACGCATTTGCCTCCATCATCTCGAACAACCTCAACATTGTAATGAAGGTGCTTACCTCAATTACTATCGTCATGGCTATTCCCTCCATTATCAGCGGTTTCTACGGTATGAACGTTACCGGTCTTCCCCTTACTAACCTGTGGTGGTTCCCTATAGTACTCTCGGTGGTAGCCATGGTTGTTGTCGGCTTTATCCTTGTGAAAAAGAAGTTGTTTTAGTGTTAAGAAATATTGGAGCCTTATCGCACCCTGTAAGGGTATGATAGGGCTCTTTTGTCAAGGCTAATGTGCACCAACCGCGAAAGGGATGATTCATCCGTGAATGAAGAAAAACTGTTTCACCTTGCCCTTACCAAGGCCGACGGCGCCGCCTATGCCATACTGCCCGGTGACCCCGGCCGGGTGGAGAAGATTGCCGCATTCCTGCAAAGCCCACAAAAGGTTACACAGAACCGCGAGTTTACTACCTATGCCGGCACCCTGAACGGTGAACGCGTGCTGGTGACCTCCACCGGTATCGGAGGGCCATCTGCCGCCATCGCGGTGGAGGAGCTCTGCCAGATTGGCGTAAAAACCTTCATTCGCGTGGGCACCTGCGGCGGTATGCAAACCGACGTGCTCTCGGGCGATGCGGTTATCGCCACCGCAGCAATCCGTATGGAGGGTACTTCCAGAGAGTACCTGCCCATTGAATTCCCCGCCGCAGCGGATTTTAACGTGGTATCCGCGCTGGTGGGGGCCGCAGAAGGCTTGGGGTTGCGCTATCACACCGGTGTTACGCAGAGCAAGGATTCCTTTTACGGTCAGCACTCCCCCCAGCGTATGCCAGTTGGGTATGAGCTGCAAAGCAAGTGGGAGGCCTGGAAAGCCGGTGGGTGCTTGGCATCGGAGATGGAGTGCGCCGCCATCTTCTGTGTTGCCGCAACCCTTGGCGTACGGGCCGGCGCAGTGCTGCACTGCATCTGGAATCAGGAGCGCGCGGCTGCGGGGCTTCCGAATCCGGAGGTACACGATACCGAGCAGGCAATCAAAATAGCTATCGGCGCCATTGAGCGGTTGATTGCCGAAGAGGCACACTAATCCATCTGAATCTTCCATCCCCGATAAAAAGTGCAGGGTCGGACATTACTCCGGCCCTGTTTCTATACCCGGCCTCAGCAGGAACTTCTTTATTTTTCATCCTTCTGCAGGCAGCGAACGGCAAGCAGAAAGCTAAGAACAGTTAAAGCAGCCATTAAGCCCGCGGCAAGCAGGTATAGGCCCCAGTCGGGTGTTGCATTCAGCATCAGGTTTCTCAGGCTGTTGATAACATGGGTAAACGGGTTTATCAGTACCGCAATCTTAAACCCACCGGGAACCTGATCGTACGGCATTAGTGCGGTGCTTACAAAGAACAGCGGCATTACAAAGGTATTCACCAGCGCGATGAACGGGTTTTCATCGCGAAACAAAAAGCTGATGGCATAGGAGAGCCCCGCCACAAAAGCGATGGTCAGTACAAGCAGTAAGATAATCAGCAAGACCCCCGCTATGCCCGACGCTACGGTTGCACCCAGCAGGAGTGACAAAGCCGACAGTATCGCTATCGAGACAAACGCCGCCACGGCAACATCCAGGATATGCCCCAGCACAATCGAGCTGCGCTTAACCGGCGAGATGTAAACCCGGTAATAGATGCCGCCGGTTTTCATCGAATAGTTTGCAATACCACTGATACCGGCACTGGTAAGCACCAGCATCACCAGAATACCCGGCAGCGAGAATGCCGTATAGTTTTGACCGCCGCCTGCTACTGCCTTCGATCCAAACATGGTACTGAACAGCAGCAGCCAGAACAACGGCTGTATGCTCGTCATAATGAGTGTTGCGGGGTTTTGCAGACGCCATTTCTGGTTGCGCCAGAGTATATTCAAAGCTTCCATCTACAATTCAATCCTTTCATAAAACTTGTATTTAAGATGCCGAGCTTTCAAGCCTTGTACCGCCGGTGATGGCAATAAAGACATCTTCAAGGCTCGGGCTTACCGTTTCTATGCCGCTGAAAGTGATGTTCTGTTCCGAAAGCCAGCGGTTAAGTGCCATAAAATCACGGTCACAATTTTGAACCTGCACATAAACCTCCTGCTCCTCACAGCGTAATCCTCTTACAAGCGGGTGCTGCTGCAGCAGCTTTGCAGCCTTGGGGGCCATATCTGGTTTATTAAAGCTCATTCGTATCAGGTTCTGGCTGGTGTACTGCCGCAGGCTCTGGGGGGTATCCTGCACCAGTTCGTGCCCCTCCTTCATAATGCAAATGGTGTCGCTCAGTATGTCGGCCTCCTCCAGATAGTGCGTAGTCAGAAACACTGTGGTGCCAAAATCGTTCTTAATCCGCTTTACGGCATCCCAAAGTATCTGGCGTGATTCAATGTCCAGCCCGACCGTCGGCTCGTCCAAAAACAGAATCTTTGGGAAGGAGATCATGCTCATGGCGATATCCAGCCGCCGTTTGATGCCGCCGGAATAGGTTGCTACCCTGTCCTTCATATACTCCTTTAATCCAAAAGCCTCCGTCAGGGTATCGGTTCTCTTGAGTATGTCGGCTTTAGCCATATGGAACAGCCTGCCCTGAAACAGCATGTTCTCCTGAAGTGACAGATGGTCGTCAATAGATACCCGCTGCGCCACACAGGCCATCTGCGAGCGCACATATGTCTGCTCGCGCGCAAGATTTTTCCCGAGAATGGTCACCTCGCCTGAGGTGGGTGCTAAGAAGGTTGTAAGTGTGTTGATTAGGGTGGATTTACCCGCTCCGTTTGGCCCCAGCAGAGTAAATATCTCTCCCTCCTTTACCGTAAGGCTCAGCTCGTTTAGGGCAGTTTTGCCGCGCGCATAGGTTTTGGTCAGCTTTTTAACCGAGATTGCATCCAATGCTCATCCCTCCGTTGTTTAGAATACAATCAGCATACAGCCTCGCATAGTGCGAGAGTCAAGAGCAAATCTCATAATTTTTTCTCGAAAGCAAAAATTCGTCACCCAAATTTGAGTGACGAATTCTTATTTCTTGCGGATTGGAAAGCAAACCTCGGTAATCAGGTTTTCTGGGTTAGGCTCGGTTAACGGGGATATGTGGTAGATATTAAACATCGACCCAACTAATTCATATTGGTTATATAAAGTCCACTTTGCAATAGACGCACATACCTTTTCCAAGAGGTTATAGGCGCCCTGATAGGTGATGGCAGCAACGGTAATCGGCTCGACTGTTTTAAAGCGTGCCCTCTGTGTATCGTGGTAGCTGCCTATCACCGACCTTTGAATCTCCACGTCAATACCCTGCTCCTTATACCCCTCATCGTGAAAAACTGCAATGTTATAGCTTGGGGTTGAGTATTGAATATTTTGCAGCTTCGCTTCCTCACACAAGGCCTCCCACAACAGCCCTTCGTCGGTGTAGCTGGGAATCACCTGCCGCAGGCTGACAATATTGCGCTTTGGAATCTCCTTTACGGCGATGCTGCATTCTGAAGGTGCAGAGCCCTTCTCAATGCTTTTTATGGCTGTATCCATCATCTGCAGCTGGTTTTGCATTGCAGAGAGCTCCTCTTTCTTTTGAATCATCTGTAGTGAAAGATACCGTTTCAGCAGGTCAGTATCATCATACTCCGATAGAATCTCTTTAATCATCGCAAGGCTCAGGCCCATATTCTTGAGTGCCTGAATACGGCTTGCATCTGTTAGCTGCTCCTCGCTGTAGTAGCGGTAACCGGTAAACTCATCGGTATGGCGCGGGTGCAGAAGCCCTATTTCATCATAGTGGCGCAGCATGTGAATGCTGATGCGCGAAAGCATTGAGAAGTCACCTATTTTAAGCATGTTTCTTTCCTCCCAATACAACTTTATGCTTCTATTCTAAACCCTCGCATAGTAGTAGAGTCAAGAACAATTAAAATGCCTGGAGATGGGTTGCACCACCTTCAGGCATTTTAATTTTAATAAAAGAACTTAATAAGTTTAATCCTGCTTCAGCTCAAACCGCGCGATAAGCTCCTTAAGCATAGCGGCCTGGCTGCTCAGTTCCTCGCTGGAAGCGGCACTCTCTTCGGCAGTGGCGGAGTTGTTCTGCACAACGCTTGACATCTGCTCCATACCCATATTAATCTGCACCACAGCGGTGGCCTGATCATTGGTAGCCGAGCTGATGCGCATTACCATATCGTTTACGCCCTCTGCGTTCTTCGCAATCTGCTCCAGCGACTGTGCCGTCTGCTGTGCGATTTTTGTGCCCTTGGCAACAGAGGCTATCGACTGTTCAATCAAAGCCGTTGTATCCTTCGCTGCCTCGGCACTCTTGCTGGCAAGGTTGCGTACCTCATCGGCCACTACCGCAAAGCCCTTGCCCGCCGCGCCCGCTCTTGCGGCCTCAACGGCGGCATTCAGGGCCAAGATATTGGTCTGGAATGCGATATCGTTAATAACCTTAATAATCTTGGATATCTGGCTGGAGGAGTTGCTGATCTCGTTCATTGCCTTGAGCATCTCTTCCATCTGGCTGTTGCCCAAAGCAACATTATCGCCCGACTGTTTTGCCAGCTTGCTTGCCTCGTCTGCATTTCTGGCAATACCCTGAATGCCCTCGGAAATTTCGTTTAAGCTCGCCGAAAGCTCCTGAATAGTAGAGGCCTGCTCCATCGTGCTCTGTGAAAGCCCTTGTGCGCCCATTGAAATCTGTGAGGCACCCTGCTCTACCTGCTCAGCCGCCTCCAGAATGTCTCTAAACGCCTTGTTCAAGGCACCGGATATTTCGGTGAGTGCGGTTTTAATCGGTTCAAAATCGCCTTTGTAATAAAGCTCGCTCTCCTTACGCAGGTCACCTTTGGCGATACCGGTAAGAATATCGGAAATTTCGGATATGTAGCCGTTTACAGTGCTGACGGTGGAAGCCAGGGAGGCTAACAGCACACCCGTTTCGTCCTGTGACTTGATATCGGGTACCGGCGTTGAAAGGTCGCCCTCTGCAAGCAGCTTAATGCGGTCAGTGGAGGCGACAACTGGATTAGAGATAGAACCTGCCATTCTGGCGGAAAGAATGCCTGCAACAAGTAACAATAACAGACAAAGCACCGCACAAATGGCCAGAGTAATATAATAGCTCATCATGTACTCCATTTTAGGGAGTACAACCCCGACAGACCATTTTTCGGTACAGTTAATCGGCTGGTAAGCAATCATTACCGTCTTTCCGCCGATGTTCACTTCCTCAATACCGGTTTTCTGCTCCGTCATCTCCGATACTACAGAAGCAGCCTGTTTAAAACCGGAATCCTTCTGGGCAAGGGTGATATAGTTGGTCATGTCCTGAACAACCTTTTCGTCCGGGTGCGCGATAATCGTACCTGCTTTATCAACTACAAAGGCATAACCGCTCTGGCCGATGCTAATTTTTTTAACAATATCGTTAAAATGTTTGTAATCAATAGTTCCAAACATTACCTCATTGCCCATGGGGGTGGCCGCTAATATTGTAACCTTGCCGGTTGTTTTATCAATCAGCGGGCTGGAAATATAGCTTGTACCGCTTTTGGCCTGTTTATAATACTCTCTTTCACCGATATTCACATTTGCAAAGGTTGTGCCGTTAGCATCGGCAACATCGAACTTCACGAAGGTAGAATCTTTAACAATCTTAGCAAGCTGCTGCTCACGTTCCGCGTTGGTTAAAGTATAATTCTGAGCAATGGCATCTCTTGATGCAAGTTCCAAGTCATCCTTAATCAGCTGTGCCTCGCTTAAAACATTGGATGCATAAGCCTTCGACAGCTCGGTTAAAAGCTGCCGAGCATTTTCCTTTATGTTCAGATAAAAAATGACTGTTGCAACAGTAGTAATAGCAACCCCAAGAAAGGCACATATGGCGATTGTAGTAAGGCCGATGCGACGTTTAATTGTTTTCATTACTCCACCCTCGATTTATTGTATTTTAATATATTTTACTAAAAATTTTACCAAAAATCAATAAGATATACAAAAATACATCATTATTTTACTCCATTCGGTCTATTAACAGAGAAATAGTGCAAAAGCCGGATAAAAGACGACCTTTTATCCGGCTTATAAATATTGGGCAATTTTGATATTCAGCGACTATCTGCCCATCTCGGCAAGCTGACCGTCAGTTAGCGTGATGGTAAGCGCCGCGATGTTTTCGCGGTACTGCTCCTCGTTGCTGAAACCTAAAATGGGTATGAGCTTAGGCTCCTGCCTCAGCAGCCATGCCAGTACCAGTTGATTGCCCGTAACCCCAAGCTCGCGGGAAAGCTTATCCACAATTTCCAGCTTGCGGGCGTTTTCAGTCGAGTCAAAGTTACTCCAGTTATAGTAACGCTTGCGTTTCTCCTCGCTGTTGTAAATGCCCTTCAGCAACGGTGAATATGCCATCAGTGTGATATCCGGATTGGCTTTGATATACTCCAACTGCCCCGCATCCACATGCTCTACAATGCCGGTATCCACCCCTTGCTTGGGGTGCAGGTAGGAATATTCCTGCTGAACTGCGGTATAAAGCCTAACCCCCAGCCGCTTGCTTATCTCTCTGGCCTCCTTAAGCTGAGCGACTGTAAGATTGCTGCAGCCAATGTGGCGAACCTTGCCCTCCTTCACCAGCTGGTTTAGAACCGAGAGCGTTTCCTCTATCGGGGTGTTCTTATCGTAAACATGGGTATAGTAAAGGTCAATATAATCGGTTTTAAGCCGGCGCAGGCTGTCTTCTATACCCTTGCGGATTACACCTGCGGAAAGCCCTTCATACTCACCCGGTACCCTGTCCCACTCGGGAATGCCGTCGGCACCGCGGATGTTGTGCGGGTTCTTCAGCCTGCCGCCAACCTTGGTGGCCAAGAAGATTTCGTGACGGTTTTTACGCTCCTGCATCCACTTGCCCAGTACATTTTCACTTTCATCGCCCACAAACTCGCCGCTGCCCATCCACCAAGCATAACAGTTTGCTGTATCCAGGAAGTTGCCTCCGGCCTCGGTAAAATGGTTTAACACCCGCTGCGAGGTATTGTCGTCCATTGCCGTGCCCATTAGCATACAACCAAGACAAAAACGGCTTACCTTTTCGCCGGTTGTTCCGAATTCCTGCATAATCATAATTAACACCACTTTCTGTCATCGTCTATTGTTTTTGCTTACAGTTTTATTATATAATTAAATTGGATTGTTAATAGCGCCAATTACAGGCTATTTTTTAGAACCAATCGGAGGGGCTTATGTACGGGTTTGAGATTAACAAAGAGCTGCCGGTTTCAGCGGCAAAGCAGCTGGCCCAGCAGATACGAAGCGCGGTGCTTTCCGGCGTGCTTCCCGCGGGTGAGCAGATGCCCCCCACGCGAAGCCTTGCTGCCGAGCTGCATATTGCGCGCAACACGGCAATAGAGGTGTATGAGCAGCTGCTCTCGGAGGGCTATCTTGTAAGTAAGGTTGGTTCGGGCACCTTTGTAGCCGGGTTGGGTAAGCTGCCCCTGCCTCGCCCTATGCCTCCTGAGCTTGGCCATTCATCGGGGCGAAAGCCGAAGAAGGACCTCATTATGTTCGACCCGGGCAGCCCCGATTGTACCGCCTTCCCGCAGGTTCTTTGGGCACGTCTGTTAAAGGAGGCCTGTCTTGATGCGGATAACAGCACCTTTGGTTACCCCTCCACCGGTGCGGGAACCGCCGCTCTGCAGGCGGCCTTGTGCTCCTACCTTTATCGCATGAAGGGGATTGTGTGCAGCGAGGCGCAGGTGATAATTGTTCCGGGTACCTATAACGGGCTGCAGTTGATTGCACAGGTTCTTTACCGCGAGGGCTGCACCGCCGCGGTGGAAGACCCCTGTATGCCCTTTGTCCGGCAGGCGTTTACAGAATCAGGCTATGCTTTAACCCCCATTGAGGTGGATGCACACGGCATGATAACTGAGAAGCTTAATCCAAGTGACTCTGTTCGGGCAATTTATGTAGTACCTTCGCATCAGTTTCCCATCGGCGGAGTATTACCGGCTGCCCGGCGTGTTGAACTGCTGCAGTATGCCGCAAAAAAGGATGCTTATGTTATAGAAGACGATTACGACGGTGAGATTCGCTACGAGGGCGAACCGATTCAGCCGCTGCACCGCCTGAACGCCGAACGTGTGATCTACTTGGGCAGCTTTAGTAAGATATTCTCCCCCGCCCTGCGGATTGCCTACCTGATACTGCCGTGGCAGCTAAAGGATAGGGTAATTCGCCATATGGAGCTTGCGAATATTTGGAGCGGTACCATCGAGCAGCTGGCCCTTACCCGCCTGCTGGAGGAGCGCCTGCTGGATAAGCATATCTATCGCACAAAAAAGCTGTATGAGGCCAAGCGCCAGCTGCTGATGCACTGCTTGCAGCAAGAATTCGGGGATCAGGTTAGCGTCTCGGGTGAAAACGCCGGTATGCACCTTCTGGCCTCTTTCTTGCGCCCACTTACAAGCGAGGACTTTCATCGGTTTACGGAGCTTGGCGTAGAGGCGGATGGGGTAGAGAGCTTTGCGCTTACAAAAGGCCGCCATTGCCATCAGTTGGTGCTGGGCTATGGTAATCTAACCGAGCAGCAGATTCATGAAGGGGTACTGCGGTTAAAACATGCCCTGCATAATTCTGACATCAACTAAAGCAAAAGCTGCTAAGCAATGCCTAGCAGCTTTTAGAGTATCAAGCGATGAAATTTCTTAACACGGGAATCTTTTTAAAAAGATAAGCCGGAAGTATACTTAATGCAAACACTGCGGCAGCCAGCAGCGGAACAAGAAAAACGGGATTCAACGAGGTTGGGGTAAAGCCATACAGCCTGCGCTCAAATGGAATGATGAAAAAGTCATGCACCAGATACATCGCAAAGGTAATATTGGAGAAAGCCTCAATCCGCTTATCCCATTTTTCACCGAAGCTGAGCTTTGATAAGTTGTTCTTTCCAAATACCATCATGGCTATGGCGGTTAGCGCAACATTGGGGGTAGTAAATTGATAAAAAAGCTGGTTTCCTATGTTTTCGCTTACCGATAATATTGAGGAGGCTACTATCGTAAAGATTAGCCCGAGCACCCCGCCTGCATATAGCAGACCAATGTATTTTACTTTGGTGTTATAGCGGCTGATGTAATAACCCAAGATAAATAAGCCCGGAAAACCTATCCCCTGCAGGAAGAACGCCATATCTCTGAGCGGTGTAAAATAGGCGGCGATAGGGATAATACCGGAAACAAAAATCAGCCCAAGGCTCATACGCAATAGCCGCTTAGGAGTACTTACAGCCACCAATCGGCGGAGCAGCGGTGTCATCAGGTAGAGCGCTGTGATGGCATATAAAAACCACAGGTGCCGCCTTGCCTTCAGTGTAACGACCGAAAGCAGACCTCCTAAAACATCCTGCAGAACAATCCTGCCGTTTTGAAGGATTGAGGAATACAAATAGTACAGTACCCCCCAAAAGAACAATGCCGCAACCATTCGCAGTACATTTTTCCTAAAAAGGGTGCTGAAGGTGATCGTCTTTTCGGGGTGCAAAAAATGCCTGCCGCTCATCATAAAGAAAACGGGGATGCACCAGCGGCAGATAGCATCATAAAAATTCAGTGTCTGCCATTCAAACGAGCTTACGGGCAGGCAAACCCAATCGCAAGCCGCGATATGGATAACCACCACGGCAAATATAGCTAGAATGCGTACTATATCAAGGTAGATAATACGTCCGGGAATGGTAAGGTTATCACTCACTATAGTACCTCATTTCTGTGGTTTAAGGTTTTAAACATTCCCTGATAACCGGTAATGCTTTCACATCTGCTTTTATTACGCTGAAACGACAGAAATGAATTCAATAAAGCCGATACTTATACCTTAGTTTTTTCTTCCGCCAAGTTTTGCGGCCGCCTTTTGGTGCGGAATACCCACTCACGCTGCACCTGAAAACTTACAAGGAAGAGCAGTGCATCAATGATTACCTTTATACCGATAGGGCTGAGATGCGTTATGTTCGAAAATCCATAAACCCCAAGATAAGAGAAGGTGGCCTGAATAACACAGATAACCACATATTTAAACAGTGAATTTGCTTCACCCTTTTTAAATACCAGGTTACGGTTTACCTTATAGTTAAAGGTACAGGAGCCTATTCTGGCCGCATAAGTGGCAAAGAGGGTATTGTAAAACAACGAAAAACCCGATGTAACAGATAGAATAATTGTAAACAGAATCATATCCACCAGGAAAGAGGATAACGACGAGAGTAAAAAGCGGAAGATAAGCGCGTAAATTCTGGCTGAATCCCGTAATATATTAAAGTGGGTGGAGCGGTTTTGGCCTAAGTAAATAGTATGTATTGGAATCTGGCGGATCTCAACATCCAGCCGCTTTGTTTCCATCAAAATGCTGCTGCAGTATTCATACCGTTCTCCGCTTGCGCATACCAGATGCTTCAGCAGTTCAGTGGGAATAGCACGCAGGCCCGTCTGCGTATCGGTTACGTTAATACCGCATAAGAAGCGAAATACATAACGTGTGATGATATTCCCCGCACGGTTTGTCCACGGTACCTGCACGGCCTTAAAATCGCGGCTGCCTAAAATCAGGCTGTCTGGGTTTTCCTCAAGCGCAAGCGCACAGCGATAAGCGTCTCCGGGGTCGTGCTGCCCGTCGGCATCCACTGTAACAGTGCCCAAGTAATCTGGAAAAAGGGTTAAAAACTCGTTAAAGCCGGTTTTTAGCGCGCGCCCATAGCCTAGGTTCACCGCATGATAAGCCAAACGACAGCCGTACTGCAGCACGGCCTGCTCAAAGATTGCTTTTGTGTGCCCTGCGCTGCCGTCGTTTACAATGATAATATGTTCAAACCCGGCACCAATCAACCCTTTAACCGTTTCAAGAAGTCTCTCATCCGGGTTGTATGCGGGTATTACTGCAGCGACCTTCAGTTGGTTCATATCTTGCCTCCTTAGCGGGGTTTTGCTATAAATCCTTTATACGGTGCTCTATTTAATTCAAACAATTCAACTATAGCATGATGGATGATTTTTGTAAATATTGTATTATATCTTAACCCTCTGCCCAAGAAGTATGTTTAGTATGTATGTGTGCAAATTTCGTTAATCTTATCCCTTAACAATAAACAATCATCAAACGCAACGGGCTTCAGGTTTGGGTTACGCAGCAGTGCGGCGGGATGAAAGGTGCCCATTACAAGCCGGCCGTTTTGCTCAAACCATTTGCCATGTTCGGTGGTTACCTTAAAATCCTCTCCGATAAAGCGCTTTGCGGCAATTCGCCCAACACAAACAATAATTTTCGGGTTGATATACTCAATCTGCCGTGCCAGGTGCTTGGCACACGCGCTCTGCTCCTCGGGCAGCGGGTCGCGGTTCTCTGGCGGGCGGCATTTGATGATATTTGCAATGTAGATATTCTTATCACGGTATAAGTCTATGCACGAAAGCAGCTTGTCCAGCAGCTGACCGGAGCGCCCCACAAACGGCAGACCCTGATCATCCTCCTGCGCACCCGGCGCCTCGCCAATGAACAGCACCTCGGCAGTTTCCACCCCCATACCAAACACTACATTTTTGCGGGTCTGGCTTAATGGGCAGGCGATACAGCACTGAACCTCTTTTTGCAGGCTGATAAAGCTTTCGCTCATATATAAACAATCCTTTCTTACAAAAGTAGGCATCCGTTATTTGCGCTGATACAAAAATTATAACACAGTACGTCATGCATAGCAATTTTCGTATCCTAAAATGAATTGGTGAAATGCATTATCCCATCAAGAATAACAGATAGCACATCCTATACTGTAATTGGTATAAAAACATTAACATTTTGGCTTGCATTAGCGGCTCATTCGTCGTAGAATAACATTGTATGAAAATAAGGTGTGTTAACTTTTAGCATCGCCTAATATTGGAGGAAGCAACGGATGAAGTTTATTGTTGAAACATCGGCCCGTCATGTACATGTTACCGAGGCGGATTTAAAGACATTATTCGGAAATGACGCAGTACTTACCAAGAAGAAGGATCTTTCACAGCCCGGGCAGTTTGCCTGCGAGGAGCGTGTTACCATTGTTGGCCCGAAGAATTCGCTTGCGGGTGTTTCTATTCTTGGCCCGACACGCCCCAGCACTCAGGTAGAGCTTTCGGCCACCGACGCCCGTTCTATCGGTATCTCGGCTCCTATTCGCGAATCCGGTGATACCAAGGGCAGCGCGCCCTGCAAGATTGTCGGCCCTAAGGGTGAGGTTGAGATCTCCGAGGGTGTAATCGTTGCCAAGCGCCATATCCATGCTACCCCTGCCGATGCCGAGAAGCTTGGCGTAAAAGATAAGGAAGTTGTTTTTGTAAAGGTTGCTACCCCCGAGAGAACCACCATTTACGGTGATGTAGTGGTTCGTGTTTCCGACAAATTTGCACTCGCCATGCACATTGATACTGATGAATCCAATGCTGCCGGCTGTACGGGCACCGTTGAAGGCGAGATTGTAAAACTCTAATCAGCATACTAACTGATAACTGCCCTTTCTCTGATATGGAGTGAGGGCAGTTTTTATTGCGCAAGCGGCATACCGGTTTATCCGGTATGCCGCTTAACCTGTTTTATTAAAGATGTAAGATTTCGCCCGGCAGGACCTTATGAAGCACTCCACCCGATTTTATCCAAACATTCTGTCCTGACGGGTTATATACCGTCAGGACATCCGTTGTTGAAACAAGACTGCGTACAGCACTAAGATAACGCTTAACTTCAATATTCGTGGCATACCATACCTCGTCATGTGAGCCGATCTGACTGCAAAACTCCTCCATCAGGCTCCAATTTCCATCACGCTCGAATTCGTAGCTGTGCCCCCAGATATAGAACAGCTGAAGGCGTTCGTATTCAAACGGAGCAAGAAGGTGCTTTTCATGATTCAGGAGCTCATTTTTATGATGGCAGGTCGGCTTCCAACGCAAGAAGTCTGGCTCAGCCTGAAAGCCTCCGGTGCTTTCTACCGTACGCGCGTATTCAAAGCCCAACGACTTTACAACTGCTACAACATCATCGGAATAAACACCAAACGGATAGGACAGGCCGGTAACGGGGCTGTTTGTAAGCTCTTCCAGCCGTCTGCGGTCCTCCCAAAGCTCGCTTACCAGCTGTTCCCTGGAAAGGTGGGTAAAATACAGGTGCTGCACCCCATGGCAGGCCACCTCATGCCCTGCATACAAGGCGGCTACCTCTTTACTGGTAATAAAACCTTCTCGGTCAAGGGTACCGGAATTCAGGTGAAAGGTAGCCTTAAGCCCGTAGCGGTTTAAGATTTCAACCAGCCGACGGTCATAAACCTGGCCGTCATCGTAACTTAGTGTTACAGCGGCCTTCCTGCCCATTGGGTAACATGCCTGCCAACTCATAAATCAAACCTTCCTGTTCATTAAAGTGTCATCCCAGATAAACATCCGTGCTTAGGGGGCGCTTGCCCGCCAGCTCAAAGCTGCGTTCATCCGGCTGGCTTCCGCCAACATAGATAGAATAATGCCCCGGCAGATATACACGCCTGCCATCCAGCAGAACAGTTGTCAAACTGGCGGCCTTGATTTCAAACCGCACCTTTGCACTTTCGCCTGCTTTAAGGAAGATATGCTTCATTCCGCATAAAGAGAAGTTCGGCTGCTCGCCCAGCAGGTCTTTTACCTCTGCATTACACGCTTTAGCGGCATTCTCTTGAACGTGGTTTTTAATATAGATCTGCACCGTTTCAGCTCCGTCGCGGCTGCCCTCATTGGTAACGGTAATCTCTCCGCACAGGTTTTTTTCCGGTGCAGTCTTATTGGCATCCAGCTTTAAATCAGCATAACGGAACGTGGTATAGGATAGACCGTAGCCAAAGGGATACAGCGGCTTATCCTGCATATACCGGTAGGTGCGGTTGTGCATGCTGTAATCCTCATAATCCGGCATAGTACCGTCATAGCAGAAGGTAACGGGCAGACGCCCCGACGGGTTTGTTTGCCCAAACAATATCTCGGCTAAGGCGTTGCCGCCCTGCGCGCCGCTGTACCAGCATTGCATTACCGCCGCACAACGCTCGGCTGCACTGCCAATATCCAAAGCGCTGCCGCTGTTAATCACCAACACAACCGGCTTGCCCACTGAAAGTACAGCCTCCAGTAGCTTACGCTGCGGCTCAAGCAGCAATAAATCCGGCTTATCGCCTGCTGCATAGCTGTTGCCGGTATCGCCCTGCTCGCCTTCAATTGTCGCATCCAGCCCAAGGCAGAGAATAACTGCATCGCTCTCTGCTGCGCAGCCCTTTGCCTCAGAGAGGCGGTCATCATACATTGCCAGCGGCTCTACCCTATCCTTAAAGAGATGGCAGCCCATGGAATAAAATACACGAATATCGCTTCCGGCGGCTTTTTTAATGCCTTCCAGATTGGTTACATACTCCGAAGCGGTGCCGCAGTAGTTGCCCTCTAACACCACACGGGAATTTGCTGTTGGGCCGATTACGGCAAGCCGGGTAATCTTATTGCGGTTGAGCGGCAGTATGCCGTTGTTTTTCAGCAGCACCGCAGACCTGCGCGCAGCCTCTAAAGAAAGGGCGCGGTGGGCGTCACTGTCATTCTCATCATAGGGGATATTATCATACTCGCAGTCACTGTCAAACAGGCCAAGGCGCATACGCGTTTCGAACAGGCGCACCGCAGCCTTTCGAATCTGCTCTTCGGTAACAAGTCCCTCCTGATAGGCTTCCAGCATATGCAGGTAGGTGTTGCCGCAGTTCAGATCACAACCGTTTTGCAGTGCAAGAGCGGCCGATTGCGCAGGGGTATCGGTAACCCGGTGGTGCTCATGAAAATCTCGGATGGCCCAGCAATCGGAGACTACATGGCCCTTAAAGCCCCATCTCTCCCGCAGGATATCTACAAGCAGGGTTTTGCTGCCGCATGAGGGCTCGCCGTTTACACGGTTATACGCGCCCATCACGGCTTCTACCTCTGCTTCCTTCACCGCTGCTTCAAAGGCCGGGAGATAGGTCTCTTCCATATCCTTTAGCGATGCCTTGGCATCAAAGCTGTGGCGGTTTGCCTCCGGCCCCGAGTGTACGGCAAAATGCTTGGCACAGGCAGCTGTTTTTAAGTACTTTCCATTGCCCTGCAAACCGCGAATAAACGCGACACCAAGCGTCTTGGTTAGATAGGGGTCTTCACCATACGTTTCCTGCCCTCGGCCCCACCGTGGGTCTCGGAAGATGTTGACATTCGGTGACCATACGGTTAAGCCCTTGTAGATATCGCGGTCTTCGTTCTTGGAGTTCATATTATACTTGGCACGGGCTTCGGTGGAGATAACCTCGGCAATCTCGGTTAAAAACTCCGGGTCAAACATCGCCGCAAGCCCGATGGCCTGGGGGAATATTGTTGCGGTACCAGCACGCGCCATACCGTGAAGCGCTTCATTCCACCAATTGTATGAGGGTATACCAAGCCTAGAAATTGCCGGGGCATCGTATCGAAGCTGCGAAGCAGCCTCCTCCAGCGTCATCTGCGACACTAGTTCTTCAGCTCTGGCACGGAAATCGTTTTTCATTTTATTCACTCACTTTTTTAATAGTATTTGAATTGCCTATTATCGGCATTTACTTAATATACTTAAACCTATACAAACGTTTTATAAAAACATTATTTTCTTTTCTTGCAGACAAATTTTATACGCGCCTAAACGTGTGTTATCAGCAATATAAAATTACTTGCGCTTAATCCAACACAGCCTCGGGCTTCTGATTACAATAAAACCAGAACGGTTAAAAAGCCGTCCTGGTTTTAATACACTGGTAACACGATTAAAAGCGTCTTTCCCTGGCGCTCACTGGCAAATAAATAGTTTCAATACTGTCTGAGATACTTAACCCTTACCCATAGGAAGGGCATTAATGTACTCGACAACAAGAACAAACTAATCGCTTCCTGTAACTGGGCTGAAATTGGGAGCAGGGTAAATGTACTTACTCCTTTACGCCACCCAGCTGCACACCCGCTATAATATACTTTGAAAGCGCAAAGTATACAAAAAATAGCGGCAGCACTGTCAGCGACAACCCTAAGTAAATCGAGCCATATTCCCTCTTAAAGATATCGCCCTTCAGCAAGCTTACCATAATAGGCATTGTGTATTTATCATTAGCAGTAAGCAGAACCATAGGCATAAACAGATTGTTCCAGCTTGCCACAAAAGCAAAAATAGCTTGTGTTGCAATTGCCGGTTTCATGATTGGCAGTATAATCCGGTTAAAGGTATGAAATTCACCTGCACCGTCTATACGAGCGGAATTCACAATGTCAATCGAGAATGTTGCCACCAGATACTGCCTCATAAAGAACACCATCGCGGGTGCGGCTATAGACGGCAGAATTAACGGCAAAAAGTTGTTCGTCCAGCCGAGTTTATAAATAAATTGATAAAAACCGATACTGGACATCTGTGCGGGAATCATCATGATAGCAAGGATAAACGTAAAGAACGGTTTGCGCAGCTTCCAACTATACGCTGTCAGACCGTATGCGGTAAGCGAAGAAAAATACACCGCACAAGCCGTTGAACCTACAGAGATAACCATTGAGTTAAAGAAGCCCAAAAGCGGATTAAAGCTCTTGCCTATCAGTACACTCCAGTTGCTAAGTAAAAACGTTGAAGGCAACAACGATATAGCATGCTGTTGAATCTCATAGGTTCCGCGGGTTGCGTTCATTAACATTATCCAAAAGGGAAAGATACTTAATATAGAAAGGAATATGCAAACTATGTAGATAATTGTTTTAGCTATTCCTCTGGATACACTCATGCTTTTCATAATGCTGCCCTCCTACTTGCCAATTTCTCAGCTTTTTTGAGAGCTTTCTTTTCTTTTTCAAGCTTAACTTCGTCTTTATCACGCATAATAAAGAAGAGTATTAATGAGAATACCAAAATAATGGCAAACAAAATCATGCTTGCAGCAGATGCGCGGTTATACATGTAGCTTCCGGTATAGGCCTGGTTATAGATATATACACTGGTAGTGAGCGTAGCATTATCCGGGCCACCTAAGCCACCAAGAATGAACAGCTTAGGAATATCGAACATCGTCAAACCACCGATCATACTTGTAACCAAAACATAAAGCAGTATCGTTCTGATGTTAGGTAAGGTCACCTTGAAGAATGTCTGTGCGCCGGTTGCGCCGTCAATCTCCGCGGCTTCAAAAAGTGTAGGATTAATACCCAACACACCCGCGATAAGAACTACCATTGTATTTCCGTACCACATCCAGAACTGGATAAACGACAAGATACCTCTTGCCGTATTTCTGTCATTCAAGAAATATACCGGCTCTTTGATTATGCCCATTGTCATCAGCAGGTCGTTAACCGGGCCCATCGGGTACCCAAACAGTGCATTAAACAGAATAGCAACCGTTGCTGCGGTTATAATATTAGGCATATAGAGCAGAACCTTGAAGAAACCCTGCCCCTTAATTTTAAGGTGATTGTTGGTAAACCATGCAGTGAGTAAAAGAGCAAGCAATATCTGCGGAATAAAGTTTAACACCCACAACAACGCCGTATTAAACAGCGATATCTGGAAGTTCTGATTTGAAAGAACTATCCCGAAATTTTGAAACGGATTATCTAAAAAGCGAAAGGCGGTTTTGCCGAAGCCCTTAAGGTTTGTAAATCCAATCACAGCCGTGTAAATTGTGGGGTACAGCGAGAAAACTAGGAACGCCAGCACGAATGGTATGGAAAATATGTAGCCGTATTTCGCGTAACTTACGCTCTTGCGGCGCATAAGCGTTCACCTCCGGTAAAGTGCGTAGTATTTTTTCTTAAATTAAAAAATGGGGCGGACGGAAAGGCGTCCGCCCCATTTTACTGATTGAAATTACTCTACAGTAATGTCAAGGCTCTCAGCTACCTTAGCTTTGAAATCCTTAATAGCTGCTTCTTTGGTCTTCTTGCCAGCAGCATACTGACGAACCTGATCACGGAGTGCGAGGTTGATGGTTTCGTCGTACTGGGTCATGTTCTTGGTGTTGATATTAGCTTTGCCAGCGGGAACGAAGATGTCAAACATATTCTGACCGCCGAGGAACTCTACCTTACCGTCAGACTTCTTCATAACGGTTGCGGAAGCAACGGTGTCCTTGGTGCCGCCAGGGCCATTAAGAGTACCGTTAGCCCAGAAGTACTGGAGACCAGTGTCAGAGCTGTCAAGGGTGATCCACTTAATGATGTTACCAACGGAAGCCTTAACCTTGCTGTCCTTGTTGGCAAGTACCCATGTGCCGCCCCACCAGAAACCGATAGGAGATTCGCAAACTGCCCAGTCACCATAGGTGCCTTCGCCGGGCTTCTTGCCGCCGGAGTTGCCAGCCATTACATAGTTGATGAGCCAAGCAGGACCGAAGAAACCAAAGATCTTCTTGGGGCCGCCGTCTTTCATGTCAGCGTTCCAAGCATCCTGCCAGTCCTGAGTAACGTTGCTTAAGCCTTCATCGGTAAGCTTCTTGGAATAATCAAAGAAAGCTTCGCGAGTAGGATCCATGTAGAACTTGCCGTCAACAACCCAGCCTTTTTCAGCCTGAGCCTTAAGGGGCTGCCATAAGTCGCCGTCGCCGGAGATGATGCCATAACCCTTAGCCTTCAGCTCTTTAGCTGCAGCCCAGAATTTATCAAGACCGGGGCCAACCTTATCTTTAATGGTAGCGGGGTCATCTGTGCCCCAAACGTCCTTCGCGATGGAACGACGATAAATATAAGCACCGCCGGTAGCCTGATAGCCAAGAGCTACCAGAGCATTGTCGGAAGGTCTGGTACCGATATCAACGGTATACTGAGCAATATCAGCCTCTTTGAGCATAGCGTCAACGTCAATGCCGAGATCCTTGTATGCAGCAGCAGACGCAGAAGCATCGCCCTGGGTATACTTAAGTACGAATGCGCTCTCTGCAGCATAGATATCAGGAGCATCTGCGCCGCCGGCTGCCATAGCCTGGTCGAGAGCGGGCTGATAAGCGCCATCGGTTGTAGCAACGATGGTCGGCTTAACTTCGAGAGTAAACTCGGGGTGAAGTTCCTTGTACTTGGTCATCATCTTCGGAATTTCATCAGTGAAGCTCCACAGATTAACAACCTTTACGCTGGCGTCGTCTGTAACTGCGGGAGCAGCAGCAGAGCTAGCAGCTTCAGAGCTGGCAGCAGCCTCAGAGGGAGCAGCAGCAGCATCAGAAGAGGCTGCAGGAGCCGCAGGCTGAGAGCAGCCGGTAAGAGCTAATGTCAAAACGAGTACACACGCAAGGGAAAGAGCAACAATACGTTTCACTTTTTAGTTCCTCCTTTGTCAATTATGCCTAATATAAAGTTAATTGATAGCTGAGAGCATCTTAAACCCCTGCCAGACGCAATATCTCTGTTAGAAAGCATCAACACCCCACGAAAGCATCAATGCCCTTAGCAGAAAATTGTATCAAACAAGTGTTCAAAATGCTTCAACAATCAAAACTTCCATTGTTGCAGCAAAGTTCCTGACGGGTACAGGAATCTTTGCCGAGGGTCTGAGGGTATTCCATCGTCCTTTACAATGGGAAACATTCTATGAAAACGTTTTAGATATGTAAACAAAATTAAAATGAGGCGTAGACTATTTTCCTCTTTGTTTTACTCAGCTTTAACTAATTCAATAAAATAGACAGCCTCAACTACCCCTATAGTATAGCAATCTGCACAAGCCATCGCATTTCAAAAATTGCCTTCTAATTATAAATTGTTGCTATATTGTTTAGTTCTATAATTTTGAATCAAGTTGTCTTTAGGCTGGCAAATGTAATTTTGTATATTATTTAAGGTAACTGAATCGTTTTCGCTGTCATTATACTCAAAAAAATTATTGCCTTTTTGTTAACATATGTTATGATTAAGCTGTAAAGCGCAATAATTGAGATTTAAGGCCGTAATAACAGGAGAATGGTTTATGATAAGAACTCTCAACGGCATCAAAGAGACTGTGAATTTTGAACAAGGTTCCTCTCTTATACTTTACAACAACGATGAGTGCGAAAGCTACCCGAACCACTGGCACCCGGCCATTGAGATTATCATGCCCCTGGAGAATAGCTATAAGGCTGTTTGCGGCGGGGTATCTTTTGATCTGCAGGTTGGCGACGTACTGCTGATAGCGCCCGGCACCCTGCACCGTCTGCACGCGCCAAAAGTCGGAAGGCGCATGATCCTCCAGGCAGATTTTTCGCTTCTTAGCCACTTAAAGGAATTTGATTCTATTATGTCGATTATTATTCCCGCGGTGTGCATCAACGCACAGAATTACCCCGAGATTCACGCAGAGATTGAGCAGATTATGCGCTGCATACTCGATGAGTATTTTGGCTCCTCCCCGTTGAAGGAGGCTCTGATCTATTCCTATATGATTCGCATGATAGTGCTGATTGGAAGGCAATATACCCATAACGTCAAGGATTCGGAGCTGCAGGATAACAAGCATCATGAATATATAGAGAAATTTCTGTTTGTCTGCGATTATATCAACAAGCATTTTGACGAAAGCCTTACTCTTGATCAGGTTGCGGCTATCGCAGGTTTCAGCAAGTATTACTTCACCCGCCTGTTTAAACAATTTACAGGGGTATCCTTTTATAAATACCTAAACCGGCGACGCATTATGTACGCCGAACAGTTGCTGATTACCCGTGAGCTCTCCATCACCGAGGTCGCCATCCGTTCCGGCTTTGGTAACCTTTCGGCCTTTATACGCATGTTTAAGCTGCTAAAAAACTGCACTCCTACGGAATTCCGTATCCTTTACCAGTCTATCGACCAGCCGCTGAACAATTGTGAGGACGACGATTGAACAATTTATACTCAAAAATCATGTACCCGTAGTTAAATAATTCATAGACCGTTACACTATACTACAATTAGATACTTTATCAAATGTAGACTTGAGGTGTGAAACTATGGATCGGTACAGTGAACTGAACCGCGAGCTGGAAAAAGCGGCTGTAGCCGGAAACCTTGACGAGGCTTGTGAAAAGATTCAAAAAGCCGGTAATTCCCGCGACCTTCATCTGCTTGACCTGATACTGCATCCCGAAAACCAGCCTCCTGTTGTAAAAACAGGCGCCTGCCGATGCAGCGACGAAGGCAATGGAGCCTGCGCGGTTTCCTGCCTGTTTGACGCCGTCAAACGCGACGAAAACGGCAAGCTGATTATTACCAGCAAGTGCACCGGCTGTGGAGAATGCCTAAAAGCCTGCCCCCAGAATAACCTTGAGGGTCGAAAAGATTCAGTGGCACTGATAAGGGCGCTGAAAGAAAAGGATGTACCCGTTTATGCCATGATTGCGCCGGCATTTTCCGGCCAGTTCAGCCCAGATGTGACCTCCGGTAAGCTGAGAAGTGCATTTAAGCTGATGGGTTTCTACGGTATGATTGAGGTGGCAATGTTTGCGGACATTCTTTCGCTGAAGGAAGCACTTGAATTTGACCGTACAATCATAAATGATGAGGACTTTCTATTAACAAGCTGCTGCTGCCCGCTTTGGGTGGCGCTTATCCGAAAATCATATCAGACGATGATTCCGCATGTGCCGCCTTCGGTATCCCCCATGGTTGCCTGCGGAAGGTCGATAAAAAAGCTTCATCCGGATGCTGTTACGGTTTTCATCGGGCCGTGCCTCGCAAAGAAAGCCGAGGCGCGGGAACCCGATATCTCGGATGCCGTAGACTTAGTATTGACCTTTGAAGAGATTGCAGAGCTTTTTGACATCTTAAAGATAGAACCGGAGAAGCTTGAAGAGGATCAAAGCGACCACTCTTCCCGTGCAGGCCGGGTCTACGCAAGGGTTTCGGGTGTTAGCGAGGCCGTGCAGGCAACATTGAACCGGCTTCGCCCTGACAGAAGAATTTCGCTGAAATCTCAGCAGGCTGACGGTATGATTGACTGTAAAAAGCTGCTGAAGGAGCTCTCGGAGGGTGAGATACGCTCAAACTTCATAGAAGGCATGGGGTGCCGCGGCGGCTGTGTTGGCGGTCCAAAATCGTTGATAGGCAAGGATGAGGCCCGCGACCACGTGAACCGCTACGGTAACGAGGCAGGTTTTAAAACGCCCGTCGACAGCCCTTATGTGCTGGATTTATTGAAACGGCTGGACTTTGATACGGTAGAAAGCCTTCTGGAGCGAGATAACTACTTCACCAGAATTCTATGAATAGCAAAAGCGGCATGTAAAATGAACTTCTCATTCTTACATGCCGCTTTGTGGCGCGCCCGGAGGGACTCGAACCCCCGACCTACTGGTTCGTAGCCAGTCACTCTATCCAGCTGAGCTACGAGCGCACGTCTATTCTTTTCGCTGAATTCTTAGCACCTAAACTGTAATCAGCCTTAATATAATACCATGTTCGCATACCATTGTCAACCGCAAAAGACGCATCTTACTGCAATTATTTTTGCAACTAATCTTAAAGTCAACAGGACATATCATAGGCGCCGGAGTGCTTCCGGCGCCTATAGCAATGCATACAATTAAGCCTTGCGGATAAGCCCCATCGGGGTTTGCTCGTTGGTTTGACCAAGGGGGTTGTCCTTTAACAGCTTCACAAGCCACTCGCGGCTCATATCCTTTGAAGAGGTTCCCAGGATAGCACCCTCCAGATCGTTGATATCCACTATCGTTGCGGGGCAGCCCAGCGCATCAGAAAGATCCTTGGCCACCTTGTCCGGATCGGCGGGGGCAAGCACTACATATTCATTATACGGCGGCAATGTATAGCTGCACGGTCCATCGATTGACCTTGCCTTTGGGCCTGCAATCACATAAAACCATCCACGCTTGCGGAACAGCTTGCCGATTGCCGAGATAAAGGCTGCAAACAGAATTTTAATGGTTCCGCACTCCTGCAGCGCCATCTCCATCGTTTCAGGGATACCGAGGCCGATGCCGTAGGGGGTTTTCAGCACAAAGCGGCTTAAGAACTTTGCCAGCGGGCGCGGGTGGATATCCTTCATGGGAATGGCGCGCTTTTGGGTGCATGCCACCGCCTTTTCAGAAACAAAGAAGATATCTCCTGGCTGCACGTGGGGCTTGGCATACTTTACAGCCACATCACAGATATTATCTTTATCGGTAATTACATGGGTTTTAATCGCATACCGAACATAGTCTATGCCATCTACGGTTATGATACCGTTTTTCTCTTCATTTACAAGAAGCTCGTCACTCATGGTTTAAACCGTCCTATCGTTTACATTATGATAACACCAAACTCTAGTATATTCCGTTTGCTTTGGAATTGCAACCCTTTTTCTGGACCCCTCAGGGTTTAAAACGGAGCTGCTCGTTTGGCCATTGTTTTGTCCTGCGATAGCGATTAAACCGTGGCCGCGTTGGATAGAAACGGGTTTTGGTAGATGGCGGCCTCACCCAAATGCTCCTCAATACGCAGCAGGCGGTTGTATTTCGCCACACGATCGCTGCGCGCGGGGGCACCCGTTTTAATCTGCCCCGCATTCACCGCAACCGCAATATCGGCAATAAAGCTGTCCTCCGTCTCGCCGCTTCGATGGGAGATTACGGTTGTATAACCGGCCTTTTGCGCGGTGAGAACGGCCTCAAATGCCTCGCTGAGGGTGCCGATCTGGTTTACCTTCACCAGAACAGAGTTTGCAGCCCCCATTAGAATTCCCTGATTCAGGCGCTTTACATTGGTAACAAACAGGTCGTCCCCCACCAGCTGCACACGATCACCCAGACGCCGGGTTAAGGTTTGCCACGTTTCAAAATCCTGCTCGCCTACCCCGTCCTCTACTGAAACGATGGGATATTTGGAAACCAGCTCGTCCCAATAATCAATTAGCTGCTCGGGAGTATAGGTCAGGCTCTTTTTAGGCAGGGTGTAGCTTCCGTTGTCATACCATTCGGAGGAAGCAGCATCAATCGCTATCATAACATCCGTGCCGCCTGTATAGCCTGCCGATTCTGCTGCCTCAAGGATCAGCTTGATGGCATCCTCGTCGCTTGCAAGGTCGGGGGCAAAACCGCCCTCATCCCCCACCGCTGTGGAAAGCCCCTTGCTTTTTAAAAGCTTGCCCAGCGACGCATAGATTTCCGAGCAGCAGCGCAGCCCTTCCTTAAAGGAGGTTGCCCCCACCGGCATAATCATGAATTCCTGTATATCCACATTGTTGGAGGCATGCGCGCCGCCGTTTAAGATGTTCATCATCGGCACCGGCAGCATTCTGGACTGTATCCCGCCAAGGTAACGGTAGAGCGGAACACCGGCACTCTGCGCCGCCGCACGCGCCGCAGCCAGTGATACGGAGAGCATGGCGTTTGCCCCAAGACGCGTTTTATTCTCGGTACCATCCAGCTCAATCATCCTGCGGTCAATCGTCTGAATGCTGCTAATACCCATTCCGCACAAGGCGTTGTTAATCTCGCCGTTAATGTTTCCTACTGCCTTGGTTACACCCTTTCCGTTATAACGCTTCGCGTCACCGTCACGCAGCTCGTGTGCCTCGTAAATGCCCGTAGACGCGCCGCTGGGCACGCTGGCCATGGCGGTCACACCGCTGGAAAGTGTAACCTGTGCCTCCACCGTGGGGTTACCGCGGGAATCTAAAATCTCTCTGCCGTAAACCCTTGTAATCTTAATCTCGCTCATGCCTTTATACTCCTTTATCATTTTATACCTATTACGATTATTCAGTTATATATAGCCAATTATAACTATTCTTCACTTCAGACGCTAAATTATACCAGTAACACTTAGAAAGAAATTTAACAAAATAAACTGCATTTTTTAAAGGCATTCACGCACACTAGTCTTGTAATTCGCATCTTTAATTTTCAAGATAGAAAAAATTTTGGATGTATGTTATAATATTATGTAAACAGTTATCCATATCCAAAGGGGAGAATTATAGTTGAAACGTATTTGCAAGGCTTTTGCATTATTAGCCGCTATGCTTTTTATGTTAACATCCTGCACCTATTCCCTATTAGGCAGTTCCAGTACACCCTCAACGGCTGCTTCTTCGGCTGCACAAAGCTCTGCGCCAGCCTCCAGCCTGCCGCCCGATAACGGCACCAGCACCCCGCAGGTAGATTCCTCCGGCCCCGTGAAGCCGGAAGCCCCGGTGAAGCCGGTAATCTCACCCGAATACGAGGATCTTGCCGCATTGAGCAACGAAAAGGTTCAATGGGGGCCGGGTAACCAATTTGGCAGCGATGGCAGGCCAACCGGCCCTGTAAGCCTTCAGAAGAAATACGGAAAGTACGGCGCTTATTTTATCTCACCGGACAAGGATAGCAAAAAGATCTATCTGACCTTCGACGAAGGCTACGAGAACGGCTTCACCGCCAAGATACTTGATACGCTGAAGGAGAAGGGCGTTTCCGCCGTATTCTTTGTCACCTACGACTATGCCAAGCGCAACCCTGAGCTTGTACAGCGGATGATTGATGAGGGGCATATCGTGGGCAACCACAGTACCACCCATCCTTCTATGCCGGATCTCTCGCTTGATGAGGCAAAAAAGGAGATTCAAACCCTGCATGACTATGTGCTGCAGAACTTCGGCTATGAGATGTGGCTGTTCCGGCCGCCGCAAGGCGATTTCTCGGAGCGCACACTGGCGCTTGCCCATTCCCTTGGCTATCTGAACATCTTTTGGAGCTTTGCGTATAAGGATTGGGATGTGGAAAACCAGATTGGGTATGACGCAGCGCTTGCCAAGGTAACCAAAAACCCACATGCGGGCGGTATCTACCTGCTTCACGCAGTTTCAAAGGATAACAGCGAGATTCTTGGCAGCGTAATCGATAATTTCACAAGCAAAGGCTACACGCTCTCAACATTCGACCTTTCCGGTGATACTGCGGCTCAAACAAAAACTGAAAGCTCGCGCAGCACTGCCGAAAGCTCTCCTGTCTCTTCAAATTTCTCCGATACTTCCTCCCCCGCAAAAGATGCGGTTGTTATTAAGTAGTGCTTATTAGGAACGCTTTTTTGGCGTTCCTTTTTTTAAGCCAATAATATACTAATTTTGTATACAATTTAGATATACCATAAAACATCAAAGCTGTAAAGCAGAATTTTATTAATTTGCTTCCAATTATTAATATCGAGCATAGTAATTGTATTTTAGATTTTGTATTGCTATACTAATTGTAAAGATGGATTTATGAAGCAGCTGTACAGGAGGCAAAACGCGTGGGCGTAAATAAGAATATCAGGGTGACAGTCGCGGGGGATGACAAAAAAGACGTTACCATCTACATAAAAAAAGCGGTCAAAGCCGCGCAGAACAACGGTGCCGAACAGGATGACAATCTGGCTAAGATTTCTGAGCTGGAACGCGACTACCGCACAATGGCTGACCGTTTTAACCGTGAGCAGGGACTCTCCTTGCATCTTGAGGGCGAATGCAACCGGTTAAAGGCCGAGTTGGAACGCCATAAGGCCATTGCTGTGCAAAAGGAAGCAGAAGCGGCGCAGCTTTTACAGGAGCTGCAGGAAACTCGGGAAGAAAACAAAGCGTTAATTGAGAAAGCCGAAATGCTTGAGAAGCAGTGTGCACAGCTGGATGCACTTCGTCACCAGCTGGGTGGATTGATTACCGAGACAAAGCGAAAAACCGAACGCTATGCACCCTCTGATTCAAGCGAAGCACAGGCAGAACAGCCTGCCGGCAGAAAGCAGGACTTTTTCCGGCGTGATATCAACGACTTCCGCAAGAATTTAAGCGAGCTTGAAAAGCAGATTGCAGGAGGCTTTGCGGATATCAGCACGTTTATTGACAACGCCCACCTTGAGATTGAGAATGAACCTTCCTCGCTGTTTGAGGCCGATATTCCCGAGCTGTTTGATTATAACGAGCCTTTCTATTATGCTCAACCGGATGATTCGGCTAACGCCGCCCCCGTACTTGAAGTAGAGGCCACGTTGGTGGAAAGCATGGAGGATAGTTCCGGAATACAGAAATCCCTTCAAGGTGAGGCAGGCGCTGTTGAGGCGCTTCCCCTGCAGCCGGAGAATAAGCCAATCGAAAACAACCCTGCTGCGTCTGAAGATAAAGCAGACGAGCAGCAAACCGAAGAAGAGCCGGCAAGACGCCTAAACTGGCTGAATTTCAAGCTCAGACGCGAAACCGTTCGCGCCGACGAGCTGCACAGCAGCCAATCCTTAAAGCCTGCCGAAGATGATTTTGTTGAGGATACTTTAACCGCTGACCCGCTCTTCTCATCCCCCATCTGGGCAGACGAAATCCCGGCTGGCGAAGGCGGCTTCCGCAAAAGATTTCACGAGCACCGCAGCCATTCATAGTTAAAACACGAGGGGCTTGCGCACATCTGCACGCAAGCCCCTCTAAATTATCCGCTGCTAGTAATATAGGTTAAAAAGCAGTCTGAGCTTAACTATTTTGCCGAGTTCTCGTAAGCCTGGATCATCTTCTTAACCATCTGCCCGCCGACAGAACCAGCCTGTCTGGAAGTAAGGTCTCCGTTGTAACCCTGCTTCAGGTTTACGCCAACTTCAGTTGCGGCTTCCATCTTGAAACGGTCTAAAGCCTCGCGAGCCTGAGGAACGATAATTCTGTTGCTAGCCATAATTCTACACTCCTTATTAGATTTAGAATGAAGCGTTTGCACTATTATTGTAGTCCGCGACGAAATGAATATGAGAGGGAATTGGCGGTATGGATTGTAGAAACTATATGGCTTTTTAGCATTTTTTATTATTTTAATACGGAATGTATCAATAATAGCACAGGCTCCGCCAAAAAAGCGGAGCCTGAATGGTTTTGATGTGAATTTCTATTACTTCTTAGGAACAGTTTCCCAATCCTTTAAGAAGCGCTCGATACCCTGCGTGGTGAGCGGATGGTTGCAGCACTTCTTCATTACATCGTAGGGGACGGTTGCAATGTGTGCACCTGCAAGAGCCGCAGCAGTAACATCCTCAGGCTTGCGGATGCTTGCCGCGATAATCTCGGTATCAATGCCGTGAATGGAGAAGATACCGGCAATCTCTTCCAGCAGGTCTACGCCGTGGGCGCCCACGTCATCAAGTCTGCCTACAAACGGGCTAACATAGGTAGCGCCCGCTCTGGCCGCAAGCAGCGCCTGTGCGGCAGAGAAGATAAGGGTAACGTTGGTCTTAATCTTCTTTTTGGTAAGCTGTGCGGTGGCCTTTAAGCCCTCTGCGCACATCGGTATTTTAATAACGATATTCTTGTGAATCTTAACGAGTTCCAATGCCTCGCTTACCATGCCTTCGGCGTTGAGCGAGATAACCTCGGCGGAGATCGGCCCGTCTACAATAGAGGTGATTTCGGTTACAACCTCTTTAAAGTCGCGGCCCTCCTTGGCAATTAAGCTGGGGTTGGTGGTTACACCGCAGATAACGCCTAAATCGTTAATTTCGCGGATATGCTCCACATTTGCGGTATCTAAGAATAATTTCATGGTGACAATCCTTTCCTTTTATTTTGAGGCTTGACTGAAAGCATGCCTTTGTTAAAAGCCAAAAAGCCTTCATTACAAGCACTGTTTAAACTGCCTAACGATTAGTATACCCTATTTTCGAAACAGTTTCAACACTGCACACTGCACGTTAAAAATTAAATTATTCTAACGTCTTATCACCTTTTACATGTATCTTTCTATAGATACATACCAGCTTTTAATCATGTCCGCTTTGCTTTCTTTGCATTTTAGCAGTGTATGTTTCATCAAATTCATAAAAAATGCAAAATCTATTATTGGGGTATTGCAACAGAAAACTCGGTTATCATACTTGTTTAAACAAGGTAAGATAACCGAGTGTCCTATGCATTGGTAAATTTACAATCCGCAGAGCGCGAGATAATCCTCTTTTGAACGCAAGCCCACCAGACGGCCTGCCTCTGCGCCGTTTTTTATGTACAACACCGTAGGGAGCGCCAGTACGCCGAACTGGTCGGCAAGCTCGGTCTGCTCGTCGGCATCCACCTTGCCCACCACCACCTTGCCCTGCAGCTCCTCCGCCAGCTCGTCGATAATCGGGGCTAGCGTACGGCAGGGCGGGCACCACGCGGCCCAGAAATCCACCAGCATGGGCAGGGGCGAGCCCTCTGCCTTCTCGTAAAACTGCGAGTTTGTCAGGTGCACAGCCGGCATAGCAGCCTCCTTTTCGCCATCAAGAAGCGATGAAAGCGTGATGAAATTACACGTTGCTATATCAGTATACGCTGGCTGCAGTATTCGCATTCCAACATATCGCCGCTGCCCTTATAAAGGTTCGGCAGATATTTTTCCGTTTGGGTAATGCAGTGAAGATTCAGGCAGCTAAACCCGCCCGTGCGCGGTTTGGGTATTGCTGTTGCCGGCAGTGAGCCGTCGAACAGCATCAGGATCAGCGCCATGCGGGCATAAATGCCGTAGGCAGCCTGCTTAAAGTAGATGGCGCGCGGGTCGGTATCCACCGCGTCGGCAATCTCATCCACGCGCGGCAGCGGATGCATAATCTTCATATCCAGCTTTGCGCGCTCCAGCTTCTTTTCATCAAGGGTGTAGATGCTGTTCTGCCTTTTGTATTCCTCCTCTGAGGAAAAACGCTCCTTCTGGATGCGCGTCATATACAATACATCCAGCTCGCCGATGGCCTCCTCCAGGCTGAACACCTCTTCAAACGGGCAGCCGTTGGCCTGCAAAATATCGCGGATGTAGGAGGGGATGCGCAGCTCTTCGGTAGAGATGAGCACAAAGCGGTTGCCCTTAAACTTTACCATCGCCTTGAGCAGGGAGTGAACGGTTCGGCCGTTTTTCAAATCGCCGCACAGGCCGATGGTGAGATTCGTCAGCCTCCCCTTCTCCTGCTTTAAGGTAACAAGATCGGTAAGCGTTTGGGTGGGGTGCAGGTGCCCGCCGTCGCCTGCGTTGATAACAGGGCAGCTCGCGTACAGAGAGGCCGCCTTGGCACTACCCTCGTAGGGGTGGCGTATTACCAGAATATCGGCGTAGCCGCTCATAATTTTAACGGTATCCTTCAGGCTTTCGCCCTTTGCCACCGAGGAATTCTGTGGGTTATCAAACCCGATTACCTCACCGCCCAAGCGCAGCATCGCTGTTTGAAACGACATCTGCGTACGGGTAGAGGGCTCGTAAAAAAGCGTTGCCATAATCTTGCCCGAAAGCCTGCCAAAATAATCGGACGGCTTTTTGCTAATCTCCCCGGCAAGCATAATCAGCTTTTCCCATTGTGCTACTTGCAGGTCATCAAGGTCAATTAAATGCGGCAGATTCATGTAGGCAAGTCTCCTTTTAGAACGCTAGAATTTTATCTTTCCTATTGTACCACAAGAAAAGTTAAAATCAACTTGCTGGGGATGAAATCTGCCTGTTATTTTAAAGTTTTTTCAACCGCCGCAATCTCTTCCATTGTTAAATCTGAAAAACAGATCATCGCGTGCAGCGGCATATATTCGGTCATAGAGTTTCTCATCAAACCGGTGGATTTGCCAAGTGCATCAGGGTCATCAAGGTCGCCGACGGCATCCATCCTTTTCAACAGTTGCTTCAAGGGTGCGGGGTTACTTGAAAGGCGGAGTACCTCCCCCACCGTAGTGGTATCGGTAATCTTTAGCGGAATTATCGTTGTGCTGTGTACTGTTACAACAGCCTTCAGCGGAAGCTCGGCGCTGCTGGGGCCTGCAAGAAGCGTATATTCCCCGCTCGGGGCCACCCAGTCCTTTATGTCTGTGTCATAATACGCAAAGCTGCGCTTATCCAGTGTAAAGACAACGGTTTTCTGCTCGCCCGGCTCGAGCTTTACCTTTTCAAAGCCCTTGAGCTCTTTAATAGGCCGTACGATGTCGGCAACGGCACAGGGGGCTACATAAAGCTGTACAATTTCGCTGCCCGCCCGCTTGCCTGTATTCTTTACAGTTACCGAAACCTGCAGTGTTTCCTGATCAGACAGCTTTTTTCTGCTCAGCCGGATATCCTCATAAGAGAATGTTGTGTAGGAAAGCCCATGACCGAACGGGTACTGCACCGCTATCCTTCGCGCGTCATACCAGCGGTAACCTATAAAGATGTCCTCGCTGTACACTACCCTTTTGGTATCCCCCGGGAAGTTCAGCCAGCAGGAGGTGTCCTCCAGCCGCAGCGGGAAGCTTTCGGCCAGCTTGCCGCTGGGGTTTTCTTCACCATACAGCAAGTCAACTGTGGCCTGCCCTACCGCTTGCCCGCCCAGATACATCTCCAGGATGGCATTCACCTTATCCCGCCACGGCAGATAAACCGGGCTTCCGTTATGCAGCACCACCACTGTATTGGGCTGAACGGCAGCAACCGCTTCAATCAGCCGGTTCTGGCATTCGGGCAGATTCAGGTGCGTTCTGTCGTAGCCCTCCGATTCAAAGACATCGGGCAGGCCCGCAAATATGACGGCAACCTCGGCCTCCTGCGCAAGCTTTACTGCCTGCCGCAGGGCTTCGTCATCAATTTCATCCGTCTCTGCACCGAAGCCCTTTGTATAGGCAACGTTCGGATATGCCTTTGCAGCATCCAAAGCACTGTCTACGCGAAAGCTGTTGATATGGCTGGAGCCGCCGCCCTGATACCTCGGCTTCTCGGCAAACTCACCGATAAATACAACCTTTTGTTCCTTATTGAGTGGCAGTACCCCCTCGTTTTTAAGCAGTGCCGCACATTCGCAGGCCGCTTTGCGCGCAAGCTCATGGTGCGCTTCGCGGTTATACTCTGCCGCCGCACGGCCTATGCCCTTATCAATCCATTCAAGAAGACGGGTAACCGCCTGGTCAAGCACTTCAATGGGCAGGGTATTATTGCGCACCGCCTCTGCAATCAGCTTATCGCGCTCGCCGCGGCTGGAGGGCATCTCCAGCTCAAGCCCGGCCTTAAGCGAATTCACCCGATGGTTTACCGCGCCCCAGTCTGACATCACAATTCCGTCAAAGCCCCACTCCTTACGGAGCACGGTGCTTAGCAGCCACTCGTTTTCACAGGAGTAGGTACCGTTAATGCGGTTGTAGCTGCACATCATCGTCCACGGCTTGGCGTTTTTTACAACTTTCTCAAAAGCCGTAAGATAAATTTCCCTCAGCGCACGCTCACTCACCTCTGCGCTCACCGACATACGCCGGGTTTCCTGATTATTCGCCGCAAAGTGCTTAGGCGAGGTGCCTACGTGGTGTGCCTGCACAGCGCTTACAAACGTGGCAGCCAGCTCCCCCGCCACATACGGGTCTTCGCTCAAGTATTCAAAGTTGCGCCCGCATAAAGGGCTGCGCTTCATGTTAATGGCCGGCCCCAAAACGGTATGCACCCCTTCGGCCACAGCCTCTTCACCGATGGCATCGCCGATACGCTGCATCAGCGAACGGCTGAAGCCTGCCGCCAGCGCGGCACCGCTTGGATAACAAACCGCCTGCACCGTTTCGGTTTTACCGGGTTGCTCCTTATTTTCCTTTTGGGCGCGCAGCCCGTGCGGGCCGTCGCTTACCAGTATTGCATCCAAGCCAAGGCGCTCGACGGTCTTGGTGTGCCAGAAGTCGGCACCCGAACACAGCCCGGCCTTTTCTTCAACAGTAAGCTCCTTCAGCAGGTATGGTATGTTCAGCATGTTTAAAACCCCTCTTTTGTTATTATGTTTTAGTTTTTATCCTTAGATGAGCGATATTCCGGCAAGCGGCATCGAACTGTATGAAACACGTGTCCCATTGTGGGGCAAAAAATAATGTGCAGCCTCTGCACAGGTTTATTTACAGCTAGAGCATATAACAATTTAAGCCAAAAGTCAATCGGTAATATACTGTTTGCCCTTTCTCACCGAATACCTCGTAAAAGAATATCCAGATTAAAGCTTAACAGCTCGCGGGAAATGCCATGTTCAATATTATAGTGCTGCTCGCGCGGCAGCACACGCTGCGCCATAGCAAGGCAGCTGTTGGTTAAGGTTAAGCTCAGTTGACCGGCCGTAAGCTTAGTAGTAATGCTGCCGTCGTCCATCGCACTCTGTAGGGCCATGGTTAATACCTGACTGTTGGCATTGGAGCGCAGAAAGACCAGATAGCTTTTGGCCATCTCGTCGTTGGGATATTCACCGGTAAAGGCAAAATCAAAATCACGCAGAAAGGTTACCTTATCAATGTTTGCGAGCAGCTTGTCGTTGAGTGCCCGCAGCAGCCGTTTTACCGCCTCATACCCACTTTGGGCGTTGGAAATGTCGGTTGCGGGGAAAACCGAGGTAATGTCCTCAAGCTCCTGCTGCGCGATATAAAAGATAATGGCGCTCTTGTTCTCAAAATGACGGTACAGCGTACTGCGCCCGATTCCGATTTTGCGCGCAATATCCTTCATCTCGGTTTTCTCAAAGCCATTCTTAATAAACAGCTCCCGCGCTGCTTCTATAATCTGAAGATCGGTATCGCTTAATTCCTTTATCAAACAAATCACCCTTTGTGCAATCAGCATAGCACAGTGGTTTTGCCGCTGTCAAGCAAACACCTCAACGGTTAGGAATACCTATTGCACGGATATGAAAACACTGATAGAATAGTAGTATAGATTATAATTTATTAGAATGCCCGCGTTTTGTGTCTCTTGGCACATACGCCGGAAAGGATTGATACATAGATGAAGATTTCTACAAAGGGGCGCTACGGCCTGCGGCTGGTGCTCGACCTTGCGGTGAATTACGAAAACGGGCTGACCTCGTTAAAAGATATTGCGCAGCGGCAGGAGATCAGCGAAAAATACCTGGAACAGATTATCATCCTGCTGCACAAAAGCGGGCTGATTAAAAGTATGCGCGGTGCGCAGGGCGGCTATACGCTCACCCGCCACCCCAGGGATATCACCGTGGGCGAGGTGCTGCGTTCGCTGGAGGGGCCTTTTGTGCCGGTAGACTGCGTGCAGGATCGGGGAACTTGTCTGCGTTCCTCTAAATGTGCAACCATTACGGTGTGGGAGAAGATTGGCAACGCCGTAAACGAGGTGCTTGACAGCATGACAATGCAGGACCTTGTGACCGATTATAACCAGAAAAACGGCAGCGATTTCTGCATCTGATTTTTACAGGCATATATGCTTGGGGCTTGGGGGCATTACTGCTCTCAAGCCCTTTTTATGTCTATTACCCTAAGCGTATAACCAAAACCGAGGCATTGCCGATATCGGCGGTGCTGTCGCCGTTTATAAGACGTATCAGCCGCTGTTCACCCTGCGGCACCAGGATAGCGGCATGCGCGCCAAGTGACATGCAGGTGCCCATGAAATAGGCGTTGCGGCAGAACGAACGGGAGCCAAGCAGCTCCTTACCGTCCGCTTCCAGCAGCAGCGAAGCGGTTACGCCGGTAGCGGGCGCCGCCGAGACATTGTACCATACAACAAATACCCCTGTTGTCTCCCCTGCTCTCAGCCTGATTGCGCTTCCCAGCTCCACAAGCTCTATGTTTTCTTCGCCGCCTAAGCAGGCCGTAAAGCACACCGGCATACCGGGTTTTACATCCTGCTGCAGCTCTGTGCGGATATACTGGGCAAAGCCTGCCGCAAGGCTGCCGCCCGCAAGGTTTGCCACCAGCTGCTTCTTGATCTGTCGCGGCAGTTCTTCATCTTCTTCGGGCTTGCTCTTCCTTGCGTTTGCTTTCTTGGGCCTCAGCCCCAAGGAGTTCAAGAAGGCTTCCTCCGAGATGTCGAATTCTTCCCCGGGCACGCAATCATTCCCCCTGTTCCACACTTGAAAAATAAGTACAAATACATTATATGCGCGGGGGAGAAAAAGCTTGAAAGGAATCTGGTCAAAGCTTGTCATATTACCATTGGATAACGAAAAAGCACCCTTCATCATTCGCTGAACTGCATCCCGTCAAGAGGACAGCGAAAAAACATAAAATTTTCCCGACCAGTGGTGAACAAAACCACTGGTCGCTTTTTATGCAGCGAAGTAGAGATTAAATTTCTCTAACGGTGTCAGAACACCCAAGTTGCGTTGCACACGCCGGGTGTTGTAATAGCTGATGTAACTCTCAATCATCTGAATAAGTTTCTGCTTGCTGGTGAATCTCCGACCGTAATAGCGTTCGCGTTTCAAAATGCCCCAGAATCCTTCCATAGGACCGTTGTCGATGCAATGTGCCACACGGGACATGCTTTGCGTCATACCAGCTTTTTCGAGTTTGTTGTGAA
>NZ_FNID01000038.1 GCF_900103835.1 Acetanaerobacterium elongatum | reverse complement strand
ATGATTACCAGTTCCATTTTTTCTTGTCGGTTTGTCCCTGTATTAAGCATTGATTTTTCCTCATTTCATGCGGTTTTCTTCCCTTCTATTATACCATATTTTTCATATATTTTCTCCCTTTTTTGCATAAAAATAGACCGCTGACTTGGACTTTGTCAGCGGTCTGAGGGAGCAGCTTTAAAACTGCTCCCTTTTTGCGCGCGGGTAGGCTTAGCCTATGTAAGCTCCTCGCGCGGTCTGCCCTCCGTTTGAAGACCAAAACTGATGGACAGTGCTCTGTCCACCCGCTCCATCGAGCCGTCATCCAGCTGCCCCATACGTTCCTTCAGCCTGCGTTTGTCGATGGTTCGTATCTGCTCCAGCAGCACCACCGATTCCTTTGAAAGTCCGCAGCCCTCGGATTCCAGGGTGATATGTGTCGGCAGCTTGTTCTTTTCCTTTTGGCTTGTAATTGCAGCGGCAATTACGGTAGGGCTGTATTTGTTTCCTACGTCGTTTTGAACTATCAGTACAGGTCTGATTCCGCCCTGTTCCGACCCTACAACAGGGCTTAGGTCGGCATAGTAGATATCTCCCCTTTTAACAGCCACGTTCTCACGCTCCGTTTTTTTAAGTTTCTTCATCCGGCTTTGCTCATCAGCTTATTACCGGCAACAATAGTTTTGCCGTAAACCTTGGTTGTTAATCATCTTTTGCTTCATTAGGGGAGAGAAAGAAGCAAAAAACAGGATTGCACCGTTCTGATGTGGCTTTTCAATCAGCCGGGTATCAGTATCAGTGCAGGTAAGTGATCAGCTCTCAATACAGTATATTCCGCACCTTGCCGATATGACAATACTCAGTGGTTTTAGACTTATTCAGCCTTTATTGTTGTTTACTATCTGCATCAATTATGGTATAATTATGTAATATAATACGACAAGTCTATCTTTAAAGATAATTTGCTAAGCGGCTTAGTATGTGAAGGAAGGTTTCAACAATGGAAAAACGGCTTTTTCAATCACACAGCATATTCCCAACACCCGATATCTTAAAAACAGCCGATTATTATGAAAAGGTCCTCGGCTTTATGGCGGTGCAGTATCTCGATGCCAAGGAACCGCATGTCTGCCTTTATCGTGATGATACCGAAATAATTCTTACCATAGCTAACGTACCTAGGGTAATGCCCAACCGGGAGTTATATGGCTACGGCTATGATGCCTATTTTATTACCGACCGGCAGGAGGCGCTGCAGCAGGAGTTTCTGGATGCGGGCGCGAAGGTGGTTCGGCCGCTTTCCAACACCGATTACCACAACCACGAATTTGTGGTGGAGGATATCGACGGGCGGTGGTTGGGCTTTGGCTTAAAGGGTATTTAACCTTAATAAACAACAGAGGTATGACATGGTTATTGAGAACACCAACCTTGCCAAGGGCTGCCTGAACGGTTCTGTGGTACTAATGACGGGCGGGGGAGGCGGCATTGGATATGAAGCCTCGCGCGCTTTAGTTTGGCTTGGGGCAACTGTAATTATCGCGGAGATTAACCGGGAGGCCGGTCAGCATGCGGCTGATCGTATTAACGCTGAACTGAATACCGATAGGGCTTGTTTTTATCCGATGGATATCAGTAAGGATGAACAGGTGGATGCCCTTTATACCTTTGCTGTCGATAAATTCGGCGGGGTGGATGTGCTATTCCACAATGCCACCGTAACGCCGGTCGGTGCGGTTGATACATTGAGTATTGAAGACTGGGATACCAGCTACGGTGTAAACCTTCGGGCACCCGTGATGCTGACAAAGCGTTTTTTGCCCCAGATGATGCAGCGTAACCGCGGTACGATTGTGTTTGTGCCCTCCTCGGGTGCCGCCCCCTATATGGGTGCCTACGAGGTGTTTAAAACAGCACAGGTAGAGTTGTGCAATACCTTGGCAGGCGAGCTTGAGGATGCCGATATTATCACCTATTCAATCGGCCCGGGGCTTGTAAAAACCGCTACCGCTGTTCGGGAGATCCAAAAGGTTGCGGCCTTGATGGGACTTTCGCCGGACGAATTTTACAAGATGAACGAAAGCAAGATGCTTGATGAAGAAACCGCCGGAGTAGGGTTTGCGGTATCGGTGGCTATGGCGCAGCGCTACAGAGGGCAGGAGATTGGTTCAATTCAGGCGCTGATTGACGCGGGAGTTTATCGAGGCGAGGATAACGGTGACACAGCACCGCAGGAGCTTACCCCCGAACAGTTCGGAATCATTACCACGGCTGCACGAAAGCTGGTGCAGACCTTTACCGAACAATATACCGGTTGGTTTGAGCGAAATGTCTTTGAGCGGCAGTGGGTATTGCGTGACTTTAAAAAGACCACCGGGATGTCGGCAGATGAAATGAAGGGCTGCATGGATACTATTAAGCAGCAGGCCGATACGGGGGATGCCGCAGGGATTGTCAAGCAGGCGATGCTGATGAAAAAACTCAAGCAGTATTACGAGCATCAATGTCATCTGTTGCAGGGCTACGAGAAGAATCCGCAAAAGCTGCGGGAGAACTCTGAAATTATTCAGGGGTGGATAAAGGATGTCGATACCATCCTAAGCTTACTTCGCTAAAGGATAAAATACATAAAGAGAAAACCGATGCCGCATCAACCTATGTTGATGCGGCATGTTGCATTTTGGAGTATTCTTATAGCACGATACATTTTAACGGAGGGTTTAATAAATGAATGCAACAGAAGCAATCAGCCGGGCGGAACTATTTATGCGCATAAAACAGGTTAATGAAATGCATACGCAGGATAAAACAATGCTCATAGAGGCACTCAGAAAACATTTTGGCGATGGGGTGCTGGACATTGTTGAACAGGCCGAATGCGAAAAGGCGCGGCAGCAATGGCGGGCTATCGCCTCACAGCAGCAGGACCACTCGATCGAAGCCTTGATCGCCTTATTGTGGGAGCCGCTGCGTTTTAGAGGTTGCGAATACAGCGTTGAAAAGCAGCCGGATGGTGTACAGATTCATTGCACAAAATGCCCGTTCTTTGATATGGCAAAGGAAACGGGCGCCACAGAATGGATGTACCGTCACACCTGTTGTACCGACCCAGCCATAACCGATGCCTTCAACCCTGCTATCGGATTAAAGCGCAGTAAGACATTAATGCAGGGTGACGATTGTTGTGACCATTTCTATTATTACAAGGCTTAAACCCCATTTTGCCGCGCCTTGAGCCTGCACAGATGTGTGGGCGTAATACCAAGATATGCCGCCGTCAAATGCTGCGGTATAAGCTGCTCATAACGACGGTATTGCTGCTGAAACTGTTCATACCGTTGCGCTGCCGGCATCACCGCATATTGCTGCATACGGTTTAAGGCAATCTCCAGTTCCTGTTCTGTCTTTTTCCGGCTAAGCTGCGCTAATCTAGGGTAACGGGCAAGCAGATGCTCAATATCGCTGTAACGCGCCTCCAGAATCACCGAAGGAGTAACGGCCCGTATACCTACATCGCTGGGCTTTTCGGTATCCAATACCGCCAGCAGATACTGCCCTTCGCCGATAAATTCCTTCACAAACAGTGTGCCGTCATTCTGCAAGGTATACATATAAAATAATCCGTTATTGATAAACCCTATTTTATTGCAGGGCTCGTCGATTTGAGCGAAGAATTCATCGGCTGCATAACGCTTTGGTGAAAAAAGCTGTGCAATGTCATCTATCTCTGTGCAGCTGAGCTTTAATGCTTCAAGGTGCTTGTATAGCATTTGATAACAGGATTCCACTCCAATCATCCCTCCCTGAAGAAGCAGCTTTTATAACAGTAAAATAGCGCAACTTGATATGGTATGTCAACTGTAAAAGCAACTGATTGCTTTTTAAAGGTGTAAACTGCTCAAATAGAATGGCTGCCTATAAACGTTTTGCACGCGTATGGGCAGCCATTTCAAATGCTGTATGTATTTTGCTTATCAGTCCTGCAGCTTAAAGGATGCAATCTGCTCCTTCAGCATCTTGGCCTGAGCAGACAGCTCCTCACTGGAGGCGGCACTTTCCTCGGCGGTTGCGGAGTTGTTTTGCACAACGGCAGAAATCTGCTCCACCCCGGCGTTAATCTGCTGAATGGCTTCAGCCTGATTGCTGGAGGCGCTCTCTATTCGCGTAATCACAACATTAATCTGTGCCGCAACCTTTTTAACCTCCTCCAGATATACCGCAGTGTCTTCGGCTATCTTAGCACCATTTTCTACCGCTTTACCCGAATTCTCTATTAAAACCGTCGTCTGCTTGGCTGATTCGGCGCATTTGGAGGCAAGGCTCCGAACCTCATCCGCAACCACCGCAAAGCCCTTTCCGGCTGCACCGGCTCTGGCAGCTTCAACCGCGGCATTCAGGGCAAGGATATTGGTCTGGAAAGAGATATCATCAATAACCTTGATAATTTTCGAGATTTGGTTGGAGGAATTACTGATTTCGGCCATGGATTTCAGCATCAGCTGCATCTGGTCGTTGCATTTGTTTACGCCGGCAGAGGCTTCCTCAATATGGCCTACAACCTGACGGATGCTTTCCGCATTCTCGGTTACCTGCGCAGATACCTCTTCCAGAGAGGCAGAAAGCTGTTCAACAGAGCTGGCCTGCTCAATCGAACCCTGCGACAGGGTCTGTGAGCCGATTGACACCTGTTCCGAGCCTGCCAGAACCTGCTCGGCGGCAATGTTGATGTTGCTTAATATCTTATTCAGCTTTTCACTTGTCTGCTTTAGGGCAATACCAAGGGTATCCTGTTCAGAGCGGGGGGTAACCTCTACGCTTAAATCTCCGTCGGCGATGGAGGAAACGATATCGGCTTGTTCCTTAATGCCTGTAATCATGCGGTTAAACGCGCTGGCAAGCATACCGGTTTCGTCATCGCTGTCGGCATCAACCGAAATATTGGTATTGCCCAGCGCCAGTTCATCCGCAGCCGCAACAACCTGTGCAATGGGCTGACTGATTCTCTTGGCAATCAAGCTGCCAAGGAATATTGCTGTAAAAATCCCCAGCAGCATTACCACACCCAAAATGATTATTAATATCAATGCCAACAGCTTATTTGACTCATTAATCTTGGATGCATTTTCAATCTTATTCTCCAGACACTGATTAAAATTAGAACTGATTTTATTGATAGGCTCGGTTAATTCGGAGCCGACATCTCTCGTTTGTACGATATTTCCGCTTTGCGCTGCTTTGAATATTTTTTCGGCTCCGGGTATGAGCTTTTCGGTATACAGTTGTTTTGCCTCAGCCGCGAGTTTGATGCTTTCACTGCTTGAAATTGTTGGCATATAGGCATCCATTGCCTCGGTCATCTTAGCTTTTAATCCCTCGAATTCCTTTTGTGCGGAATTCAATTTCTCGGCATTATCGGCCCATAATGCCGCAGTACGCATTTGAATACGTATTTGGCTGATGGTATCAATAATTACTGTCAGGTCATGAAGGGGAGCGGTTTGCTTTTCAAACATTTTCTCACTGGCGGCGTTAAGCTGAATCATGCCGAAAATACCTACCGCTCCTACAAGTGCAGTGATAATACAGACTGCCAGAAAGCCAGAGATCAGCTTGCGTTTGATCGATAAATCCTTTAACCTTTTCACGACGATTCCTCCATTTGTAGTAGGTTGATAATAAAAAGCCATGGCTGCTTAGCCATAGCTCGTTTACGAAATATGGTAGCCCAGCTGTCATAGTAAAAAACCTTAGACCTGAAGCTTTGCGTCCCAACCTTTCGGAAGGTTTGCCTTTACATAATTATATTGAGTTTTGGAGGTAGGTTGTTACCCTAATTATGATTGTTTGACATTAAAATGTCAATAGAAATGTGAAAATATTGTCGAATTTTAGGTGGACTATACCGGATTTATGTTGCATTTTTTTGTTTATTAAAGCAGACTTCTATGATATAATCAAAAATACTACATATATGGGATCGTAAGGAGTATACCGGGTATGAAAAAGTTATTTGTATTTCTGGTATCATTGATTACAATGATGTCCATTACAGGATGTGTAAATAACGCGGCGGCAGCAGTCAGCAGTGTGGAAGTATCCTCCGTTTCGTCTTCAGAAGCGGCATCCTCTGCCGCAGTAGTCGAAAGCAGTGTATCGGCCGCGTCAGAGGGCAGTTCGCAAAAAGCGCCTTGGCCCACTCAGGAGTGGAGCAAAGCATCCCCGAAGGAGCAGGGACTAAACCCTGACATTCTTGCAAAGGCTGACGCACGTATTGCCGAAAACTACCCCAATGTTTACAGCTTGCTGGTGGTTCGGCACGGGTATCTGGTTTACGAGAAGTATTATCAGGGTATGAGTGCCGAGAACGCCAACCCGGTTTATTCCGTTACAAAGAGTGTGCTTTCGGCTTTAACGGGTATTGCGATTCGTGAAAGGCTTATAACCGGGATCGATCAGAAGGTGTCTGAGCTTCTGCCGGATTATTACAAAGATATTGATGATATCCGTAAGAAGGATATTACGGTTAAGAACGTACTCACTATGAGCGGCGGCTTAGAGAGCATCGACAAAGATTATTACTCCTTCTTCTCCAGCCCCGATTGGTTTGCCTACACCCTAAAGAAGCCTCTCGTGGATAAGCCGGGGGAAAAGTTTGTTTATAATACCGGGCTTACTCATTTCCTTTCCCGTATCATTACAAATACCTCGGGCATCAGTACAAAGGATTTTGCCCAGAAATATCTGTTCTCGCAGATTGGTATCAACGCAAAGAATTGGGATAAGGATTCCACCGGCTGTTACGGCGGCGGCGCCGGATTGTATTTAACCCCGCAGGACATGGCCAGGTTCGGCTACCTCTACCTGAACAACGGCATATGGGATGGAAAGCAGGTAATCCCCGCCGAGTGGGTAAAGGAATCTTCAACAAAGCAGATTTCCGTTGAAAACGGGGTGGATTACGGCTATCTCTTCTGGATGAGGAAAACGACGAATACTGCAACAGGAAAAGATATCTTTACCTATCAGGCTGACGGTGCCGGCGGGCAGAAGATTATCATCTTCCCCGAACAGAATATGGTAGCCGTGGTTACCGCCGGTGTTAATCTGTCGTCGAAAGACGGGCTAGATACGCAGCGTATTGTCGCCGACTTTGTGGCGCAGGCGGTGGTTGAATAAAGCCAGGGGCAGTGTTATGAACACAAGAGGGAATCAGACAATACTAAAAGAAAATCAGAAGCATAAAAGTCACCTGCAGCCGCCAAGATATAGGGCGAAACCAATATAATTCAAATTAAATAAGGCCCCATCCCCGTCAACAGGATGAGGCCTCTATATTTTAAGTTTTAAAGCGCGCCCAGTACGCGCCTTTTAAAATCAAGCTTATCCAGCGCGAATGCCAGTATTAAATAAACCGCAAGGCTGCCTCCGGCCTGTATCAGGCTCTGGGGGATGGTGGCAAGCGGTGATACCCAACTTCCATAAAGAAATACATCGGCAAGATAATAACCCGCAATCGTAATTAAAGCACTTACAAAGGGCGCTGCGATGTTGCGCTTAGTCAGCAGTTTGGTACCTTTGCCCGTAAAGCACAGCGCGTTGAGCAGCTTAATGATGATTGTAAACAGGATATACTGCGGAAAGCCTGTAAGCGCATCCGAAAGCCCCGCACCAAGAGCCGCGGCAGCCATGGCAAACGGAGCAGGCAGGCAGCTGGCCGCAAGGTATATTAGGCTGTCGCCGATATGAATATACCCGTTTCCCGCGGGAATATGAAGAATATAAGCTGTAGTAATAAAGATGAGCGCGATGAATACCGCGGTGAAGATTAGCCGTTTGTAGCCGCTGCGCATAAGAACTCCTCCGATTAAACTGATATAGTAAAAGTATAGCCATATAGATGGTGAATTACAAAAGTTCGGCGAAGTGATTAGTAAGCATGAAAATTCGTGTTTTTAACCAAACAATTAGTATAGTATAACTTTCTGCCACAACAATTTCACTATACTCTGCAAAGATTCAGCCTGCTTCAGAAGGGTGTTGTGTAAGAATAACAGAAAACGTAGCTTTCTGTTGCGTCAGCATCTATGCAGTTTGATGAATTCTATCATTCAACAAGCAACCCAAATAATCCTGCTCATAATTGTTATACGATTCAGGATGATATATAATAGCCTTGTTATCAAGGGGGAATGAACGCATGACCATCTTTTATAAATACGGCGGAAAGCTTTATATAAATGTAACCAACCGCTGCTCCTGCAACTGTACCTTCTGTATTCGCCAAAACGGGGACACGGTAGGCGACAGCGGCTCGCTGTGGCTGGAACACGAACCGAGCTTTGAGGAGATTGTAAAGGCGTTTGAAGCAATCGATATTACCGGCTTTACCGAGGTGGTATTTTGCGGCTATGGCGAACCGATGGAACGGCTTGATATCGTGCTGCAAACCTGCGAATACCTGCGCCGTGTAAGCAAACTAAAGATACGCTTAAATACCAACGGGCTCTCAGACCTTATTAACGGCAAGCCCACTGCCCACCTGCTCAAGGGGCTGGTGGATACGGTGTCTATCAGCCTTAACGCCTCCAACGCGAAGGAGTACGAATCCGTTTGCCGCCCCAGCTTTGGTGAGAACGCCTTTCCGGCCATGCTGCAGTTTGCACGTGATTGCATGCAGTCGGTGGAGCGGGTAATCTTTTCGGTAGTGGATATCATCCCGAAGCAGGAGATAGAGGCCTGCCAGAAGCTTGCCGACGAGATGGGCATTCCGTTGCGCGTTCGGGTATACGAAGGATAATCCAAGTAAATAGTAAGCCCTCGGGAGTCGCTCTTTTCAAAGAGCTTTCCCGAGGGCTTTTGTGTGCTTGCAGAAATAAGTACGGTTTTTGAAAGGCTTATTGCCCGGCAGGAAGCTCTTTGTAGCACCAGAACCAGTCTTGGCAGGTAAGGTTTTGGCTTTGGGGGTTGGTCTGCCGCAGCAACAGCTCATCATACGTTTTGGGTGCCGGAACGAGCACCGGCTGGCCGGGCATCCAGTTTGCGGGGGTGACTACCTTGTCTTTATCTGTTTTTTGCAGCGCCATTACCAGCCGCAGTATTTCAGGTATGCTTCGGCCGTTCGTAAGCGGGTAGATTAAGATTGCGCGGATAATCTGATTAGGGTCAATGATAAACACATTACGCACGGTCTCCTGCGTGCTGGCGTCAGGGGCAATCATGCCGTATAATCGGGCAACCTCTCCGGTTCTGTCTGCAACCACCGGGAAAGGTATCTGTACCCCGGTTGTCGCATAGATGGCATAAACCCAAGCCAGATGCGACGGGTTACTGTCGATGCTAAGCCCCAAAAGCTTTGTGCCGATATCGTTAAATTGCTGGCTCGCACGGGCAAACGCGATAAACTCGGTGGTGCAAACCGGTGTAAAATCGCCGGGATGAGAAAAGAATACCAGCCACTTACCCGCAAAATCCGAGAGCTTTATCGGCCCGAAGGTTGTGGTAGCGCTGAAATCAGGCGCTCGCATTCCGATATTTAAGTGTACATTATCCATAATAACTCCAATCTCGCCGTGTAAGCGGCGACATAAATAGTATGATAACCTTCACACTATTTATCTTCTTACTTTTTATTACATTAATATGCATATAAATATCCGATTGTGTACTGTCAATCATTTTCAGCCTGATTATTTAATGCAAAATAGGGTTACATAGCTATTATCTACTTGACATTGATTGGAAAGCATTGTATTATAAATAGTACTGAATGGTCAGTAAAAGGAGGCGTCGCAAAATTGGGTGAGCAAAACGCGCGTGAGCGAATTTTGCAGGCGGCAATCAAGGTGTTTGCCGAAAAAAGCTTTGAGGGCGCGCGGGTAGACGAAATCTCCCGCGAGGCGAAGGTGCCGAAATCACTTATTTACTATCATTTTAAAAGCAAGGATGAAATTCTGGATGTCCTTATCAGGGAGTTTATAGACGAATACACCCTTTTGCTTAGCAAGGTGCCAAAAGAAACCCATCAGCAAAAAGCCGAATCCATGCCCGACCGTATGGGCGGCTATTATCAGTTCGGGCAGCGCTATTCAGATTTAGTAAGAATCGTATTAATGGATTCACTAAAGAAAACTACCGAGCCACCCGTCATCTACCGTATGCTCGATGCCTTTATTGCACAGGATAGTCAGCTTATTTTGGATGAGAACTATGATGTGCAGGAGCGCCGGGTGACCGAGTTTTTCACAGGTTTTCTGCCCAACTGCGCCTATCTCTGCTTTGCAGATACATGGCCGGACTACTATAAGATAGATAAACAGCAGTTTGGCGCACTGTTTGCAAACGCCATAAAGGAAACACACGGTGCGTACCACAAGAATCATTCATCGAAGGAAAGGACAGAATAACATGCATCAAGAGATTATACGTTTGAATTTGGGCGGGGTGAACGCTTACCTGCTAAAACAAAATGGTAACTGCTTGTTAGTGGACACCGGAGGCAGCCTCATTCGGGATAAACAACTGGATAACCGACGCGCATTGCTTTTGCAGCTGCTTTCAGATAACGGCTGCAGTGCCGAGAACCTTAAGCTTGTAATCTTAACCCACGGGGATTGTGACCATACCGCAAATGCGGCCTTTCTGCGAAAGCAGTACGGTGTTAAGATAGCCATGCATTCCGCAGATATCGAACTGGTTGACAATCCTACACTTGAAAAGATGATGGAAACCTTCCGTTACCGTTCCGCTTTACTGAAGTTTATCTTTCTTCTTATCAAGGGCAAGATTACGCGGATTATGCAAAAGACACGGGAAGACTTTGAAGGGTTTGAGCCTGATATACTGCTTAATGAAGGCAACAGCCTTGCACCCTATGGGTTTGACGCAAAAATACTTGCTCTTCCCGGGCACACGAAGGGCTCTATCGGCATTCTTACCACACAGGATGATCTCATTTCGGGCGATATCATTGTAAGTGTTGACAAACCGGCACCAGCGCCGAACGCATTTGATTTTAAACAGCTTGATGAAAGCATCAACCGTATCAAAACCATGAGTATTCAAACTGTCTATCCCGGGCACGGCGAACCATTTGCGATGAAGGACAGCAGCCTATAATGAGTATTATATAACAGTAGAAGTCAGGTACCTTTTGGCGCCTGACTTTTTGATTTCATACTCTCTGTTAAAGCGGGGCAGATACAATCCGATTTAAAGGGTGCCTGAGACATTAGTGGGCTATATGTTCCGGCAGGCAGCATAACAGAGGTGCAAACTCCGCTGCGGTGCAGGTAATCTCAACTGTACCGCGGTATTTTTGGGCAACCGCCCGAACGGAGGAAAGGCCGATACCTTTCGCATTTGCTCTTTTATTGCGGCTACCTTAGGTTTTCCGTCACCATTTTATGGTGCTCTGCATAGTCTGCAATAGAGTACGACTGAAAGGAAGCGCAGGTAATGCCGAACATCTACCTAAGCCCCTCTACACAGGAATATAACGAATATGTCATTGGCGGTACAGAGGAATACTACATGAACCGCGTTGCCGATGCAATGGTTCCGTATCTGCGTTCCAACGGCATCCGATTCACGCGCAATACCCCGCAGATGACGGCAGCAAGCTCCATAGCGCAGTCTAATCAGGGCAGCTACGATCTTCATGTGGCGCTGCATTCCAATGCGGCCCCCGAATCCATAGCGGGAACCCGGCGCGGCAGCGAGGTATATTACTACCCCAACAGCATCTGGGGCAAAAAGGCCGCTCAGATTATGGCGGATAATCTCAAAGAGATCTACCCGCTTCCGTCACTGGTTAAGATTGTGCCTTCTACCACACTGGGCGAGGTACGATTAACCAAGGCTCCTGCCATGCTGATTGAATATGCTTACCACGATAATCTGGAGGATGCCCAGTGGATTGCCGAAAATATCAACGCCATTGCGCGCACCACCGTGAAGGCATTAACACAATACTTCGGTGTGCCGTTTGCCGAAGCGCAACCACCAAGAAGAGGCACTGTCACCCTGGGCAGCGGCAACCTGAATATTCGAGCCTTCCCGTCGGTTACCGCAAGGGTGCTCACCAAGGCGCCCAACGGCAGTACGGTTACCGTTCTCGGGCAGGTGAACGATTGGTATGTTGTCGATTATAACGGCACCATCGGTTATGCAGCAGCGCGCTATATTGTGGTTTAGTATATCAAAGTTCACAAAATTAGCCCAAGAAAGAGTTACAAAGAGTAAAACTTACAATTATAGGTGCACAGGTAAAAGGTCTGTTTTTGGTATATATCGCCGTTTTTGTCCATTGCAGATTGTTTCCAACTATATTTTCTGCTACAATTAAGAAGACTTCATGGATGCATTATACTGTAATTCCATATACATGGCCCCGATAAAGCAATTGCATATGTTTGCCGCAAAACGGCAGCGGCGGTAAATGCCGCCGGAATGGCCTTGCATTGTGTAAGTCTTCTACTAACAATTAGTAACAGGAAAGACGTGACAGTACTATGGAAGCAACAAGGAATACGGAACAGATTATTGAATCGGTTCGAAAGAGCATAGAAACGGTGCTTATCGGTAAGCGTGAGGCTATCGATATGGCGCTGATTACGCTGATAAGCGGCGGGCATCTGCTGATTGAGGATGTCCCCGGCCTTGGAAAAACCACGCTTGCCTCCGCGCTGGCGCGGTCTACCGGCTGCAGCTTTAAGCGTGTGCAGTTTACGCCCGATGTGCTGCCTTCCGATATTACGGGCTACACCCTGCTGAATATGAAGACCGGTGAGCAGGAGGTGCATCACGGCGCGATTATGAGCCAGCTGGTGCTGGCCGATGAAATTAACCGTACAAGCCCCAAAACACAGTCCAGCCTTCTGGAGGCGATGCAGGAGCATCAGGTTACCATCGACGGGGTAAGCTACCCGCTTCCCGAGCCTTTTATGGTAATTGCCACGCAAAACCCGGTGGAGCTTACCGGAACCTACCCGCTGCCGGAAGCGCAGCTCGACCGCTTTTTTATCCGCGTTTCACTGGGCTACCCCAACCGCAGTGAGGAAGTGGACATCCTTGAAAGCAGGTGCCGTGAAGAGCCCCATCTGCAGGTAAAGGCTGCCGCAACCCCGCAGGAGATACTTTTTTTGCAGCAGCAGGTTAAAAACATCACCTGTTCCCGTGCTGTAATGCAGTATATTGTAGATATTGCAGATAAAACCCGCAAGAATGAACAGCTATCCTTAGGGGTAAGCCCCCGCGGTTCCTTGGCGCTGATGCACGCCTGTATGGCCTATGCGCTGCTCAAGGGCCGTACCTTCGTGCTGCCCGATGATGTAAAGCTCTTGGCTGTGCCGGTGCTTGCACACCGCCTGGTGCTACAGATGCAGGCAAGCTTCCAGAATAAATCCGCCGAGGCCGTGCTGCGCGATATCCTGCGCACTGTGCCTGTTCCCGTTGTGTCATGAGAGCGATTCAAATTGTATTTTACCTGCTGCTGGCAGTCTGCCTTATTGGTGGCCTGCTTACAGGCGAACGGGTTTTCTTCATTGTATTCTTTGCGCAGCTTGGTGTATTGATATTAAGCGTGGCTCTCAACCTTTGGACGATACTGCGCTTTTCATTCATCCAATCGGTAGATCGGGAAGAAGCGGTAAAGGGCGATACCATAAACCTTACCCTAAGCATCCACAACGACATGCCCTACCCGTTTACCATGATGCGCGTATATATGGATGCTATCAGCGAGGGGGAGCATACCTCCTACGCTTTTCATCTTGCGCCCCGCGAGAGCATCACCTTTTCGCCGCAGCTGCATTGCGCTTACCGCGGCCGCTTTAAGGTGGGGATGACCTATGTCGATATTCAGGATGTTTTTGGCCTTACCGGCCTGCATTTTGATATGCGCAAGCTTTCCTACTACCGTCAGCGCGAGGTGCTGGTGTTCCCACGGGTGCACGACCTGTACAGTCTGCCCTCCCATTCCTTAGACGAAAAAAACTTCGATGGCACCAATCTGCGCCTGATTAACAACGGAGACAGCTTTGCCGGTGTTCGCGAATACCAGCCCGGGGATCCGCTCAAACGCATTCACTGGAAGGCATCGGCTTCTAAAAATAAACTGTATACCCGTCTTTACGAGCAGTCATCACAGACGGATTGCCTGGTGTGTGTAGATAACCGAACCTGCGGCCAGAAAGGCGAGCAGGCACTTATGTGCGAAGACACACTGTGCGAGGCTGCATCAACCATCCTGTATTATGCTCTTTCGCATGCCCATGTGGTGCATCTGGATACTGTTATGGGTGACAACTTAATGGATGCTGAAAGTGTACGCGATTTCCCCAAGATAAACCGGTGGCTTGCACTTGTCGATTTTTATGATCAGTCTGACGAAGTAAACATTCTTGCGGCGCTTGCGCACGGGCAGAATAACGGGGCACTCTATCTGCTTACGATGGGTGACTGCCAGCAGATGTGCGACCGCATTGCATGCGAAAACCTTCCGTTTGAAACCATTACGGTAGTGGGAGTGAATATGGCACGCCCAAAGGTAACAAAAACCGGTGAAAGGGTACGTTTTATTGCTCTCGCGCCCGGCGACGACGTGGCAAAGATGCTGGAGGAGTCGCTATGAAAGAAGATAGAATAAAGCTTTCCGAACGTTTTTTTAAGCTGATACGCACCATCATGCAGTCAAGGATGGCGGAGCAGCTTGCCGTGCTGCTGATTATCTTTGGCCTTTCGGTTGCCCTATGCCCTTGGGTCGGGCTGCAGAGCAGCCTGCTTATTATACTCGCCGTTTCGTTTTGTTCACTGCTCCTGGCTTGGCTTCTTACCCGCCGTGTGTGGGTGTTTCCGGTTGTTATCGGTACTGCGGCGTTGCTTTTTGGTGTGCTGCAGCTCTTAAAGCTGTCCGCTGATTTGGCGGATCCTATTTCTGATATTGAGTTTAAGGCAGTGCTTTTTTGGCGGGAAAACTTACAGCTCCATTGTGTAATACTCATCCTGCCGCTTGCATTTTTGCTGTTTTTGTTGGTACGTCGTCTGCTTTCGCTCTCGCTGCTGGGGGCTTTGTGTACCGCTGTGGTGGTTGCGCAGGCTTTCCGGCATGATGAAACAACTGCTTTGGTACTGGCACTGCTTGCGGTGGGCTATCTTATCCTGCTTCCCGCTGCCCAGTTCAGACGAATCAAAAAAGCCTCGAAGGATAAATCGGTTGCGCTTACCACGCTTCAGCTTACCGCGGTACCCATAGCGCTGATATCCGTACTGGCCGCTGTGATTATGGTTCCGGTTGATACTACCAAGTGGAAGTCACAGACGCTGTTGAACATCGTATACGACTGTAACGACCTTATCAGCTACTATTTTGGCCGCGGCCAGCCGCGCAACGATTCCTTTAAGCTATCGGGGCTTGGCTACTACCCGCTTTCCGACCGTCTTGGCGGCCCGATAAGCCCCGGCAATATGCATCTGCTCTCGGTATATACCAAGGTGCCGTTCTTATTGCGCGGCGCGGTGGAGGACACCTACAGCGGTACCGGCTGGTACGACGGCTGGCGCACCGGGCGCTTTCGTTATGACAGCCTGATCTGGCGGTTTAACCGTAACCAAACCTTTCAGCCCGATTTCCCGCTTTGGAAGAGCAGCGGCTGCGCGGAGCTGTATCAAAAGATGATTTACCCCTTGCAGGTTGAGGTTTTTTACAATAACGGGTGGACAAGGGGCATCTTTGTAACCGACCGCCTTACCAGCCTTACGCCTCCTGAACGGCACAACATCTACTATAATAATCAGTCCGAGCTTTTTTCCACCAATTTTATTGGCTTTGGCAATACCTATGACTTTACCGCGGATATGTTTAATCGGTCTTTAAAGGATTTTAGTAAGAACATGCAGTCACTGGAGCAGAAGGTAAGCGGGTTTAAGGATGTAAATTGGGAAACTATCTGCAATCAATATCTGCAGCTGCCAGAAAAGCTGCCCCGGACGGTAACCGATACCGCCGCTCAGATTACTCAGGGGATCGACTCGCCCTATTTAAAAGCAGAAGCCATAGAAGAGTGGCTGGCGAAGAACTGTACCTATACGCTTACACCGGATATACCGCCCAAGGATGAGGATTTTGTCGCCCACTTTTTAAAAACCCGTGAGGGGTATTGCGTATATTATGCCAGCGCCATGACGGTGCTTGCTCGTAGTGCAGGTCTGCCTGCAAGGTATGTAACCGGCTTTGCCATGCAAAAAACCGATATTCGGCCCGATCTCTTTTATGTAACCGAAAAAACCGCACATGCGTGGTCCGAGGTATATTTTAAAGGCATTGGCTGGGTAACGTTTGATCCGTTACGCTTTGATAATGCCCTTGAACTTCCGGAAGAAAGGCCTATAGAGCCTACAATGATAACCGGTGGCATTCCGAGCCAGTATATTCCGCAACAGCAGCCGGTAGGCCCGATAGAAATAAGTCAAACCCACACCGAAGACAACGGGGGGGCACTTTTCATCACGCTCATCTTAATACTGCTGCTGAGTATAACCATTTATTTGTTGCTGCGCCATCTTATTCGTCTGCCCAAGCGCGCCTACAAGTACGAAAACCTTGCCCGTTTGATTGAAGGGGAAGGGGAACAGATGAGCTTCTACTTTAAGGATATTCTCAGGCAGCTGGAGGTGTTTAACCTCTCGCTGCATGTAGGAGAAACACTTACGGAGTTTGTGCCGAGGTGTGACCGAAGGCTGTCTTTAAAAAGGAGCAGCAGTATGGAGCATATCTCAAAGGCCTATACGCGCTGGCAGTATGGTCTTATCAAGCCGGGCAAAGACGATATCGGCGAGCTTGCCGCCCTGCACGAAACCCTTGAAGAGCGGGTACTGCAAAAGCTGGGGCGCGCGGCCTATTTCTTTAAACGTGTACTGCCGGTTTGCGGCGAGATGCTAAAGCTCAGGCGTAAAAGCAGAAATAAATAAGGCTATTTTTTTAAAGATGAAAAACGTAAAAGACAGTGTGGTGGAACGAACCATTGAGGAGTAATCCGGAAGCATTAAGATTAAGAGGTATGATTACACCGAGCGATGTTGAGCGCCTTTCTAAAGAACCGGATGAAGCCCTCTGCGCGCTTATGAATTCAAAAACAGCCGCTGAACGAACAGCGGCTGTTCGCATTTTGTCACAGCGATGCGGAAATAGCAGCTACTTTATCTCCACTATTCTGGAGCTTTTGCGTAAAGAACAAAGCCTGTATACAAAGCTGGAGATCTGTACAGCACTGGAGAATGGCAGTGCCGAAACCGCCCGGGTAATGGTAAACTACCTTGGCGCTATCGGAAGCAACCAGCATAAAACGCTGCCCGATAAGGTATCGCAAAAGAAAAGCTACCCGCTTGCAAGGGATATCATCGCGAGGTCATTGGCGAGCATGTCCCCCGCCGTGTTCGGTGTGCTTCTGGAGGTTTTGGCTGGGCAGGATGAAGATAAAATCTCCGAGGCCATCGATGCGGCAGGGTATATGGTGTTCTATAACCAACAGCTTGCGACAGAACAAAACGCAAGGGTAATCTGTTCGCTGTTTGACCGTTTTCATGGCAACCCGGTGATTGTGTGGAAGGCGATTACCTGCTTATCGGCGTTTCCCCTACAAAGCAGCATCAAGGCATTGCAGCAGATAAAAGAACGGTATCCCGATACACTGTTGTATAGTGAGGCCTGCAGATCTTTAAAACTGATTGATAGCAGATTAAAATAGAATTTGCTCTTTACAAGAACATACGTTCTATGCTATAATCAAGCCGTAATAATACTTATCTCTCATCTCAGCAACAGCCATAAACCCAATTTTTAAAGGCTAAGGAGCTTGCGGCCGTGGACGTATTTGAAAAGCTAAAGATTCTCACCGACGGCGCCAAATACGACGTAGCCTGCACCTCCAGCGGCGTCGACCGAAAGGCATCCCCGGGCGGCATCGGCAGCTCCGAGGCCTGCGGTATCTGCCACAGCTTTGCGGGTGACGGGCGGTGTATTTCGCTGTTAAAAGTGCTGATGAGCAACGCCTGCGTGTACGACTGTCAGTACTGTGTTAACCGCCGCTCCAACGATACTCCTCGCGCCACCTTCACACCGCGCGAGCTGGCGGAGCTCACCATCAACTTTTACCGGCGCAACTATATCGAGGGGCTTTTTTTAAGCTCAGGGGTGGTGAAAAACCCCGATTACACCTGCGAACAAATGATCGAGGCCCTTAGGCTGCTGCGGGAGGAATACCGCTTTTCGGGCTATATCCACGCCAAGGCCATTCCGGGGGCGGATTCGGCGCTGTTATCCCGTTTGGGGCTGCTGGCCGACCGTATGAGCGTCAATATCGAGCTGCCCTCGCAGGCAAGCCTCAAGCTGCTGGCGCCCGATAAAACCAAGCATTCCATTCTGGCTCCCATGGGTTTCATCCAAAGCGGTATACGCGAGAATTCCACCGATATCGTGCGCTACCGCCACGCACCAAAGTTTGTTCCGGCGGGGCAGAGCACCCAGATGATCATCGGCGCGACTCCTGAAACCGACTATCAGATATTAAACCTTACCGAGAGCTTATATAAAAAATACACCCTCAAGCGAGTGTTTTTCTCGGCCTATATGCCGGTGGCGGATAACCCTCTGCTGCCCGCACCCGCCACCAAGCCGCCGCTTCTGCGCGAGCATCGATTATATCAGGCCGACTGGCTGCTGCGTTTCTACGGCTTTACCGCGGGGGAGCTGCTGGACGAACGGCACCAGAGCTTTAACCAATATATAGACCCTAAGTGCAACTGGGCGCTGAACCATATGCAGTATTACCCGATGGAGGTTAACCGCGCCCCCTACGAAGACCTATTGCGCGTACCGGGCATTGGCGTTAACAGCGCCAAGCGCATAATCACTGCGCGCCGGATGGGATCGCTTGACTTTACGGCACTAAAAAAGCTGGGTGTGGTGCTCAAACGTGCACAGTATTTCATCCTCTGCAACGGCAGAACCACCGAAGGGCTGAAGATTTCGCAGGACGCGGTGCTGCGCGCTATGATGAGCGAGAAGGAGCTTGGCATGTACTACCACAACATGCCACTGCATGACGAGCCGGAGCAGCTTTCGATGTTTGCACCGCCGCCGCTTACGCAGGAGGATATTCAAAAATGCTTAACCGGGCAGATTTAGTATATGAATATGACGGCAGCTTTCACGGGCTGATGTGCTGCGTATTTGAAAGCTATGTGTATCAAGAGATACCCGCCGATATCCTTTCCCCCGATACCGAGCAAACCACTCTGCTGCAGCGCCGTGTGATTGTCACCGATGAGCAAAAGGCGGAACGGGTGCTTGCCTCTATCCCCAAAACCATGGGCGGCGAGGTGCTCGACTTTGTATGGCGCGCCTATCTTACCTGCATAGAGCGCAAGGAGCTATATATTCTGCTGTTTCTTCGGCTTGGCTTTACGCATGGGCGCAGGGTGATGAATATGCTGGCCGACGATGTGGTGCACACGCTTACGCAGGCGGTGCGGCATCTGGATAGGGAAGCCCACCTGCTCAAGGGTTTTATTCGCTTTTCGATTACAAACGGCGCACTGCTGGCAGAGATTGACCCCAAGAACAGCGTACTTCCGGTGCTTGTCCAGCACTTCTGCGAGCGCTACCCGGAGGAACGGTTTCTCATCTACGATAAAACCCACGCGATGGCGCTTGCATACGAGCCACATCGCCCCGTCATCTTTCCGCTGGAAGCGCTTGAGCAGCCCGAACCGGATGAAGAAGAGCTGGCCTTCCGTAGGCTGTGGCAGCTGTTTTACGATACCATAGAGGTGAAGGGGCGCCATAACCCAAAATGTCGCATGACGCACATGCCCAAACGCTACTGGGGCAATATGACGGAGTTCAACCGCCCAAGTTCAATCAAGCAAAATACCCGGGCGGCTGAACCCGAAAAGCTGCTGCTGTCCGATACCTTGGAGACAATAAAGGGAGGACAATTTCATGCTGAAGGTTAAATTTCATGAAGACTATGAGGATCAGCTGCTGAAATATGCAGTGATTGTTTCACAATACGGCGACTACTGGGTATTCTGCAAGCATAAGCAGCGAAATACCTACGAGTGCCCCGGCGGGCATCGTAAGCCGGGGGAGGATATCCTTACCACCGCGGAACGGGAGCTTTTTGAAGAAACCGGTGCCATATCCTACACGGTGCGAGAAATCTGCCCCTATTCCGTTACCGATACCGAGCAAAACGTGCAAACCTATGGCATGCTCTATTTTGCTGATATTATCAGATTTTCAGAGATGCCTGACTCTGAGATGGAGAGAATTGTCGTAACCGAAACCTTACCCGAGAAGTGGGCCGATCCGCTTATCCAGCCCAAGCTGGTGGAAAAGGTCTGCTCGGTGGTGGGGGCATCATAGACCTCAGAGTTAAAATAATGTGATCTACAGCGGAGCTTTAGTTTAAGATTCATACTATTGGAGGTGCAGACATGATAACAATACCCAACAACGTATTAACCAACCTGTGCGATAAACTTTCCGTGCCGGCCAAGTCTCTCAAATTTCTGGGCGGCGGCAGAGAGGATTCCGACGGTACGGTTTTTACCTTTGGCAGTAATCCCTTAAAGGTGCTCAAGGTGCTGGCACTGCCCCTCAGCGACACGCTCAGCCTTGCGAAGCTCGATGACCGTTTAAATTTCGCACATTTTGTTGGCGAGAGCGGTATTCAGGTCGCCTGCCCCATAAAGAATAAAAACGGCACGCTGTATGAAAGCGTACCGTTCGGCGGGCACTTGTTTACCGCATATTTAATGGATTATTGTTCAGGCGGCACCCCTATGAAGGACGAATGTACTCCCGCGTTTTATAAGGAATGGGGAAGAGTTACCGGAAGGATGCACCGCGCCGCAAAAAGCTACCCATACTGGCTTACGCTGCCGTCCTGCGCAAGCAGCGGCCTGAACGGCTGGCAGCAGGAAACCGAGATGTTTTACAACTGGTGCAAGGACGAAGCCGTTAAGCAGAAATGGCTGCAGATGCAGGAGCGTTTGGAACAGCTGCCCATAAACCGTGAAGGCTTTGGGTTCATTCATAACGACAACCATATTCACAACATTACATGGAACGGCAGGGGGATTACGCTGCTGGACTTTGATGTTGCCAACTGTCAGTTCTTTATCAGCGACCTCACCACCGCCATGCAGATGCTGCTGTTTGATAAAAGCGGCGGTATGATCGGCGAGGTTACCGATTACGGGGTTATCCGGGATTTTTTGGAGAGCTTTTTGTGCGGCTATGAGCAAGAGAGCCATCTTGACGACTTCTGGCTTTCACAGATCGATACCTTTATCAGTTACCGCCGCTTGCTGCTGTTTACCGTAATGCAGGATTATCTGCACCGGAATCAGCAGCTGAAGGAACAGTTTTTAGATTGCATCTATAATGAACCGGCCATCTTTTCGGTTTATGCGTGATTTTTAAACTTCTCCATCCGCTGCTCATACAGGGCCACAGCCTCATCGTAGTGTTTAATCTTATACTCTACGGTTCTCAGGTTTTCCGTAAGCTCCGCCATCTGACGCAGTACATTTTCCCGCTGCTTGATAAAAATCTGTCTACGTTCCTCCAGCGTTTCGTCTCCTCTCATGCAAAGGTCGATATATTCCTTAATCTTTTTTACCGGCATTCCGGTGCTTTTCAGGCAGCGTATCAGCGCAAGCCATTCGATGTCCGATTCCGTAAAATGGCGGATACCGCCTTCGGTACGAGCTACAAAGGGCAGCAGGCCCTCTTTATCATAATAGCGCAACGTGTGAGCCGTAAGGTTCATGCGTTCGGCTGCCTGTGAAATGGTATATTCCATATCGTTTACCTCATTCCTTTGTTATAGACATTGTTATTATAGCTTAGAGTTTGCTTGAAGTCTATAAAATTGTTGCAGCACCCCTTGACTTCGAGGTAACTATAAGTTTTACAATGATGGTATAACAGACAGGAGGTTTAACAGCAATGCAGATGAATAGGTTTAAGGGTACGGAGGTTTCGGCGCTCGGCCTTGGCTGTATGCGCCTGCCAAAGGTTACCCCTGAAAAAGAGGATATTGATTATACCCGTGCACAGCAGATTGTGGATTACGCCTACGAGCACGGCATCAACTACTTCGACACCGCGCATATGTACCATGGTGGTATGTCGGAGGAATTTGTGGGCCACGCACTGAAGAAATATAATCGGTCCAGTTATTTTTTGGCAACCAAGATGCCGGTATGGATGGCGGATACCCCAGCAGGCGTGGAGCGTATCTTTAACCTTCAGCTTTCGCGCCTGCAGACCGATTATTTTGATTTTTATCTCATCCACGCGCTGAACAAAAGCGTTTTTCAAAGATGTAAAGAGTTAGGCGCGTATGAGTTTCTTGCGCGCAAAAAGCAGGAAGGGGCTATCCGTTTTCTTGGCTTCTCGTTTCATGATGTACCGGACCAGCTTGAGATTATCTGCAACGAGTATGAGTGGGATTTCGCCCAGATTCAGCTCAACTATCTGGACTGGGAGATGCAGGATGCCAAGCGGCAGTATGAGATTCTCGAGCGTCACGGCCTGCCCTGTATCGTGATGGAGCCGGTGCGCGGCGGTCTGCTTGCAAGCCCCTGTGAGGCATCGAACCGTATCTTTAAAGAGGCGCGGCCTGAGCAGAGTGTTGCCTCGTGGGCAATACGCTATGCGGCCTCGCTGCCAAATGTGCTTACAGTGTTGAGCGGTATGTCGAACCTGGAGCAGATTCGAGATAATGTCAGCACCATGGAACATTTCGAGCCGCTTACGGAGCAGGACTACAGTGTCATCAGCCGGGCGGTAGCGGCCTATAAGGCGCATAGCACCATCCCCTGTACGGGTTGCCGCTATTGCATGGACTGTCCGAACGGTGTGGATATACCCAAGATGTTCTCGCTTTATAACCACTATGCCATCAGCCGGGATGCTGACGGCTACCGAACTGCCTATGCAGCTTTGCCCGAAGCGGAGCGTGCGGAAAGCTGCATTGCCTGTGGTATCTGTGCACAGCACTGCCCGCAGGCGATTTCTATCCCCGAAAAGCTCGCGCAGATCCGTGAAACTGTTGCAAAGCTGTAGGCGTTCAGCAATATCAAGCTTAATCATGCTATCCTGAAATACAAAGACCAGGGCGGTTCAGCAAAAAAACTGAACCGCCCTGGTTTTTATAGGATTAATTATTGTCGATGTAAACATCCACTTCATCCGGGGAAGGCTCCTCAAACCGTGCGTCGAGCTTTTTAAGAAGTTCCCCTTCAATAATATATTCCCGCTTTGCAGAGCCCTTTAAACGTTCGTTGCGAGCCTTGAGCCGGTTTAACCTTGCTTCTTCCGGTGCGCGAATATAATGAAGCTCGAATGGGAGAGCCTTGTCTGTAAAATACTGCTTAATTTCGGCGCGTTCCTGCTTTGTCCAGTAGCCGAAATCAAATACCGCATCCAGCCCTTTTGCGAGGATATTCTCAGAAAGGCTGCAGAAATAGCGTGAAATGCGTGCAACCATCTCGTTGTGCCGTTCGCCCAGGCAGGCGTCAAAGAGCGTGAGCATCAGGTCGTCCGCAGAAAGGATTACCGCGGGCGTTTCGTTTTTTAGCTTCATGGCGTAGGTGGTTTTACCGCTGGAAATCCTGCCGCACAATAGAATAGCCTTAGCCATCGTAAGATTTACACCCCTTCTATTGCTTTTGGTTTTGACCTTTGGGATCATTGATTAGTCTTGCTCTTGTAAGTGCGATTACCAACAGCGGTATGAGACCCAGCTGTATAAAAATGCCCGGCAGTGCGGTAACAAACATCGTGGTGACAAAGGCTGTTAAGCCGTATGCCTTGCCAGCTATGCCCAGCAACACCGCATTGGCGGCGCCGCCTATTATGCGCCCGCCCAGCATGGCAACAATCAGCGAGATATATACATTTGCCTTTTTATACAGTAAACCGCTCAGCAAACCATAGGTACAAAGCTCAAACATCATGGCGGCTCCAACGGGGAAGATGGGAGGTATGCCAATCATTATAGAGGAGAGCAAAGGCAACAGAACGCCGCACGCGGCACCAAAAAGGGGGCCGCACAAAAAGCCACACAGCAGCACAGGAATATGCATTGGCAGCAGAATATTGCCAAGCCCGCCGCCCAACAAATGAAACAACAATGCCAATATGATCCCCATCGCCAGGCATCCGGCGGCATATACTAGTTTTTTGGTTTGATTCTTCATGTTGGTTACGATTCCTTTCCGGTACTCACACAAAAGAGAAACTTGGGTTCGGATTCCTCTTAGCCCGAAGCTTTGTTATTTACATGTTATACCTTAGAGTGAACTTTATGTCAAGCATAAAAAATAAGGCCGATGTCCGACAATTAATAACGTCGGATAAGGTACAAAACCGCCGTCCGGTTAATATGATGTAGCAACCGTTTTACACAGGGTGATACCGTAGTTGCTGGGGGGATGGCTTTGAACAGGAATTTTGGCAGGGGAAACCTATCCGGCGGGCTGGAGAGTATCCGCGCACGGTTTGGCAGTGAGCGGATGAAAGGCTATTTTAAGGCGGTTGCCTCACGCAATCGGCTGCAGGCGGCAGCAATGGTAAACGATCGCGGGCTGATGTTCTATACGCTGTATCAGCTGCTGCCCGAAATTGAAGCACAGGGGCTCTTGCCTCAGCTAAATTCGCGCAACCTTACCGCAATTAGGCTCAGCGCTAGGGCACTTAATAATCAAGAACTGTTAAACCGTTTGCAGAGTATGCCGCAGGCAGATGAAGAGGCACGTCACAACGTGCTGAAATGGATATTGAAAACAGGCGCCGCCGATGATGGAACAGAAAACGACTTTGACCGCGTGCTGGATAATGCTGCGGCATTACTGTCCAACCGGTATAAGGATGCGAAGATGCTGCCCATCATGGTTGATATCATCTTTCGGCGCAACCAGAAGGGGCTGCTCCTACACGATATTGCGTGGGCTTACTTTGCCTCGCGTGACCCTGCTACGCTGCGGCTGGCAGCGGGATATCTTCGTTCCTCCCACGAAAAGGATTACCTGCTTGCCTGCCATCTGTTAAGCTTGCAGCCGGTTTTACCGGAAGAACGCCCGGCGGCTCAGCAGAAACAGTATGAGGATTACATGAGTTGGCTGAGCGAGAATTATGATTATCTCTATTATTCCTGCGAGAGCTTCCAGCTTACCAGCCACCCAAGGCCGTTTCTGATTAATCCTGCCGCAAAATACCTTGGTAAGCCTGTTTCGCCCGCAGGTAATGTACCGCTTACCGCATTAACCGATGAGGAGTACTCGTTGCTAAAAAAAACAGAAAACCTTACGCAGGAACAGATGGTAATGCTGGCCGACTATTCGGCTTGGCTGCGTAAGCAGAATGCAAGCCGGTGGAAGGCCTTTTTAAACCTGGCCGCCGAAGAACAGCTTGCCATCGCAATTACGGCGGCAGGAGGTGCGGTATGATTAAGATTAATGGGGCTGCAGCCGATGCCTCGGCGCTTGCAAGCCGTTTTTCCGAAGGTAGTGTGGAACGCTCCATCATCAACACGCTTGCGGCAAGTGATGCCGTTTACAGCTATGCCTCCGAAGAGGAGCTGATGTTTGAACTTCGGCTGCGGCGTGAAATCATCAATGCCGCCAATGAGCTGCACAAAAGCCGGTTAGCGTTTGCGGTATTCCGTGAATCGGAAGCAAACCCGAACTATTGGAAGCGTACCGAGGAGGGCGGATTTCAGCTCAAAGACGATGTGCTGCCTTCCGAAGCTATTAAGGACATCTATGTAAACGGCGGTCAGTACGCTACCGAGTGTGCAACCGCGATGCAGATTGTATATTTAAAGGCTATTCTAAGTATCTTTGGAGAGAATCGCTTTAACAAATCTTTTAAAAATCTTTACCTGATGAACTGGCATAATATCCACCCGAACCTGCAGGATATCGGGCGCATGAGGTCAGCAGATGACCATCTGCCCGGTGACCGGCGCTATTTCGCCAACCCGGATGTAGACCCCGAAACCCCAGAATGGCAGGGGGAGAACGTAATCGATCTGTCTAACGACCAGTATTACGGGCATGGTATGGGTAAACGCTCCGGGGAGGATATTATTGCGGCACTCAACCGTCACCGGCGCGAGGATGCGGAAGAAAAGGCCTTTTTAATGCAATCGGTGGGGCGGCCAAACTTTAAGCGGCTGTTCGCATTAAGCAGCCAGTAAAACCAAGTGCAGACATATCCATTTTAAATGCCCCATTTTTGCGGGCATTTACTTTTTTAATAAGTGTAAGCAATATACACCTGTTAAATAGTCAGGATTTATGAAGGCTTTCTGCCTTCACAAAAATTTAAACAAAAGTTCACAAAAGTTTTACGAGAAGATAATGCTGTTCGGGTATAAAACCGTTATAATGAACGCGAATCGTTCTATAAAGGGGGTACATCCCATGAATCTCAACTCGCATCTGAAGATGGCTTCAAAGGTCATGAACTTATATATACGTGAACAGCGGTTCACCGAGCGGCTTGCATTCCTGTTTGGCAACATTCAGCCCGACATTATCGGCAGCTTTATGTTTGTACCGCACAGTGCGCAGGCGCGCGGAGCGGCATTTGAGAAAAGAATTAAAAACTGCATAGACAGCATTGAAAACGCAAGGCATGGCGGGGTATACACTAACATCAAGCTCGGAATCCTCTGCCACTTTCTTGCGGATTTTTTTTGTTACGCTCATAACGGCGGTATTCCAAGCTCGCGCGAGCATATCGGCTACGAGATGGCCATAACAAAATGCCTGAAGGCACAAAGCCCTATCGGTGCGGCGGTTATGCTGCCCTCCCAGCGGGCGGATAAGATTCTTGAAAACATCTGGGCGGCGTATGAAGAATACAGGTCTATCCCTTCTACACCCGAACGCGATATCGCTTATGCCGTCAGCCTTTGTGCTTACCTGTTCGGTTCGGCCGACAGTATTGCGCGCGAAAGCCGTTTTGCAGGTATGCTAGAACCCGCAGCTGCATTGTCTTAAATAAAAAAATGTATTTGAATTGCGCAGGCACACCTGGTTGTCTGCGCAATTTCTATTCTCGGGCCATGATATAACTTCTGCACCTTTACGCGGATTTTACCGTTACATGACAGTTCTCGTCTGTTGGCAATAAATACTGCATGGTATTCTGTAAATGATAAGAGAATAACAGAATTTATGAGGATACAGAGGAAGAATTAGCATGGACGAATATGAAGGTACACAACGAAAAACCCATGTGCCTGGCGAGCTTGAAAAGCAGCTTTGCAGTATTATTGAACACGCCAGTATCAAAACGGTATTTCAGCCGGTTGTTTCTCTGCGCGACGGCAGCATTCTAGGCTACGAGGCGCTTAGCCGGGGGCCGGCTGATACCCCGCTTCAAAACCCCGATGCCCTATTTGGTATTGCGCGCCAATGCGGCAAGCTGTGGGAGCTGGAACAGCTCTGCCGTACCCGTGCACTGGAAAGTGCCTTTCAGCAGGATTCCAACGTTAAGCTGTTTATAAATGTAGACCCTCATATCATACACGATGAAAAATTTAAACAGGGCTTTACCAAGGAGTATCTGCACAGCTATAACATCAGCTCCGAGGATATTATCTTTGAAATCACCGAAAAAAACGCGGTGGAGGATGTAGAGGGCTTTAAAAAGGCCATTGACAATTACAAGGGGCAGAGCTACAAAATCGCGATCGATGATGCGGGAGCGGGGTACTCCGGCCTGAATATGATCAGCGACATCCACCCGCATTACATCAAGCTGGATATGAATCTGGTGCGCTCCATTGACGGAGACAGCTTTAAGAAGTCGCTGGTGAAGTGCTTTTGCGAGTTTTGCCGCACCTCCAATGTGTTTTTGATTGCCGAGGGCATCGAAACGGTAGACGAGTTATATACGCTTATCGATATCGGCGTGCATTACGGGCAGGGGTATTTTCTGCAGCGCCCCTGCGAGACAATCGGAACGGTAGATTCTGCGGCCATTGCACATATCAACAAGCACAATTCGCAGAAAAATCATCTGTACAACAGTGTGCATCAGCTGTTTATCGGCAACCTCAGCTGTGATAACGAAACGGCACCCCCACACCGGCTCACACAGGATATCTACAATACCTTTTTAGAACATCCGAACCTTAGCGGAATCACCATTGTCAACAACGGTGCGGTTGAGGGCATTATCACCAAGACGCACATCAACCTGATGATGAGCGGCCAATACGGCTACAGTCTGCATGCCAGACGCGAGGTACGTCATATTATGGATAAGGATGCTTTGATTGTAGACTTCACCACCCCAATCGATATGGTTTCATCCTTAGCCATGTCCCGCCCCGCCGACAGCCTGTATGATTTCATTGTGGTTACCAAAGACGGGCAGTATCACGGCGTGGTAACCATTAAAACACTGCTGGAAAAAACAATGGAGATTGAGGTGAACAACGCCATCCACCTCAACCCGCTTACCGGTCTGCCGGGCAATACATTAATACAGATTCGTATGGAACAGTGCATCTCCTTCCGCAGGACCTTCACCATCCTCTATCTTGATATTGATAACTTCAAGGCTTATAACGATGTGTATGGCTTTGAAAACGGCGATAAGGTACTTATATTTGTTTCTAAGCTGCTTAAAGATGAGGTGCCGGGCTCGGTTTTTATCGGGCATATCGGCGGCGATGATTTTGTCTGCATCTTAACCGACTATGAATATGAAGAGGTTTGCGGCAAAATAATTAAGTCGTTTGATCACGAAATTGTGCGGTTCTATTCTCAGAGGGATCTGGAGAATGGCTATATCCTCACCAAAAACCGTAGGGGTGTACCGGAGCAGTTTCCCATTATGACTATTTCTATTGCGGGTATTACCAACCGTAAAAAGGAGTATGCCGATATCTACGAACTTGCCGAGGCAGCGGGAAGCCAGAAGAAGAAATGTAAGCAGTGCTGGACAAGCTGCGCGTATGTTGACTGAAAAACAACTTTCTTGAATCTTTGTAAGGCTCTGCTTGGGCAGGGCCTTCAGACCGCTGACAAAGTCCAAGTCAGCGGTCTATTTTTATGCAAAAAAGGGAGAAAATATATGAAAAATATGGTATAATAGAAGGGAAGAAAACCGCATGAAATGAGGAAAAATCAATGCTTAATACAGGGACAAACCGACAAGAAAAAATGGAACTGGTAATCATAGAAAATCTGGTGCCGAAGGATCATCTGCTCAGAAAGATAGATAGATACATTGATTTTTCTTTCATCAATGAAATTTGCAGACCGTATTACTGCGAAAACATCGGAAGGCCGGCAATTGAACCGGAAATCATGTTTCGCATGCTGTTCATCGGCTATCTGTATGGAATAAGAAGCGAGACCAGAT
>NZ_FNID01000056.1 GCF_900103835.1 Acetanaerobacterium elongatum | reverse complement strand
AACTCGAAAAAGCTGGTATGACGCAAAGCATGTCCCGTGTGGCACATTGCATCGACAACGGTCCTATGGAAGGATTCTGGGGCATTTTGAAACGCGAACGCTATTACGGTCGGAGATTCACCAGCAAGCAGAAACTTATTCAGATGATTGAGAGTTACATCAGCTATTACAACACCCGGCGTGTGCAACGCAACTTGGGTGTTCTGACACCGTTAGAGAAATTTAATCTCTACTTCGCTGCATAAAAAGCGACCAGTGGTTTTGTTCACCACTGGTCGGGAAAATTTTATGTTTTTTCGCTGTCCTCTTGACGGGATGCAGTTCAGAAAGCGAGGGGCGCTTATTTTGTTGCACAAAATGTTGCGGGGCTGTCAAGTTACTATATCCAGGCAAGACCTGAGTAATTATTACTTTTAGTGAAAAAGGTATGATTAAATAATTTTAGGCAACAATACAGCCAAAGGAGTGGTTGTATGAACGGGAATGCTGAATTGTTAAATTTTATCTATCAGAATGCCCAGATGGGTACAGAAACCATCAAGCAGATTCTTGACATCGTGAAGGATGATGATTTCAGCAAGCATTTGAGCACGCAGTACGATGAATATAAGCAAATCCTAAGCGAGGCGCGTACTTTGCTCAACCAGAATGGCTACGATGAAAAGGGAATCAGTGCCTTCGAAAAGCTCAGAACCTATCTGTCCATTAACATGCAAACGCTTACCGATCAAACGCCGTCCCATATATCCGAGATGCTGATTATCGGAAGCAATATGGGTGTTGTTAATGCAATAAAGAATTTAAAGCATTATCCCAATGCAGACGCACATATCAGAAGCCTTATGGAACGGTTACTTCAATCTGAAGAAAACAATATACAGCAGCTTAAGATTTTTTTATAATCAGCAATCAGCGAAAGCTGAAAAACAGCAAAAAACCATCAAAAGGTCGCATTTAACAGGATTCAAAAATACTGCAGTATACGCCTGCTCATAGTCACTTTCGCTATATCCGCCCGATCAAAAGGCAGAGACACCATGCCGCACCATGCCTTCGCAACCGCTTGGCCAGCGCATCTTGCTTTGAAAACCTGCGTATCCATGCTGCGAGCATCCTGTTGGTGAAGATATCCCAATCGCGCGTTTTTGTATGAACACCTCACGTGTCAGGTATCGGTGCATGTAGTCTACTGCCTTTCGAATAGGTTCGTCTTTTATTGAATAACCGAGTATTGATAATTATCTTATAGTCTGCTCGGTGGTACAGGGTTCGGTTTTGGTAGGTACTCCAAACGAATAATCCTTCCCCCACGAGCCATCCTTCGGGTGGAGCGACAAAGTTTTTGTGTCTGCTCAGGTATAAACAGCCAAAGCATTTCTCTGCTTGCAGCCTTATTTTTTGTCTTGGTTTATAAACCCGTCCATATATTCAAGGTATTCTTTCTTGGTAAGGTGCTGTGGGTAGAAATCCATAATGCGGCGTGCCTCAAACGCACTGTTTTTAAGGGCATTAAAGATAGTAAGCGCCATAATCTTTGCTGGCAGTACATAGGCCAAGTATTTATCGGTGATTTCAAAGTCAGCGCTGTGCAGGCTGCCCTTAAAACCTCCGGTGGTAAATGCCAGTACCGGCATCAGATGGCACAAATCACCTACGTCGGTGGAGGCGGGGTTGTGAAGCGCGGGATCTATAGCCGAAACCTTTTTACCCCCAGCTGCAGCCCGTGCCGCAGCATCCAAAGGACGGGAGTTGCCCGCATCCAGCACCGGCAGATAACCGGGCATGTCATTTATCTGAATACCGGCTCCAATGGCATGTGCTCCCGCCTCAAAAGAACGGTTTGCCTTATGGTTCGCGTCCAACATTGCCGACATTGTCTTCGCGCGCACCTGACATTCCACCACAACGTGATCCGGTACTACATTCACCATCCGGCCACCCTCGGAGATAATAGCATGCACGCGTACATAATCGCTCTCTTTAAAGGTTTCGCGTTGATAGGCCAGTGCCGAAAGCGCTAGGGACGCAGCATTCAACGCGTTGATACCCTTATGCGGCGCAATCGCCCCGTGGGCGGCCTTGCCGGTATAATTCACTAGTTTCATAATAAAGCCGTTAGTAGAATTCATCCCTAAAAGTACATCATAATAAGTATCCACCATATGCAGATGATGTACCATGCTAATGTTTATATCGTCAAATTCGCCCAGACGAATGAGCTCGCTTTTTCCGCTGCCATAACGGATAATCCCTTTCTGCATCATCCAGCTTTTGTGCTCCAGATCGTTGTACTCTTCGGAGGGAACCGCAAAAAACGCTACGTTGCCGTCCATCGCTTCTGCAACCTCTGGAACGGTAAGGGCCATCGCACTGCCAATCATCGCTGCCAGTTGGCAGTGATGCCCGCAGGTGTGGGAATACCCCGATGCCGGGTTTGCATGTATATGACTTGGGCAGTTAACACCATCCAACTCCCCGATGGCGGCAATAGTAATGCCGCCGCCCTGCTTCAGCTTAGCCTTAACCCCTGTTACCGCCAGCTTTTCTCGTACCGTAAGGCCAAGAGACTGCAGCATTCGAGACACCTTCTCTGCAGTTTGAACCTCCTGAAACCCCGGTTCGGCATGACCATATATATCCTCGGCAAAGGCAATCAGTTCCCCGGCCCGCTCATCAATGGTTTGTAATATCCTCTGCTCAAGCTCTTCCATCGCAATTCTCTTACCTTTCCTTAAGGTTCTTCGTCATTCAATATGTCTGGCGGCACGTTTAAATCTGGTTCTATCTTAGGTGGCGATTATTAAAAATATCTTATAATCGATATGAATAGTTATATATAGTATTCCCCAAATGAGTATATCAAAAGTGATTAAAACCTTCAATCGCAAAACGAACAAATATTCGTGCCAGAACTGTTAAAAACAGAAAGGCCCCCTCATCATCTGAAGGGGCGAAAGGGATTATTTTATTCCATGATAGCTTTTTGTTGTTTTAACCTTTTGATTTTTCGATAGAGAGGAAGATTCCACAAAAAGAAAATTATTGCTAAAAGCAGCATGGTAACGCCAAGTATTATGTTGCCAGCGGTAAAATTCCCAAGTTTATAACCCACGTTGATATTAACAAGGCCAGTTATCAGGTTTGCAAGCCCTGCAATTAATTCCACCCACATGAGGACGCTGCTGCAGGCATAAATGCGTTTGTAGTGTTTAAGCCTTGAATTTGAATCGGTGTAGATATCAAAGGATCCTTCGGATGACTTCTTTCTCAAATAGGCCCATCGTCCGGAGGTTGAAACACATTCCACTCCGTTTTCCTCTAAAAACCTCAGGTAGGCCATACTTTCAGGGTGTGTTGGAAGTTTTTCAAGCAGCTCCAGCCGGTAGATATATTCGTTGTTGGGTGCATCCGCAAATACATGGCGCATCCACGAGCAGTCTGTGAGTGCCAGTCCCTTTGCCGACATCTCGTTAAGCCAGCGCTCTTCCTTTTCGTAATCCCAAAACGCTTTATGAACAATGTACTTCATTGCAGCTGCCCCCCTATAATCTGCCTTGCATTCTCCAGTAGTTCTTTCAGCCGCTCCATCTCCGCCTGTGCTGCCGTTTGGCCCAGCGGGGTAATGACATATTCCTTTTTCCGGCTGTCCTTATCTGTTTGGAGTGCATGTATCCAGCTCTTTTCAAGTAGTGTATTGAGGGCCCCATATAACGTTCCTGCCCCTAAATTTACCCTGCCGCCGCTCAGCCTGCTCACATTCTGCATAATGCCGTAGCCATGCATTGGGGTATAAAGCGACAGCAGAATATAGAATACCGCCTCTGTTAATGCACCTCTTTCTGAACTTTCGGGCAAAATAAACACCTCCACAGCTAAATCGCCATCCGATATATCGGAATCCGTAATATTATTATATCGTAAGCCGATATAATTGTCAACACAGAAAAAACTCCCCTTCATAAGAAGAGGAGTTTTAAAATTGTAATGTGTTCTTATTCCTGCCCGGCGGCGGCTTTAAAGGCTGTCCATACCTTACTGTGAGCTTCCTCAGCCTCGGCGGTAATAGGCTGAATCATCTCCATCTTCTTCATGTCAAAGTCTGCGGGTAGGGTAAGGTAACTCTTATAATCGGCGTTAATCAAGGCTTCCGCGGCCTTATTGGTGCAGTAATAGCCTAGATATTCATAGCACTTGGCCGAAACCTCGGGCTGCAGGATATAATCGATAAAGGTATAGGCCGCGTCGGCATTGGGCGCCTTAGATGGAATAAAGTTTGCCATAATGCCGAAACCGATACCCTCTTTCGGGAATACCGCTTTTAATTCTGGGTTCTTCATCATTGCCAGGGTTGCCTGTGAGGTATACATGATTGCGGCACCCACCTCACCGGAGAGCAGGTCATCCTGCAGGTTATCGTCCTTAATCAGGCGTATGTTGGGGGCAAGTTTTTTAAGCTTTTCACCCGCTGTGTTGATTTCATCAACGTTAGTGGTGTTATAGCTTTTACCAAGTATCTTTAATGCCATACCATCGATAACACGATAGTTGCCGATAATACCGATGCTGCCTTTCAGTGAAGCATCCCACAGGTCGGCATACCCCTTAATCTCTTTTTTTACGATTTTGGGGTCGTAAACAATGGTCTGTACGCCCGCGCCATAGGGAACAGTATAATCATTGGAAGAATCATAAAACTGCCCCTGATAGATGGGGTTGATGTTTGCAAAGTTCTCGAGCTTCGATTTATCAAGTTTCTGTGCAAGCCCCTCTTCGATGGCTGTTTTTATAATATAATCATCGGCGATTACAAGGTCGTAATCCCCGCCCTTGGTGGATTCCAGCTTTGCAAGCATGGTTTCATCCGCGTCAAAATTACTGTAATTTATTGCAATACCGGTATCCTTAGTAAAGCTGCTTAGAACATCCTCGGGGAACATACCTTCCCATGTATAAAGATTCAGGGTTTTACCCGAAGCAGGCGCTGCGGACGAAGCCTCTGCAGAAGAGCTCTGGGCCTCACTGTCTGTTGCTGCCTCACTGCTGGTGGCAGGAGTTGCGGCAGGTGCGGAACAGCCGGCCAGCACACTTACGGCCAAAGCCACGGCCAGTACCAACGATAAATACTTCTTCATCTGTTTTCCTCCAAAACTGTTTTCTTCTGAGTGTTTATTTTACCAAGCCATCCCGAGAGCAGGCCCATCAGCACGGTTACAGCGAACAGAATCGTACATAGGGCATTGATTTTTGGCGTTACCCCGGTTTTAAGCTGAGTATATATCTTAATGGGCAGCGTATTGGTATTTACGCCCGTTACAAAGATGCTGATTACCACATCATCCATGCTCATGGCAAAGGCGAGCAACATGCCGGAAACAATCGCGGGCAGAATCAGCGGCAGGGTGATATCCAAAAACACCCGTAATTCTCCTGCGCCAAGATCCTTCGCCGCCTCGCCGAGGCTCTTATCCAAACCCACCAGCCTTGCCTTCACCAGCATGTACACATACGGAATACAAAAGGCCGTATGGGCGATAATCAGGGTGGTCATACCAAACGGCAGGCCGATTAACGAAAAGAAAACCAGAAATACCATGCCCAGAATAATCTCGGGAATCATAATGGGAAGGGTAGAGATATACTCAATAACCCCCTTGCTGCGCAGGTTTACCTTCAGCATTCCCACCGCAGCCAGCGTGCCGATTACTGCGGCGTTCAGGCTGCTTGCAGCGGCAAGCACAAGGCTGTTAATTAGTGCCTGCAGCAGTGAGGCGTCACGGAAAAGCTCGGTGTACCATTTAAGTGAAAAGCCTTCCCACACCGATGAAATCTTGCTCTGGTTAAAGGAATAGATAATAACCAGCAGGATTGGCAGGTACATCAGCACCAGTATAACGCCAAGATAGATATTGGGCAGCTTTGTGCGGTTCTTCATACCAGGCCCTCCAAATCCTTCACCTTTGCAAGGCGTCGATAGAGGTAGATCATTACACTGGTGAGTATGGTAAGCACTACGGCAAGTGCCGCCGCAAACGGCCAGTTATGAGCCTTCATCAGCTGTTCCTGTATGACGTTGCCCACAAGAACAACCTTGTTGCCGCCTAGGATATCGGCAATGAAGAACAGGCCCATTGAGGGGATAAAGGTGAGCACCACGCCCGACAAAAGCCCCGGTAACGTCAGCTTTAGCGATACGGTTAAAAACGCCTGCATAGGGTTTGCACCAAGGTCTCTTGCGGCCTCAATCAGGCTCCAATCCAGCTTTTCAGCGCTGGAGTATACCGAGAATATCATAAACGGCACCAACGCGTAAACCATGCCCACCACCACTGCAGCGTAGGTATACAGCAGCTTGAGCGGCGCGTCGGTGATATGTAAAAACATCAGCGCTTTGTCCAACGGGCCGTTTGCCCGAAAGATGATAATCCAGCCGTACAGGCGGATAAGCGAGCTTGTCCAGAAGGGAATCATTAAGAAAAGCATCATGCGGCTTTTCCATTTAGCGCTGAGCTTGGCCATAAAATAGCCAAAGGGATAGCCAATGAGGATGGTAAGCGCCGTAGTAAGTACCGCAAGCTTTATAGATTCCCAGAAGGTTTTGAGGTAAACCGGGTCCAGAATATCAGTATAGTTTTTCAGTGTGAATTTGCCGATAACCCCCCACACCTCTGCACGCTGCAGGAAGCTGAGGATAAACATATACACAAGAGGGCCTGCTACAAAGGCTAGGGTAAAGATATATAACGGCAAAACGGTAAGAATAAACTTGCCGTTGTGGCTGAATCGTTTTTCTCTCCTCTGCCAAGGCAAAGGCACAGGGGTATCATCTAATTTCATCTATTATACAAGACCTTTCTACTGGATACAACCACTTATTATAAATCTACCAAAACGGCATTTTCCGGTTTCCAGCTAACGGTTACCGAATCACCCGCCGCAAGGGGGGAATCTATGCCGTGCCTGCTGGATACTAACTCGCTGCCGTCATCCAGTGTGACAATAATATGTAACACACCGCCGCTGAAGCTTTTTTCGGTTACCACCGCATGTAAGCCGGTCTCTCCGGCGCCCTGTGGTGTAAGGTTTATCTTCTCGCTGCGCACAGCCATGGTCACGGTTTGTCCTATACTGATTGGAGCGTCACGACGGGCGGCAAAAACCGTTACACCCTGGCAGTTAAACGCCACGCTTTGCTCATCAATAGCCGATACATTACCGCTTAGGATATTTGCACTGCCCACAAACCGGGCTACATAGCTGGTAAGGGGCATATCGTAAACCTGCTCGGGTGTACCAATCTGCTCAAACTGGCCCTCCCGCATGACAGCAATACGGTCAGACATATTGAGCGCCTCTTCCTGATCATGCGTGATATAGATAAAGGTAAGGCCTAACCGCTTTTGCAGGCGCTTGAGCTCGGTCTGCATCTGGTGGCGAAGCTGCAAATCCAGTGCGCCGAGCGGTTCATCCAGCAGCAGTACCTTCGGTTTATTCACAAGGGCACGCGCGATGGCAACACGCTGGCGCTGGCCGCCTGAAAGCTCCCCGGGCATACGCTTCTCATAGCCGCTGAGCTGCACCATATCCAGCGCTTCGGCAACCGTTTTCTTGATGGTAGCCTTATCTATATGCTTTAATCGCAGACTATAACCGATATTGCTTTCAACAGACATATGCGGGAACAGCGCATAGTTTTGAAATACGGTGTTAACGTTGCGTTTGTTTGGCTCCTCATTGGTTACATCCCTGCCTTCGAGCAGTACACGTCCGCTATCCGGCGTTTCGAGCCCCGCAATGATGCGAAGCGTAGTTGTTTTACCGCAGCCGGAAGAACCCAGCATAGTGATGAATTCTCCCTGTTTAATTGAGAGGTCGATGCCGTCAAGCACCTTGGTATCGCCAAAGCGCTTTTCTATCTGCTGAAGCTGCAGGATAATATCGTTCATTCTGGTCCTCCAAACACACTAATCTTATAACATATATGATTAGTATGAATTACATTATACATCCTATACTGTATTTGTCAATGAAAACAGCAAATTCAACCATGCAATGTTATCAAATATAATATTCAATGCTTTTAGCCGTGTTTTGGGGAAAACTGCGGTTATAAATCAACACCGCCTCACGGATATCCTTGGGGCCAAGCGCATACATTCCTTTGCCGCAATTGTTAAGAACGTCAAACGAAACCTTGCGGTTACATTTCTGAGGCTGGTCGGTGATAATTTCGATTCCCTCCTTGCGAAAGGATTGTTTACGGTAGTATGGGTCAAAGAAGTAGATATTGTGTTCGTCTACACCTGTAAACAGCACATAATGCCATACGTCGTAGCGCAAGCGCACTACCACAACGCCGCCCTGCAGCAATCCGTTTACAATAGGGCTGCCGTTCTCGATATATACATCCTGCCCCCTAAGGTATTCACACTGAACCGGGAACTTCTTAACCTTACCAAACTGGTTGAGCCAGCAGCTTAAAAACATCATCGCCATGCAGGAAGTGCCGTTTTTGCCGTACTCGCCTTTTTCGTTGTAAGCGTCAAGGCAATAGAGCATAATGTACTTGATAACATCCGGCGGAATCTCCTCCCGCTTAAACAAATAGGTAAGGGCATTAAACAGGGTGGTAGGCCCGCAGTCATAATCGGTCATCTGGTAGTTGAGTGGGTTTTTCATCTTCTTGTTCAAGTCCTATCTTCTTGGGTTTGTAACCTTAATCTTAGATTAAAATACTCAAAACGACAGAAAAGCTTAATTACATCGTCATAAGCAAAAGAGTAAGCTCAGCAATCCGGCGTAGCTCCTCTACGGTGGTGTACTCCTCACAGGAATGGCAGCGGAACATGGCGTTGGCCAACACAATTCCCGATATTCCGTGCTTCACCAGATGGTTGTTATCGCTGCCGCCAAAGGTTTTGCACAGCACAGGCTCAAGCGCCATCTTATTACAGGCAGCCCGAAACCGGCTTACAACCGGATGGCTCAGTGAAATTTCGTAGCCTTCGCAGCAACAGATAATATCAACCCGTGCTATTGCGCCGGCTTCTTCTGCCGCCTTTTGAAAGCATTCCTTTACCTTTTCGGCCTGCTGAAGTGCCTTAGGGTGTGAATAACTCCTAATTTCGCCGGTAACAATACAGCTTTGCGGCACGATGTTGGTGGCAGTACCGCCTTCAATCAGCCCGATATTCAGGGTGGTTTCTTCATCAATCCGCCCCATGCGAAGCCTACCTATCGCGGTGGCAGCCACTGCTATGGCGTGTATACCGTCCTCCGGCGCAAAGCCCGCATGGGCGGCCTTCCCGATAACCTCAGCTTTAAACGATAAAATGGTCGGTGCCTGATAGGCTGCTGTGCCCACCGGGCCTGTTAAGTCCAGAACATAAGCCTCTTTAGCCTGAACCTTAGAAAAATCAAATCTTTCAGCGCCTTTACAGTAAAGCTCCTCCGCCACCGTAAACAGCACCTCAATGGGGCGGTGCGAAAGCCTTTCAGCGCTTATCGTGTGCAATGCCTCCAAAATAGCGGCAATACCGGCGCAATCATCGGCACCCAAAACCGTATCTCCGGCACTTCGGATAATACCGTCATTACCAACCACTGCATGCTTACCGCAGGATGGCTCTATGGCATCCATATGCGCGCAGAACAATACCGGATCGCCCTTCCCATCTCCATTCAAAAAACCGTGGATATTACCGCAGCTTTTGGGGGAAGACGTAAGCGGGGCATCCTGCTCTACTGTAAAGCCCATGGTCAGCAGGCATTCCTTAAGATAGTCTCCCATCTGTTTTTCACCGAAGGAAGGGTTATCGATAGCAATCAGGCTCTTAAATTCGTTCAGCAGACGCTGCTTCTCAATAGGCAATTTAAATTCATGCCCTTTCTTCGAGAAATTCCATGCCGCAGTTTCGGTACAGATAAGGGTAACAGGCAAAAAGAAGACGGTGCACAGCAGTTGCTGCCAGCCATCCCCTTTAACGAAAATCGTTATTTTAAAACCTCACAGAGATAATAAATATTTCCATACCTTGTGAGTATATTTTTAATTTAAATGATGCAGTATTCGACACGATTTGTCAATACTTATTACGAGAATTTATTCCGTTAAAGTAAGAAAGTTATTCACTTTTTAAAGTAAATACTGTTGAACATTACGATTTAAATTTCAGACAATTTAACTGCCGCTATTGACTTAAAGTTGACTTCAAGTTGTAGAATAAATTCAGATACTTTATGAATTCGGAGGAAAAACAATGGCCGCATCAAAGGTATACTATACAAATATGCGCAGCTCCTTTAATAACAGCCTGCTGCAAAAGCTGGAGCGCCTGATTAAAAAGGCGGGAATAGAGAATATTGATTTTAACGGCAAGTTTACAGCAATCAAAATTCATTTCGGCGAGCCGGGCAATCTTGCGTTTCTTCGCCCGAACTATGCTGCCGTTGTGGCGAGTATCGTAAAAGAGCTTGGCGGAAAGCCCTTTTTAACAGACTGCAATACATTGTATGTTGGCGGAAGAAAAAATGCGCTGGATCATATTGACGCTGCCTATCAGAACGGGTTCTCGCCGCTTACCACCGGTTGCCATGTTATTATCGCAGATGGTTTAAAGGGTACAGACGAGGTGCTGGTACCGGTTGAAAACGGTGAGTATGTGAAGGAGGCAAAGATTGGCCGCGCCGTGATGGATGCTGATATTATCATCTCACTCAATCACTTTAAGGGGCATGAATGCACGGGCTTTGGCGGCGCGCTCAAAAACCTTGGCATGGGCTGCGGCTCGCGCGCGGGCAAGATGGAGATGCACAGTGCCGGTAAACCGGAGATTAACACAGAGTATTGTATCGGCTGCGGACGGTGCGTAAAGATTTGCGCGCACGATGCTCCATCAATAACCAAGGCTAAAGCAGCGATAAACCAAGATAAATGCGTAGGCTGCGGGCGCTGCATCGGTGTCTGCCCCAAGGATGCGGTGATGGCTGCCGGCGATGAGTCGTTTGATATTTTAAATAAGAAGATTGCCGAGTATACCTGGGCTGTTATCCACAATCGGCCGCATTTTCATATCAGCCTTGTGGTGGATGTATCCCCCTACTGCGACTGCCATGCAGAGAACGATGTTCCGATTGTGCCGGATGTGGGGATGTTTGCCTCCTTCGACCCGGTGGCGCTTGATATGGCCTGCGCCGATGCCGTAAACCGCCAGCCGGTAATGAAGGGCAGCGTGCTGGATGAGCGGGAGCATACACACCATGATCACTTTACCGATGTCGCCCCCGAAACCAATTGGAGGGTAGCCATTGAGCACGCGATGAAGATGGGGCTTGGCTGCAGTGAGTATGAACTGATTGAACTGTAAGCCGAAAGGGCAGTTCTATTTCCCTTGCTAACAATAACAGAATATGGTATAATTTTTGTAAACCTATGTATATGGGTTCTGATGCAGATTTTATTATATACTGTTATTTATGTCAGGGGCCTTGTAAATGGATAAACAAGAAGTATTAAAACAGTATTTTGGCCATACTGAATTTCGGTATGGCCAATCAGAATTGTAGCTTCAGCGCAAAAAACCACCAGCTCTGCTGGTGGAATTAGAACGCTTATAGCGAAAAGAGGTCCTCCAGTGATAGAATGATGAAGGTTCACCAACCGCATCAAAAAACAAAGGAGGACATGTCAATGGATGACATAAATAGTTTAACACATTCGAAATGGAGATGTAAATATCATATAGTATTTGCACCGAAGTATAGACGACAAGAAATATATGGACAAATCAAGGTGGATATAGGGCAGATACTTAGGAAATTATGCGAACAAAAAGGGGTGGAAATAATAGAGGCACAGGCATGCCGCGACCATATACACATGATGGTAAGCATA
>NZ_FNID01000021.1 GCF_900103835.1 Acetanaerobacterium elongatum | reverse complement strand
GTAAACGATTTCTACTGTTTTTGCCATTGAGTTCCTCTTTTCAATTTGATTTGAGGAACGGCATTGACTGAACGTTCTGCTAAAAACGAGTAATGTCTTTACAAAGATTAGTTTACAGGTTCAAAAAACCTACTTGTTGGTGCTTGAACGAACGTCCGGCGACTTATTTATATGCGAGATAGCGGCAAACCGCTTCACCACTCACCTCCACGTGCTCTGTAGTATACCGTCTCTCGGAGGTAAGTATAGCAGAGTTTTATTTTGACTGCGAGTTGCACCAACTCCGTTTCATGTCTTGTTGGTGCCTTTCGCAGAAAGGAATGGTCTTTTATATGGATAATTGGTTCCTAAAAGTCTATTATCATCGAAACGCAGTTCTTTTTTGGTATTGGCTTTGACATTTTTAAGCTCCCGCGACATTGTTTGGAGGAATTATGGAAAACTACCTTGATAACAGCGCTACCACTGCGGTTTTTCCTCAGGCTGCGCAGGTTGTCTATGATGTGCTTACAAACAAATACGGTAACCCTTCATCACTTCACCGCAAGGGGCTGGAGGCCGAGCTGGTGCTAAAGTCCGCGCGGGAAACGGTAGCCGGAGAGCTGCATGTACCTTCAGAGACAATTTATTTTACCTCGGGCGGTACCGAAGCAAACAACATTGCGCTGTTTGGGGCGGTTGCCCTGCAGCGGAAGCCCGGTGCACGGCTTGTGGCTACGGCTATCGAGCACGATTCAGTGCTGGCAGCTCTTAAAGAGCTGGAACGGCAGGGCTACGAGGTCGTGCTGGTTTCACCTGATTCTAACGGCGAGATCACCCCGCGGGCAATGGCAGAGGCGGTGGATGAAAACACCATACTGGTTTCGGCCATGGCGGTGAATAACGAGCTTGGTACGGTGCTGGATGCCGCTTCTATTGCCAAAGAGGTTAAGCGTAAAAACCCGAATGTGATTGTTCATTGTGATGCCGTACAAGCCTTCTGCAAGGTTCCGCTTCGGTTTGGCTTTGGTTATACAGACATGGTTACCGTTACAGGCCATAAAATCCATGCACCCAAGGGGGTAGGTGCGCTTTATGTGAATAAACGCATAAAGCTGCCGCCGCGTGCCTTCGGCGGCCACCAGGAAAACGGGCTGCGCCCCGGAACTCAGGCGTGTGCACTGATTGCTGGCTTTGGAGAGGCGATAAAGCTTTGCCAGAAGGATGCCATAGAGGTTTCGCAGGGCATTAAGCAGCTGAATGCCCTTTTAAAAGAGAGGCTGGCCGCGGTTTCGGGGGTTGAAATCAACTCGCCGGATAACGCGCTGCCTTACATCCTGAATCTGTCGGTTCCGGGTATCCGTTCCGAGATTATGATGCATTTTCTCGAGGAGCGCGGGATCTATGTCTCAAGTGGCTCGGCCTGCGCGCAAGGCGCAAAAAGCCATGTGCTTGCAGCGGCGGGTATATCGCCCGAGCGTATTGACAGCGCGCTGCGTGTAAGCCTGTGCCGTTACAATACGGCGGAGGATATCAACAGCTTTGTGGATGCGCTTGCGGAGGGAATTGCGTCCATTCGCAGGGCATAACAGGATAGATAATACTGCTTACTCCTTCTGCGGCAGAGCCGCACCGCATAGCTTGAAAGACAAAATCTTTCAAGCATTGAAAAATTGCTGTCGGAGTATTACTCCTCCTGCGGCAGAGCCGCACCGCAATTTTATATTGTATAGGGTAGGGCGCTTGCGCCGGAAAGGCATAAATTCTATGGATGAAGTGATACTGCTCAAGCTGGGCGAGATTGCGCTGAAGGGCTTAAACCGCAGCGTGTTTGAAGAGCTGCTGATCAAGAATGTAAGACTGCGGCTGCACGACCTTGGTGTATTCAAGGTGTGGCGGGCGCAGTCTACCATCTATGTAAAACCCGAAACTACAGGCGTGGATATGAACGAGGTGCTGGAGCGCCTGAAAACGGTGTTCGGCGTTTCGGCGCTTTCCAAGGCCGGAGTGGTTGCCAAAGATATGGAGCAGATTAAGGCGCAAAGTATCACATATTTTGAAGAAATTCTGCCCTATGTGCACACCTTTAAGGTTGAGGCCAAGCGTTCGGACAAAACTTTCCCAATGGTTTCGCCGCAGATCTGTGCCGCGGTGGGCGAGGTGCTGCTGGACGCATACCAGAATTTAAAGGTTGACGTGAACAACCCTGATGTTATCATTAACATAGAGATTCGTGAAACAGCCGCCTATATCCACCCCAACAAGGTTCAGGGGGCAGGGGGGATACCTGTGGGCGCCAGCGGCAAAGCGGCGCTGTTAATCTCGGGCGGAATCGACAGCCCGGTGGCTGGCTACATGATGAGCAAGCGGGGCTTAAGCCTTACGGCGGTTCATTTTGTAAGCCCGCCCTACACCAGCGAGCGTGCGAGGCTGAAGGTGGAGGACCTGCTCAAGAAGATGGCGGCCTACTGCGGGCCTATCCATTTTATTGTAGTGCCGTTTACCGAGCTGCAGGAGCGCATTAAGGACGACTGCCCCGAGGACCTGTTTACCATTATCATGCGTCGGTTCATGATGCGCATTGCCGAACATTTTGCAGCTGAAGCGGGCTGCGGCGCCTTGATTACCGGCGAAAGCCTTGGGCAGGTGGCCAGCCAGACCATCGGCGCTATTGCCTGCACCGACGCGGTGTGTGATATGCCGGTTTTTCGCCCGCTGATAGGGATGGACAAGGAAGAGATTGTCACCATTGCGCGTAAAATTGATACCTTTGAAACCTCAATCCTTCCTTATGAGGATTGCTGCACCGTATTTACACCCAAACATCCACGCACCCGCCCACGGTTGGATTTTGTGCTGAAGGCCGAGGAACACGTTGACTGGAGCGAGCTGATACAGCGTGCCATCGACGGCGCCGAGCACAAGGATATCGAGGGTTGACGTTTCACCACTATTCTCAATACGCGATGCCTGTTCTATACAAGTTTGCACCGCGCAGATTGGCACGGTTCAAATAAAAGGGGGAACTGCTTTGAAGGCCAAGGTAGTATTTGTACAATCCGCCGGCTTCAGCGATGAAAGCAATATCCGGCTCATCCTTAATGAGCTTGGTGTGTTTAATATCGAAACAAGCTATTCGGGCGTTTCTATAGATGACCCAGACGGATTTCTGGATGCCGTGGGAGACGGCATTGATAACTGCGATATCATCCTGATTGTCGGCGGTATGACCGACCTTACCCGCCCGCTAGCAAAGGAGATCCTGTGCGACGCACTGGATGTAGCGCTGCTTCCCCACAACCCCAGCGTGCTCCGCCTGAGAGAAGCCTTTGAAAAGCAGGGCAGACAGTTTGTGGAGGAGGATATCCGTCTGGCATTGGTGCCGGAGGGGGCGCGGGTTTTTCAGAACACCGTGGGCTTTTTATCGGGCTTTTCGCTGGAATCGCAGGGGCAGGCCATCATCATGCTACCTGATAACGCCGATGAGTACGCCTCGATGTTCATGCAGTTTATCTGCCCCTATATCAAAAGCGGCACCGGCGGCGAATATGCTGTACACACCCTAAAGGCATTCGGGCTGGAAAGGGAAGAAGCCGAGCGGATGCTTCAGGCAGTTCATTTAACAATACCCGCCTCCGTTTCGGTACTCGAGACCGGGGGAGAGCTGCTTATACGCGTTTTCTGTGTGGATGAAACCAAGCTCAAGGCGCTTTCTGTGGCGGACAGCGCCGCGAAGGTGGTAGCCTCGGGGCCGCTGGGGGCTTATATCTACGGCGACGAGAGCGAGAGCATGGCACAGGTAGTGGTGAATAAGCTTAAAACCCGCGGCATGAAGATATCCACTGCCGAATCCTGCACCGGTGGGCTTGTTTCGGAACGCATTACAGAGGTTTCGGGCTCGTCCTCCGTATTCGAGTTCGGGGTTTCGGCCTATGCCGACAGTGTAAAGGAAGAAAAGCTTGGGGTTTCGCCAAAGCTCATCAAGCAGTTTACCTCGGTAAGCGAAGAGACCGCTGTGGCAATGGCGGCAGGGGTGATGGAACAGGGCCACGCCGATATCGGCATCGGTATCACGGGTGTGGCTGGCCCCAACAGCGATAACAACGGTAAGCCGGTAGGGCTTGTATATGTTTCGATGTGCGACAAAAAGGGGGTTTGGGTAAAACGCCTTACCTTAAACCCACAGAAATACAACCGCGAAGCGATTCGCAATATCGCGGCACTTACGGCACTTGATATGGCGCGCCGGTATTTAGACAGCCTGCCCATCCTGCCGCCGGAGATGGTGCCCTTCTCCTTAGGCAGCACCAAAAGCTATGTTCATGCCGCCGCGGCTGCCCGCGCGCAGTATGAAACCGAGGAAACGGGGCTGTTAAGTGAAAAGCCTGTACAAACGCTCGAAAGGCAAAAGGGCAGGCCGGGCAAGATGCCCAAGGGTGAGAAAAAGCCGCTGTTCAGGCGCTTTGTGGAGTATATGTTCCCCGTAAAGGGCGATACCGGCAAGCAGGTATTTTTAAAAATTCTTTCGCTGGTACTGGCTGTGATATTCATTGCAGCGGCATCCTACATTGGCTACTACTACGGCAGCGCCTATTTAAACAAGGTTCAGCTGGATGATTTAAATACACTGTATGGCACGGGCAGTACGCCGGAAGGGTACCCGTCCGATTACATAGAGGATTTTGCGGCACTGTATGCGAAGAATCAGGACGTAAAGGCGTTTATCGAGATTGCGGGCACCGGGGTGAAATCACCTGTGGTGCAGGCAGGCGACAACGACTACTATCTCAGACGCGACTTTACCAAGGCACACAACCGCCACGGCATCCCCTTTATTGATTATCGCGTGAAGGTGAGCAAGAGCACCAACACTGTGGTGTACGGGCATAATATGAAGGATGGCCAGATGTTTGGCCAGCTTGTAAACTACAAGAACCTTGATTTCTATAAAGAACATCCGGTCATCACCTTTAATACGGTATACGGCAAGGGCGAATACAAGATTGTCAGCGCGTTTATTACCAACGTAAACCCCGCGCATGGCGAGGTATTCTATTACACCTCGTTTATCAACCCCAAAACCCAGCAGGAAACCGACGATTTTATCGCGCAGGTTAAGGCGCGTTCCATTATCAATACGCCGGTGGATATCAAGAAAGGCGACAGCTTCTTAACCCTTTCCACCTGTACCTATGAGTTTGACGAGGCACGTTTTGTCATTGTTGCGCGTAAGGTACGCGACGGTGAAAACAGCACCGTGGATGTTTCCAAGGCCGGTAAAAACCCGCAGCCGCTCTACCCCGATATCTGGTATACCCTGTTCGGCGGCACCAAGCCGGAGCTTCCGGTATTGGGCACAGGCAGCGAGATGCAAAACGGCGAGACCCCCCCGCCGCTGGTTTCCCAGCCCGATGACGGCACGAGTGTTACCGATTCTCAGGCCTCCAGCGAGGAAGCAAGCTCACAGAGGGAATCCTCCTCCGAACAGGCAAGCTCCTCCGAGGAGTTGAGCTCTTCCAAGGAATCCAGCTCTTCTAAAGCGTCATCTTCTGAGGAGAGCTCCTCCAAGCAATCCAGCTCCTCCAAACAATCCGATTCAAGCGTCGACGCGGAGCCTTCCGCTGTCAGCACTCCAAACAATCAGACGACTTCTTCCCGTACCAGCAGTGAGGCCGATAAAGAGACCTCCAGTGCGCTGGGTGTATCCACCGAACAGCTTACCGTTGTTTCTGGCGGAAACACAATTACCAACGATGCGTATACCATCCTGTGCCAGGTGGTGGCAAACGAAATGAATGACACCATTGCCACCGAGGCCATCAAGGCGCAAACGGTGGCAGCCCACAGCTTTATAAGGTATTATATGCAGAAGGGCAGTAAAGCCTATGTGGGTATGCGCACCCCAACCACGAAGATTAAGAACGCCGTAAAAGAGGTAGTGGATAAGCTGGTATATGTCAACGGCTCTATCGCCTACACCCCCTATTTTGCTATTGCGGCGGGGAAAACAAACTCCTCACAGGATGTCTGGGGCGGTTACAGCTCACATCTGGTGAGTGTTGACAGCCCGTATGACAGCAATGCCTCCGGTTATGAGCGAACCAAAACACTTACTGTTGATTATGTAAGAGGCAAGCTGCTTTCCTATTTCAACCGCGAGCCGCAGGGGGACCCATCCTCCTGGTTCCAGGTGCTCAGCTACACCAGCGGCGGCTACAATGACGACCTGGATATCGGCGGGATATCTACCGATGCAAGAACCCTGCGCGAGAAGGTACTGGTGAACGGCGGCGTGTTTGACCTGCGTTCCACCAAGTTTGATGTTACCTGTGACGGTACCAGCTTCAGCTTTACCACCTATGGCTACGGCCACGGCGTGGGTATGAGCCAGATGGGCGCCGATGGTTACGCCCGCAACGAGGGCTGGACCTATGACCAGATACTGCAGCATTACTATACAGGAGTGACCGTACAATAGAATTCAGATAACGGCAAAGCAATAAAGGCCTTCGGGATAGCTCCCGAAGGCCTTTTCGTGTCTTACTGTTTAGTGCTTTTCTTTATACTCAATTGCCGCGCGCACAAAATCCTTAAAAATGGGCTGAGGACGGTTGGGGCGGGATTTAAACTCGGGGTGGAACTGTACGCCCACAAACCACGGGTGCTTGGGGTATTCGATAATCTCGACCAGCTTCTCATTGGGGGAGATGCCCGCAAGCAGCATACCGGCCTGTGTAAAGGCGGCGCGGTATTCGTTGTTGAACTCGTAGCGGTGGCGGTGACGCTCGTAGATCACCTCGTCGCTGTAAAGGGAACGGCAGCGGCTCTCGGCGTTCAGCTTGCAGGGGTATAACCCTAAGCGCATGGTGCCGCCCTTATCGGTAATCTCGCGCTGCTCGGCCATGATATCAATTACCGGGTTTTTGCAATCCTCGTTAAACTCGGTGGAGTTAACGTCCTCAAGATTTAAAACATTGCGCGCGAACTCGATAGCAGCCATCTGCATACCAAGACAGATGCCGAAATAGGGGATATTGTTTTCGCGTGCAAAGCGCACGCCCTCGATCATACCGTCGATGCCTCTGTCGCCAAAGCCGCCGGGCACCAGAATGCCGTCGATGCCGCTGAGCTTGTCTGCTACATTCCCTCGGTCGATATTCTCCGACTGAATCCAGTGGATATGCACCTTCGCGTCGTTTGCAATGCCCGCGTGATGAAGGGACTCGGCAATGGAGAGATAGGCGTCGGGCAGCTCAACATACTTGCCCACGATGCCGATTTCCACGGTTTTGCTGGTATGCTTAAAACGGCTTACCATATCGGCCCAGGCCGCCAGGTTGGGTTCACGGTTTTCAAGCTTCAGGTGGTAGCAGGCTGCGTCGGCAAGGCCCTGGTCCTCCAACATCAGCGGAACCTCGTAAAGCGTGGGGGCTGTAAGGTTCTCGATAACATCCTCGGGGCGAACGTTGCAAAACAGCGCTATCTTGTTGCGCATATCCTGCGGCAGCTCATACTCGCTGCGGCAAACGATGATGTTGGGCTGGATGCCGAGCGAGAGAAACTCCTTCACGCTGTGCTGCGTGGGCTTGCTCTTGAGCTCGTTGGAGCCCGAAATATAGGGTACCAGCGTTACATGGATAAACAACGCATTATCGCGGCCCACCTCGGTGGAAAGCTGGCGGATGGCCTCTAAAAACGGCAGGCTCTCGATATCGCCCACCGTGCCGCCGATTTCGGTGATTACCACATCTGCGGCGCCCGATTTGCCCACGCGGTAGATGCGCTCCTTAATCTCGTTGGTAATGTGCGGGATTACCTGCACCGTACCGCCCAGATAGTCGCCTCTGCGCTCCTTGCTGATAACCGTCCAATAAACCTTACCGGCGGTAACATTGGAGTTCACCGAGAGGTTCTCGTCAATAAAGCGCTCGTAATGGCCGAGGTCAAGGTCGGTTTCGGCACCGTCGTCGGTGACAAAAACCTCACCATGCTGGTAAGGGCTCATGGTGCCGGGGTCTACATTGATGTAGGGGTCAAACTTCTGAATCGTCACTCTGTAGCCGCGTTCCTTTAAAAGGCGACCGAGAGAGGCTGCCGTTATTCCTTTGCCAAGGCCGGAAACGACACCTCCGGTTACAAAAATATATTTTACTGCCATAAAAATACCCCCACGAAAAATACATTATATGTTTAGGCGTTAAAAAACCACTAATTTATAATTTTACTATCTTTGCTGCGGGAGGTCAAGGCGAACGGACATTTTTATTATAAATAATTTAAGGGGATTTGCGAGAAAATATGGTGAAATCATAAAAGCGTGAAAAAACAGAGCTTGTCCAAGAATAATCTACGGGGCAGAAGAAGTTTTTATGCGGGAAAATGAAAAAGGGTGCTGGCTGCGACTTGTTCGACAGTAGTTTCCCCTTGTAAAAACTTAGCTATAAGAATTATACGGTTAACGAAGAAGAAAGCTCAGCAAGCTCAACAAATATGGGGGAGAAGCGGTTCTTTAAATATCCGGTGGGTGCCGTGCAGAAGCAGTCGGGTGTTTCGGCATCCTCTACAACCGGCAGGCGGATGGTGACATTTGTGCCCACATGCTCCTCGCTTTCAATGGTGATAGTGCCCCCGTGCTGCATCACGATACTGCGCGCAAGCGTAAGGCCAAGGCCGATGCGGTGAAGCGGCTCGTTGCCGAAATCCGCAGAATACAGTGAGTTGAAAACCTTGCTCAAATTCTCCTGCGCAATGCCCACCCCTTTGTCGGAGATCACGAGTACGGCGCTGTTGCCCACACGCTTGAGTGTCATGGTAATCTCGTTGCCTTCCTTAGTATAGAGAAACGAGTTTAACAGGATATTCAATATAGCCATCGAGAGCCGGTCTTCATCAAAGCTTACCACAAAGTGCGGAGCATCTTCAACGTTCAGGTATAGCGGAATACCCACGCCGCGGGTGGCGGATTCGGCCGCCGTATACAAATCGCGCACAAACGAGGGGAATACCATGGCGCGCGGGTTAAAAGATTGAAGGCCATTGATATCCTTTAAGTAGTCCGAAAGGTGCGTAACGGTGCGCAGAATGGCATAGCAGTTGCGGTAAACGGCATTGACATAGCTTAATGAGGTGTAATCCTCGTTACTTTCAAAGCGGTGGCTGATGGTTGCGAGCGCGCTGAAGGTATAAAACAGCGGTTCGCGGATATTCTTTGAAAAGGATGCAATCGCCATCGATACATCCTCGTTATCATAGGGGGAAACCTTGGGGGCTTGGGAAAGCGAGGCGATTACAAATAAAAACTCGCCGTGCTTCATAATCGGGGTTAGGGTGCAGGTGATATTTGTGGTGGGAAGCAGCTCGCTGGTAAAGGCGTAGCGCTTGTTTTGCAATAAGATAGCCTTTACAGCTGCGGCACGTTCAGGCATAAAAACCGAGGAAAACCCGTTTTTGAGAGTAAACTGGGGGTAAATCTTCGCGGCATAATCGCTTAACCAGATCAGCTCAAACTCTTCGTTTAGAATGACGGTTGGAAGTTCGAGATTTTCAAAGAATGCAATAGCGTTATCAAGAAGAGCACGGTCGTTCATGCAGCGCACCTCCATGAGATCAGGAAAAGGAGACTGTAATGCATCTGTAAGCATATTAATTACCTTCAAATTAAGGAATCATCAGTTTAAATGATGTAAGCATACCATCACTATATTAACATAAAACAGCCTCAAAATGCTAGATGCCCCATAGAAATATTTAGCACATTAATATGTATTAATTGCTAAGGAATCGAAAAATAATGCTATTAACAGAAACTGAGGAGATTAAGTTAGAAGGAAAAGTAAAAGCTTAGGTAAAAACCGCTAAAAACAAGACCTTCTGCGCAATAAAATTTTTAGTTAAATATCTGTCAAAGTTCTTGTATGTTTCTGCTTTTTGTTATAAAATAATTATTGAATGGAAAGATAATTTTTATCTTCCTAACATTCGTCTAAGGTCTTAAAAATCTGGCGAATGCATGGCGGTGTAATAGAGAATTGATTATCGTTATACTGCCGGTTATGTCTTTACCTTTGCCTTAAAACTTTGCGGGCAGGGGCGGCGTACATCATTATTATATGCCGGCGCAAAGCGGCAGAATGGAGTATAAAGCTATGGCAATTAAAGTTGGTATCAATGGTTTTGGCCGTATCGGAAGACTGGTTTTCCGTGCAGCTGTAGCACAACCCGATATCTATGAGGTTGTAGGCATCAACGATCCTTTTATTGATCTCGACTATATGGTTTACATGGTAAAGTACGACACCATCCATGGCCAGTTTAAGGGTGAAGTAAAGGCTGAGAACGGCAAGCTCGTTGTAAACGGCAAGGCAATCAGCGTTTATGCCGAGAAGGACCCTGCGGCCATTAAGTGGAGCGAGTGCGGCGCTGAGTATGTTGTTGAGTCCACCGGCGTATTCTGCACCACCGAGAAGGCTTCTGCTCACTTAAAGGGCGGCGCCAAGAAGGTAGTTATCTCTGCTCCTGCTAAGGATAAGGAGACCCCCACCTTTGTTTGCGGCGTTAACCTTGATAAGTACACCAAGGATATGGTTGTTGTATCCAACGCTTCCTGCACCACAAACTGCTTAGCTCCTCTTGCTAAGGTTGTTAACGATAAGTTCGGCATCGTTGAAGGCCTGATGACCACCGTACACTCCACCACCGCTACCCAGAAGACCGTTGACGGCCCTTCTGCGAAGGACTGGAGAGGCGGCCGTGCCGCAGCCGGCAACATCATTCCTTCCTCTACCGGTGCCGCAAAGGCTTGCGCCCTTGTTATCCCTGAGTTAAAGGGCAAGCTCACCGGTATGGCTTTCCGCGTACCTACCCTTGACGTATCGGTTGTAGACCTCACCGTTAAGCTTGCAAAACCCGCAACCTACGATGATATCTGCGCTGCAATCAAAGAGGCTTCCCAGACCACAATGAAGGGCATCCTCGGCTACACCGAAGACGATGTTGTTTCCTCCGATTTCTACACCGAGGAGAGAACCTCTGTATTCGATGCCAAGGCCGGTATCGCTCTTAACGACACCTTCTTCAAGCTCGTTTCCTGGTACGACAACGAGTGGGGCTATTCCAACAAGGTTCTCATGCTCATCAAGCACATGAGCGAAGTAGACCACAAGTAATAGTACAGTATATTCAAATAGAAGCCGGAGAGGTACGAAACCTCTCCGGCTTTTGTGTCTGCTTTATGGTCATAATCATTGATATAACACGAATTCATACAGAAATAACATAATAAGTACCGCAAACGATGCAGAATTGAGCTTATTAAAATTTAGCGCCGCAATAACCACAAAATACATCATCGGCGCCTGCCGGTTTGCCGCAGGCGGGGCAGGTTTTACCTTCCGGCTGGGCCACGGGCGCTTCAGCGGGCTCGGCTGCCGGTATCTTAGCGCCGCACTTCCCGCAGAAGGTGGTGCTGACGGGCACCTCATTACCGCACCCGGGGCAGAGGGTAACGCCCTTGATAGCATTGACTTCCTTCTTATATTCCTCAATCTGCTGCTGTGCCTTTATGATTTCGCGGATTTCCACAATAAACTGGTCGGATTCATTATCCTTGTATTTCTCAAAATACAGCTGACCGATCTTTTTAAAGAGCCCGTTTTTACGCCCTTCCTCGTCCGCAATCTGCGAATTCAGCTTTGAGACATCACTCATATCTTTTACTTTTTTTGCGACATCCTTGCTTTTGGTTGAGATGGTTTCCCCCATTTTTTCTAAGAACTCGAACTCCATATTACCTTCACGTCCAATCTTAATAATAAGGTTTGACTATGCCCAAAACAGACTGTATGAATTCAATTATAATCGTTATTTATTTGAATACAATACAAGAATTTTATAATGGACAAAGGTTTCTATTTCATCTCTTCCAGACGGTTGAGGATGGTTTTGTTATAGTTGACCACCTTGCGCTCGTACTCTTCGTTCATGTATGCCGAGGCCAGCAGGAAATCGGCAGTGGCACGGTTGTTGGCAATGGGAATATCGTATACCACAGCGATTCTGAGCAGCGCCTTTACATCGGGGTCGTGCGGCTGTGCCTCCAAAGGGTCGGAGAAAAAGATGACAAAGTCGATGGTACCCTCTACAATCCGTGAGCCGATCTGCTGGTCGCCGCCCAGAGGGCCGCTGTTGTAGCCCTTCACGGGAAGCCCGGTTTTATCGGCCAAAAGGCGGGCGGTGGTGCCGGTGCCGCATAAGAAGTGGTTTTTAAGAATATCCTTGTTCTTATCAACCCATTCTACCAGCTCGGGTTTCTTACGGTCGTGCGCTATCAGTGCGATGTGCTTTTGTTTGCCGATGGTAAAATTGATGTAGTCGTCCATTATCATATTTATTTCCTCCTTTATTTTAGAAGCCTATTTAGAAAAAATCAAAATACCTATTGCATATACATGGTGATAGTGTTATGATGTGGGTGTTATTTAGAAATATTTCTAAATAGAATTTTAATACTGCAGCCTGAAGCCAAAGAAAAAATCTCAAATATACTTCTAGTTGAATTATACCTTTGATGTTGTGAATATGCAACCATTGCGGGGTAATTAATCGGTGATTGATTATTGTTGTAAGCGGCTGTATCATTACGTCAAATTAACAATTGTCGGGTTATCAGGGCAGCGGTTAAATCGCCGGTAACGGCGAAGGAGGTTATTATGGCTAACACAGAAACAGTAAGCGCGTTATCTTTGCTTTGTATATCAATCTCTCTGCTCATCACTTTTGTTATGCCCATTGTGCTGGTGATAGTGCTGTGCATCAAACGGAAGATACATATCCTTCCGGTTTTGATTGGTGCTGCGGTGTTCACGGTATTCCAGTTAATCATCAGGATTCCTGCACTCACCATTGCAAGGCAGATGTCGCCGGAATTTGGGGCATTCACTCAAACACCGCTTTGGGGCGGCTTGTTCCTTGGGCTTACCGCCGGTATCTTTGAGGAGTTTGGGCGGTTTATCGGTTACAAGGTGGCCCTTAAGAAGCGAACCGGATGGAACGACGGGTTTGCCTTTGGCTTAGGCCACGGCGGTATTGAGGCTGTTACGCTTACTGGGCTTGCTTTTGTGAACAATGCCGTCTACGCGCTGATGATTAACACCGGCAACTGGGGGCTGATTGAACAGGCTTTGCCTGCCGACCAGGCAAAACAGCTGTTTGACGGCATGGTGAATACCCCTTCCTATATGTTTTTGGTGGGCGGTATGGAGCGCATCTTTGCTATGACCATTCAGGTGGCGCTCTCCATTCTGGTGCTGTATGCCATCCGCCGCCGCAAATTCATCTATGTGCTGTTTGCGGTGCTGCTGCACCTAGTTGTCGATTCCCCGATCATCTTCCTGATGCAGCAGACCGGCGTATGGGGCACAGAGGCCTATGCGATGCTTTGCGCGGTTGCGGCGGCGATTTATATCGTACGCTCCCGCAAGGTATTTGCGCGGATGGATGCACAGGTACAGCCAATAAACCCTGCTGAACCTGTATAACTAAACAGTTAGAAGGTAAAATATCGCTGATAATGAAGATGGCGGCCGTTTTTACGACCGCCATTTAAGCTTTTGTTATGTACTTATCAGTTGTTCGGCTTAATCTCATTTAACCCTGCGGGGGTATAATAAGGCTTAACGGTGTACGGATAAAAGCGCAGTAACAGGCCGTAGATAACCAGTGCAAGGGCTGAAGCTGCCGTTATAATCAGTGCCAGCTTAATAAGTACCTTCATACCGTTTCCTCCTTTATCTCTCTTGAACCCTAAAAGTGGATAAACTCAAAAGTGCCGAACTGCTTCGGATTGCTTAACTCCTTGCCGCTGATGGGGAAAAAGGCCATAGTCGCTTGGGCCCCTTCCACCATGCCGGTATGCAGCATATTGCCGGTTATGCGGTCACCGCTTTTGTAGGGTGAGCAGCCGAAGCTGTCGTTGAGCAGCTGCTGCGGCAAAAGAAAGGTACCGCCCCAATACTCTCCCTGCAGGTCGCCGCCCGCAAAGGCCAAAAACGAAAGGCTTTTTGTGTTTTCTATGGCAAGGGTATTCTTATTAATAACAGTATACGCTGTAAGGGTGCCGTCCGGTTCAAAGGTAACCGAGAGGTAGTCATCAGGACGCGCGGGGTTGGGTGCCAGCGCAAGAGCCAAACGGCTTTTTTCGCCGTTTTGTGTTTCTCCGCGTGCGGGGCCAACCTCAAACGCCCACAGCCTTGCCATCATGCCAAGACCGGGCTGGTAGCACAAAGCGGCCTGCGCAAAGATGCCCTGCTCGGTTGCGTCAGACGGCTGTGTAAGCTTTGCCACCGGAAGGATGTCCCACTCCGGCTGGGGGTTGTGCGGCTCAAGATCTTCTATAATGGTAATTTTATATTGCATAATAACGTCAACCATTCCTTTATTGTTCAACGACACAGGCCTTTAAGTATCTTCAAAAAACCACAATCGTTGAGCTCTTATCTATATTATAACACAACCTGTTGGATTTTAACAGTAGGGGCCGCAAGGAGATTTATTCGCCCAAACCCTGCACAAACAAGGTTTATTTACATGCTCAAACACCCAAATATTTATGTTGACAATCACAATCTCATATATTATAATATAATTCGCTCGGTGTTCACAAAGGCCGGGTGAGATGTGGCGGTATAGCTCAGTTGGCTAGAGCATGCGGTTCATACCCGCAGTGTCGTCGGTTCGAATCCTACTACCGCTACCACTTTACAAGCCAATTACGGCTTGCCGTAATTGGCTTGCTTATTATGGCCCGGTGGTCAAGCGGTTAAGACACCGCCCTTTCACGGCGGTATCACGGGTTCGATTCCCGTCCGGGTCACCATATTGTTTTGGGTAGAAAAAGTCGGTTAGCACGAAGGTGTTGGCCGACTTTTTTACTATTAATGTGTTTGGGGTTTTACTAAAAACAGGACAAAACGCTAAAATTGCACACATTTCGTTGAGTAATATTGAAGCAATAACCAGAATGTGCTATAATCAGAAAACGTTTCAAGGAGGTGACATCCTATGAAGTCCTTTTTTGAGGTAATTAAGCTGGAGATTAAGGAAGACGTTCAATATACCTTCGGTTTTATGATCAGCGTAGCGGTTCAGCCTATCATCATGCTGATTAATATCGCACTCTTTACCAGCCTTTACAGTTATAACGGTGCGGAGACCATTAAGGGCTACGATCTGGGGCAGATGATATGGTATTTTACAGCCACACATTTTATATGGGTGATTGTCTTTAACTTTACCGACCACCGCATCTCGGAACGCATCCTCTCGGGCGAGCTGGCGATGGATATGTTGCGGCCCATGGACCTGTTTACCTATGAACTCGGGCTTTCGATAGGGCTGCGGATTACCGCGCTGTTTACCGAGCTTTTGCCGGGGCTGCTGGTTTATTCGCTTATCTATTTTCCATCGTTTATGTCGCTGCCTTCGGTGCTCAAGTTTATCTGCACGGTGCTGATGGCGTTTGTGCTGATGTATATGATTAACTTTTTAGCGGGACTATTCGCGTTTATACTCAAGAGCAACGCGGCGGTAACGGGGATAAAGACCATGCTGATGATGCTGTTGGGGGGAAGCTATATTCCACTGGAGTTTTACCCGCAGCTTGCCGTGCAGATACTTGCCTTCCTGCCGTTTGAGTATATCTTCTACTGGCCCATACAGTTTTTCTTGAATACTGCGGCATCCAACGCGCCGGGGGCGTTTATACGGGTGCTTGCGATACAGGCGGCATGGATTGTGGTATTATACGGGCTGTGCAGGCTTTGCTGGCGGCAGGCCTCGCGCCACTTCTGTGCGGTTGGTTAAGACAAAATGCAGTTGACAGGATAGCGAAAGGCATAATGCACATGAAAAATATAAGAAAAACCATAGAGTTATATGCATGGTATGCCCGAATACGCCTGCAGCGCAATATGGCCTACCGAGCGGATTTTTTCATCGGGCTGGTGATTACCGTTTTGAATGCGGCGGGCGGGCCGGTATTTCAGTTTGTGCTGTTTACCAGCACCAAGGGCTACCCCGGCTGAAACCTGACGCAGGTGATTCTGTTTCAGGGCATGGTGCTGATCTTTTCAGGTGTTAAGGGGATGCTGTTCGGCAACGTGTTTGCCAATGTGAGCACTATGTCGTGGCGCGGCGATTTTGACCGGCTGCTGATACTGCCGCACAGGCCCATCAAGCTGCTGCTTTCCTCGGGCTTTGATCTGGGGAGCATCGGCATCCTGCTAACAGGCCTGTGCCTGACGGCAGGTGCCGGAATAGAGCTGAAGCTTACCGTGAACGCGCTGGATGTTCTGCTGGTACTGGCCGGGATTTTCTGCGGACTTTTGCTCTTCATGGCCTTTTTAATCTTCTACTGCACCCTGCTCATTATGGTAACAAAGAATAATCGGGTTGAGGAGATTATTAATGCGCTGTTCAGCTTCTCGGGTTACCCCATGGAGATTTTTCCGCGCGTTATGAGCGTGGTGCTTTCCACCGTACTGCCGTTTATGGTAATCGCTTATTTCCCGTCACAGGTACTGCTGGGCCGGGCTGCCGTCTCGGCTGTGCCCGGTATGCTGGTTTGCATACTGCTCTTTGGCCTGAGCCTGTGGGTGTGGAATTTAAAGCTTAAGCAATATACCAGTGTGGGCGGCTGACTTATACGATATAAATAACATCTTGGCATTAATAAGCCGGAAAGGCGCAGATTAATGAATGCAATAACAATGCAAAAGGGTGTAACAGCCCAGAAAACCGACATTATTCAGGTAAAAAACCTTTGCCGAACCTTCAAGGTGCCCAAAAGAAGCGACAGCGGCCTGCTTTCGTCTATAAAAGCCTTATTTCACCGCGAATATGTGACAGTAAATGCTGTAAATGATATCTCCTTTACGGTTAAAAAGGGCGAAATCCGCGGGCTTATCGGCCCGAACGGTGCGGGAAAATCCACTACCATTAAGATTATGTCGGGTATTCTCTATCCCTCCTCGGGTGAGGTGGATGTCATGGGCTATAAGCCGTGGCTGGAGCGGGAGGAGTATGTAAAGCACATCGGGGTGCTGTTCGGGCAGCGCTCGCAGCTGGAATGGGATCTTCCGCCCATCGACAGCTTCTATCTGCGTAAGAAGCTGTATGATATCCCCGACGAGGTATACAAGCGCAATATCGAATACTTCAAGGAGCTGCTGGATATCGCCGAGATCATCAACAAGCCGGTGCGTCAGCTTTCGCTGGGCGAGCGCATGAAATGCGAGTTTGTCTGCTCGGTGCTGCACGAACCGCCGCTGGTGTTTCTGGATGAGCCCACTATTGGGTTGGACGTGGTATCAAAAGAGACGGTACGCGGTTTCATCAGCGCTATTAATAAGGAGAAGAACACCACCTTTATCCTCACCACCCACGACCTCAGCGATATCGAGAATCTCTGCGAAAACATTACGGTAATCAACAACGGCACCATCGTATTTGATGACGGGCTGGCGGGGCTGCAAGAATACTTCCCCAAGCGAAAGGTGGTAAAGGTGCAGTTCGAAACCCCGGTGGACTACCACGCCCTTGAGCCGTTTCATCCGACGTCGTATAACAGGATGAAGGCGGAGTTTGAGGTTGACCTCTCAGAGTGCGATGTAAAAACCGCCGTCAACCGCATGTTCGAGTGCCTGCCGGTCGCAGACATCAACATCGAGAGTGTCAGCATTGAAGAGGTTATCCGGCATATCTATACCGAACAGTAACAAGGAGTTTTATAAAATACTGATGTTGAATATATTATGGAAAGGCTGGCTTTAAATAAGTTGCTATTTTTGCTGCCGGTTTAGCTGCCTGCGCGGCGGAATGGAGGCTTTTATGGAAGAATCCTCAAATTTTCATACAGTCCGCGGGTATCAGCGCATGGAAAAGCAGCAACGGCAGCTAACCCCGGCCATGGAGGATTATCTGGAGATGATCTACCGGAGCAGCCTGGACGATGGGTATATCCGCATCAATACACTTTCGGAGCAGCTGAATGTCGCCGCCCCTTCGGCAACCAGTATGGTTCAGAACCTTAGCAAGCTGGGCCTTGTTCATTATAAGAGGTATGGAATCATATTTTTAACCGAGAGCGGTAAAAAAACAGGGGAATACCTTTTAAAACGGCATATGACCATAGAACTGCTTTTAAAGAATCTGGGCGTGAAGGCAGATGTGCTGGCGGCTACCGAGCTTATAGAACACGACATTTCAACCGCGACGCTTCAGGCAATCAACACCTTTAATGCCTTTTTAAAGCAGCACCCCGAAGTTTTGCAAAGCTACGCTCGGTTTCAAGAAATGAATAAGGATCAGTAGTTATTTAAGAAGCTTGATGAAGGCTTCTTATTTTTTGTCTAATCCGGTTCATAGGTGTAGAAATGCGGAACACATTTTGTTGCTGCTACATAATTTGGTATTAGGTCAAAATTAGGCACCACTAAGATTCTTAGCTGTTCATAAGTATTATTAAAACCTGAGCCAGGCGTGATGACTATGGTGTAATAACGGTTGGATGAGGTTTGACCTTTTGCGGGGCTTAATCGCAATACATATGCGTTGGTTTTACAAACGCCTGAATGAAATAATGTAGAGAAGTGATGAACAATGGTTGATAACAGCTATACCCCAACGGCAGATGCCTTAGTCGGTTCGTTATCAGAGCCACTAATAAGACTAAGAAGAAAACGCAAAGCTTTCAGCGGTATAAGAACCCTATTACAATTTATCGGCCCGGCTTTTATTGTCAGTGTTGCATACATAGATCCAGATAATAACATAATAATACACACGGCAGGCACGAATAGGGCTGCTTACTGGTAACACACTATTTCAAGTGATATGCCAAAGTGTTTATGCGGCAGCCAATAAGATTGTTGCACACAAACAGCAGATGTGTTATAATTCTGTCGGGAAAGAAGTACTCCCGCGGCTGTGCCGAAACTGCTTTATAAGCTGATGACTTCTGCCATTATGGTAGTGACGTCAGCTTTATATTTTTGTAATTTTCCGACGTCTATGCCATAACAGTATGAATAATATTAAAGGAGGAACTGTCATGCAGAAAAAGGATGCGTTGAAACGCGCAGCTTTTTCGTTTGTGCTGCTAATGGGCATCGTCAGCTTGTTTTCCGATATGACCCACGAAGGGGCAGCCAGTATTATGGGCGCATATTTGAGCCTTGGGGGAGCATCGGCTGCCGCAATCGGCTTTGTTTCTGGCCTTGGTGAATGTATCGGCTATTCTCTGCGCCTTGTGACAGGCTATATCACGGATAAAACAAAGCATTATTGGGCAATGACCGTCGCGGGCTATGTGGTAGACTGTATTGCCATTCCTGCGTTGGCGCTTGTGCCAAAGGGTGGTTGGATATGGGCCTGTGCGCTGATTGTAATCCAACGAATGGGCAAAGCCGTTAAAAAGCCCGCAAAGGATACACTGCTTTCTTTTGCAGCGTCGCAGACAGGCACGGGAAAGAGCTTTGCTATCCAGGAATTTCTTGATCAGATTGGTGCCTTTCTTGGCCCGGTACTGCTCTTTGTTGTAATGCTGCTCAAACAGCGGGAAGACTTGTATAATGCGTATACCATTTGCTTCGCAATCCTCGGTATCCCTGCCGTTGTAACAATTGTGCTGCTTTTGGTAGCCATGCGGCATTTTCCTGAGCCGGAAAAGTTTGAGCCCCCTGCAAAAGCATCCGCCCCCGCGTTTCGAATGAACCGCTCGTTCATCTTTTATATTGTGGCAATTAGCTTATTCGGGGCAGGTTTTCTTGATTTTTCCATTATCACTATGCACACAGTAAAAACCGGTCTGGTATCAGAAAATGCGCTTTCGCTGCTGTATGCGGGTGCGATGGCGGTGGATGCATTTGCCGCGTTGTTTTTTGGCTGGCTGTTTGATAAAAAAGGCATCCGGGTGTTGATGCTTTCCACCCTGGTAGCCATGCCGTTTGGTATTTTTATTTTTATGTTTACTTCGCGCTGGGCTCTGTATTTGGGTGTTGCACTGTGGGGTATCGGCATGGGAGCGCAGGAATCCATCCTCAAAGCTGCTGTTACCGAAATTGTTCCCAAACAGAATCGCTCCTCTGGCTTTGGTATTTTTCAAACGGCATTCGGTGTCTGCTGGTTTTTAGGCAGTTGGCTCATGGGCGCGCTGTATGATGTATCGCCGGCTTGGATGGTCGCCTTTTCTGTTATAATGCAGATAATTGCCATTCCGTTCTTTTGGCTGTCGGACCGTACACACGGATTCCAGACTAAGTAAAGGCATGGAACATGCAGCAAACATCGACTCTGGCACAATGCAACGTTTGCATCTGTACCAAAAGTATCTGAATAATTTGCCAGCCACAAAGGAGTTTGTGGCTGTTCAGGAAATTGCACAAGCCCTGCTGATCGACCCGCAGATCATCCGCATGGATATGAAGCAACTGTTGTGCAAAGACCGAATCAGCAAAGAGGCTCCGGCTGCGCTGTTAGCTGCCATCTCAAAACTGACAATCAATCGTAAGGTGACGGGTGTTGTGCTGGTTGGAGCGGGAAGGCTTGGCTCAGCACTTATGAGCTATGCCGGCTTCTCTGCCTATGATCTGTCGATTCTTGCGGGATTCGACATTGATCCCAAGGTGATTAAAAAGGGCGCCTACGGAAAGCCTGTGTATCACATCAGTGAAATGGAAACGGTATGCCGCAGGCTGGACGTTAAAACCGCCATTATTACTACTCCGGGAGCTTGCGCACAGCAAAGCTGTGACCTTCTGGTACAGTGCGGAATAACCGCAATTTGGAATTTCACCTCAAAAACGCTCAAGGCTCCTGCTCACGTTATGATACGCAACGAAAATATGCCGGAAATACTGCGTATGCTCAGCGACCATATAAAATAGTGTTCAGCCGGGAATGAAGTTCTCCCGCGGCGTAATGCCGAAACCGCAAAAAAGGCTGATGACTTCTGCCAAAGGCTGAATTCATCAGCCTTTTTATAAGGAAAGGGACACGCTATGTTTACCAGTATCTTGTATCCACACGATGAAGAACAAGGCAAAGAACAGCAAAATCAAGAACCGCAGTGCTTTCACGATTTAAACTTGGATAAGATTTTTTACCCGATTTTAAAAGCCAAGAAAGAATTTGAACTGGAAAGGTTCTTTTATACGCCTGCGCATAATACAAGCATCATTCAATACCGGCAGGATGTTATGCAGGATTTGGAAAACAAAACTGTTCGGTTGTTGTTTGAGGAGTTCTCAACCAAAGCATATGCAATCTCGCATTACATGGAGAACACTCGCGAATTGCTGTCAGCTAAGGAACACTGGGACAACAACTATCTAACCCGCGGCCGAATGCTGGATTATGCCGACCGTTATTGTCAGGCGGTAACAACGCTTAGCGAAGGAGCAAAGGCCATACAATTCAAGGCGCAAGGGCTAAGCGATTTCTCTGCATATTTAAAGGAATATTGTGCTCGGCCATCCTTCCAATCCCTTTGTATGGGCGTAAAAAGGCTGCGGGAAGATTTTTCACAGATTAATTACTGTATGCTCATCAAGGATGGGACAATTCGTGTTCGAAAATATGAGAATCAATCTGACTATACAGCTGAAATCCTAAGAAATTTTGAAAAGTTCCGGCAGGGAGAGGTAAAAGACTATCGTCACAAATTGTCGGAAGAACCGTCGGCGGATCATGTTGAAGTGGCGGTGCTGGATATGCTGGCAAAAGTTTATCCGGATGTGTTCCGAAGCTTGGAGGATTTTTGCTCAGAGTATCTTCACTTTGATGATCCTGTAATCCTGCGTTTTTCAAACGAGATTCAGTTTTACCTGTCTTGGCTTGACATGATTGAACCGTTGCAGCGGGAAGGGCTGCCGTTTTGTTACCCCACTCTTTGCCCTATGGCGGATCATCTGTACGCTAGAGACTGTTTTAATTTGGCGCTGGCGATACGGGAACACAGCAATACGGTTACCAATGATTTTTCGTTGGATACACCGGAGCGTTTTTTGGTGATAACCGGTCCGAACCAGGGCGGAAAGACAACTTTTGCCCGTGCGTTTGGGCAAATTCACTATTTGGCGTCTCTTGGCTTGTGTGTGCCGGGAACGCAGGCAGCACTTTATTACTTTGACAATATTCTAACGCACTTTGGCCGAGAGGAAAACATCGACACGCTCAATGGAAAGCTGCAGGACGATTTGGTTCGTCTTCATGATCTCTTGGAGAAAGCCACCCCAAGAAGCATTATTATCGTTAATGAAATCTTTGCTTCTACAACACTGGCAGATGCACTGCTGCTGGGCGGGAAAATGATGGACGCATTTGCAGCGCTTGGTGCGCCGGGTGTAATTGTTACATTCCTGGACGAGCTTGCATCGCATGGCCCGGAAACGGTAAGTATGATGAGTACGGTCAATGATAAAGACCAAAACAGCCGCACGTTTAAAATTGTGCGGAAACCAGCAGACGGCTTGGCGTATGCCCTGCAAATCGCGCAGAGACATGGGCTTACTTATGAACAGCTGTGTGGGAGGCTCGCAAAATGAAAGCAAATCTGATGTATCGTGATGCTGATTTTAATACCGCAGAAACTGCCTGTTCCGGCTGGGAAACGCTTGCGGCCGATCTGGAGCTGGGGCATATTCTTGCGGCAATGAGCCGAGACGACAAGGTAATTCAGGAGGCCTGCACAGCAGCTCTTTCGCACCCGCTTACAGATCTGGACGTACTTCGCTATCGTCAGGAAAACTTGAACGATGCACTGAGCAATGCTTCTGCCGTACGCCAGCTTTACGCGGTTACTCTTGAAACCGAAAAGCGCAGGAGCGGTTCGTGGTCATGGCTTGGTTCCCACTATATTTCCAGCACCTTTTCCTCAGCCGTCAATCTACTCAAGATTTACACGGAAATGCTTATGAAGCTCCGTGCGGTTGCAGATGAATCGCTTAGCAATTTCCGGTACGAAGGTTTTCGTAATTTGCTGACTATGCTGCAAAAGGAACTTTCAGATGACTACTTTCATACCGTAACGGACGAATTGAACGACCTGAAAGAGGATCGAAGCGTATTAATCAGTGCAACAATGGGGAATCGGCTACAAGGAGTTCACTATATGCTGCGCCAAAAAGACCACAAAAACTTCTGGCGCAGATGGATGTTTGCACCGTCCTTTACCATTGCCGCACGGGATGATGCAGGTGCTAGAGATCTGGGCGCACGCCGAGACCGGGCAATCAACGAATCCGCAAACGCATTGGCACAATCGGCAGAGCACCTTTCCGGCTTTTTTGCCATGCTGCGCAGAGAGCTTGCGTTTTATGTGGGTTGTCTGAATTTAGCCGATACACTGCACCAATATGGAAAGCTGATATGCATTCCTGATTTACAGCAGATGGAGAGCAGAAGCCGCCAATGGCAGGAATTGTATGACGTCAGCCTTGTGCTTATAAAGCAAGGTGCTGCCGTTGGAAACTCGCTGCGGGGAGATAACAAGCACCTATATTTGATTACAGGTGCAAATCAAGGCGGAAAATCAACATTTCTTCGCAGTTTGGGGCAAGCACAGATTATGGCACAATGCGGAATGTTTGTGGGCGCGCAAAGCTGTTCTATTCCGATTCGGGCGGGGATCTTTTCGCATTTTAAAAAAGAAGAAGACGGTTCGATGACAAGCGGAAAGCTGGATGAAGAACTCGTGCGCATGAGCGGTATTGTAGCGCAATTAAAACCGAATTCGATGATACTGTTCAATGAGTCTTTTGCGGCTACAAATGAACGGGAGGGCTCGGAAATTTGTCGTCAGATCACTTCGGCACTGATTGAAAATGAAATTGAGGTATTTTCCGTCACGCACCTATATCCATATGCGGCAGCTTTTCTTCAAGACGAGCGCACGCAATATTGGCGCGCGCAGAGAACAGACAGCGGTGAGCGTACTTTTCGCTTAATAGAAGGCAAGCCCTTGCAGACAGCATTCGGCGAAGATTTATATGAACGCATTTTTGCTGCAAAAAGCAGGGTGTAGAAGAAAGCTTAAATATATAGCCAAACGTTCTGCCTAAGCTGGCTGCGATGTACTTGTTAGTTATACCATTTAACCCCACACGTTTTTTGTGTTTATACCGGAAATATCAGCCCCCGCATAAGTATCCGAGACAAAATAGACGATTATATACAAAGCGCTTGCAATTTTGCAGGCGTTTTTTGTTGTTTAGAAAGGCTGTATCTTTAAAGTGGACGCAGAAAAAAGCGCGGCAAAACTCCTTTGGCTTGTGCGGCTTACGGGGTTTATTTCAAAACTATTAGTTAACTAGTGTCATTTCACTACATATATTATATAAGACCGCTAAGCCTGGGAGGTGGACCTATGAATGATAAGGTCAATTATCTGCATGGTTATCGGGTTACATATACATATGGTGATAAGGACCTGGGGGACATTCTAAAGAGGTTAGTACTGTCAGACCTTGACGATGAAATAAAAGGAGAATATAACAATCAGACAATAACTTTACGAGGTGACAAAAATGGCAAGAAAAAGCAGGTATGAGAAAGCAAAAGATGCTCAGTGGAATACTGCTTTTTATATACGTTTGTCAAGAGAAGAACCTGGTAAAGAAGAAAGCGACTCCGTAGTAACGCAAAAACAAATTATGTTTGATTATATTGCGGGAAAACCTGAATTCAAATTTTATGATATGTACATCGATGACGGCAGAACCGGTACAGATTTTGACCGTTCTGGCTTTATACGGATGGAAGAAGATATTAGACAGGGCTATGTTAATTGTGTTATAGTAAAGGATTTATCGCGTATGGGACGCAATTATGTCTATACGGGGTTATATCAAGACCAGTATTATAGGAAGGATATCCGCCTTATATCCATACTCGATAACTTTGACAGTCTATACAATAATGATGACTTAATGGTTCCGATTAAGAATATTTTTAATGAGCAATACGCTCATGATATATCCCTCAAGGTGCGTTCCGCCCTGGACGTTAAACGCAAGAATGGTGAATTTATCGGTTCACAGGCATGCTACGGATACATGAAAGACCCAAAGGATAAGCACCATTTGATTATTGATGAAATGGTTGCTCCAAACGTACAACTTATATATAAGCTTTTTATTTCTGGAATGGCAAAAGGTTCAATCGCGAAAGAGTTAAACAGGCAGGGAATAATATGCCCCTCGGAATACAAGAAAAGTAAAGGTGAAAGATATTCGCAATCTGAGCATTACGCAAAACAGATGTATTGGAATGATACATCCGTACGATTAATCTTGACAAACCAGATATACACTGGTGATATGGTTCAACACAAGCAAACAGTAAAATCGTTTAAGATTCACCAGAATATCTTATTGGATAAATCTCAGTGGCTGATTGTGCCGAATACACATGAAGCAATTATTGATAAAGGAACTTGGGAACTCGCACAAAAAATATTGAATACGGATACAAGAAAAAACCTGCAAACGGGTAATGTCTATTTGTTTGCGGGCCTAATCTATTGTGGCGATTGCAGACGGGCTATGTCAGTTCGTAAAAATTCAGCAAGCAGTAAGACGTCATATACTTACTATATTTGTGGGACGTATAGGACTTATGGAAAAGACAAGTGCTCCAGCCATGCCATTCGATATGATATACTGATAGATGTGGTGCTGAACGGCATCAGAGAACAAATTGAAAAGTACTCTGATCTTGAAATACTTTATGAAAATGTTGATATTCAACGCAAAATCAGCAGCAAGATTAAAAGCAACGTAAAAAAGATAAATGAGTTGAAAGATAAAATCTATAAAGCAGAAACGCTGAAGCAAGGGCTCTATGAGGACTTTAAAGCAGAGATTATAAGTATAGATGAATATTTTGATTACCGCAATAAATACATAGAAGACATTGAAGTAATGACAAATGAATTAGCCGGGCTTGAAAAGCAGAACCGCCAAATTGATAGCTGCGACGAACTGGCTGAAGCAAAAAAAAAGCTTCTGAGATATAGAAACGTCGAAAACCTATCACGCAAGGCGGTGCTTGAATTGGTGGATTCAATTTATGTTTTTGCCGATAAAAACATAACCATTAATTATACATTTAAGGCACTATAGGGAACAGTACTAATATATTATTAGCTCCTGGCAACTTTGCAACCAATATCAGCGGCGGTTCAAAATTCAATTACGGCCTGATTTGGGTTATCCTGTGGAGCAACCTGATGGCGATATTTCTTCAAACCATGTCGGCAAAGCTGGGGATCGCCACAGGGCAGAACCTGCCGCAGCTCTGCGGAAGGGTGTTTTCACGAAAGATCAACTGGTTTTTCTGGGTAGCCGCCGAGCTTGCCGCCATGGCAACCGATCTGGCGGAGTTTCTTGGCGCAACGCTTGGCTTTTACCTGCTGTTCCATATCCCGATGGCGTTTGCGGGAGCGCTTACCGCCGTTATTACATTTTTAATTGTGTATCTCAGCAAATACGGCCAGCGGGTAATCGAGGTGATTATCACAGGCTTTGTGGCCATTATCTGTATCGCGTATACGCTTGAAATATTTCTTGCTAAGCCCGATTGGGCGTCGGCTGGCTTGCACACCCTTGTACCCACGATTCCGGGCGGAGAAGCCGTACTGATTGCGGTGGGGATGCTGGGCGCTACGGTAATGCCGCACGTCATCTATCTGCATTCCCAGCTGGTTCAGCACCGCAACAAGGATTCTACCGAGGCGGAAAAGAAAAGACATTTAAAGATGGAACGTTTGGATATCACCATTGCCATGAATATCGCCTTTATTGTTAACGCGGCGATGGTGATTGTTTCGGCTGCCGTTTTCTATAAAAACGGGGTAGCGGTGGATTCCATCGAGCAGGCACACCAGTCTTTAACGCCGCTGCTGGGGGCGGCCTCCAGCGGTGCTTTCGGTATCGCGCTTATTGCGTCGGGGCTTTCCTCCTCCGCCGTGGGAACAATGGCGGGGCAGACCATCATGCAGGGGTTTGTGGGGCTGAAAATCAACGATAACGTAACCCGGTTAATCACCATGATACCCGGCATGATTATCATCCTGTGCGGCGTTAATCCTATGAACGCGCTGGTACTCAGCCAGGTTACATTAAGCTTTATCCTGCCGGTGCCGATTATCTCGATGATGCTTTTAACCAAGCGCAAGGATCTGATGGGTTCCCTTGTAAACAAGCCGGTCACAAACGTTATCGGGTGGACGATAGCAGGGGTTATTATAGCGGCGAATGTTATTCTGCTGTATTTAACGTTTACGGGGAAGGTTTAGGGCTGCGGGTTGTATATCTAAAATGAAAAAGAGGAATTCAGCGTTAACTGGATTCCTCTTTTGGAGCAGATATAGTCTAGCAGTATTCTATTATGGTCAAACAAAAACCCAACCTTTCGGCTGGGTCTTTGTTTACAGTAAACACATAGACTTGTGTTTATTCTTGGTGCCGCTGACCGGACTTGAACCGGTACGGAGTTGCCCCCGAGGGATTTTAAGTCCCTTGTGTCTGCCGATTCCACCACAGCGGCATGAACGGCATAAATAACGCAAGAACTATATTACAACAATCTGAGGGTAAAGTCAATATCAGAATTGATTGACAATTATCTGCTGCCGCTATATAATTAATGCGGTTTGCAGATATATATTATATTAGTATTACGGCTATGACGGGGAAGGATACGCAAGGGGTTTATAAACCGCACCAGAGAGCAAAACACGGCGTTAGCCGCTGCTGGAAGTTTTGCCGGTTTTAAGCGTTGTCTGCCGCCCCCGAGCTCTGCGGGAACAACCGCGGCGAGGCGCCCGCGTTAAGGGTGGTAAAGCGGCAAAAGGGTTATCCTTTTTGCAATCAGGGTGGTACCACGGAAAAGTAACTTTCGTCCCTTTTTAAGGGGGCGGGAGTTTTTTTATTTTTTTGCGATTCAGCAGTATTGTTTTAATAATGGAGGAATAACGTAATGCAGTGGCAAGGGCTCAATGATCTTCGCGAAGCATATCTGTCGTTTTTTGAAAGCAAGGCGCACACCCGCCTGAAAAGCTTTTCACTGGTTCCCAACAACGACAAAAGCCTGCTTCTTATAAACTCGGGCATGGCCCCTATGAAGAAGTATTTTCTGGGGCAGGAGACACCCCCCAGCAAGCGCGTAACCACCTGCCAGAAGTGCATCCGCACACCCGATATCGAGCGTGTGGGCAAAACCGCGCGCCATGGCACCTATTTTGAGATGCTGGGCAACTTCTCGTTCGGCGATTATTTTAAGGTGGAGGCCATCAACTGGGCGTGGGAGTTCTTCACTAAAAAGCTGGAGATTCCCGCCGAGAAGCTCTATATCTCGGTGTTTGAAGAGGACGACGAGGCCTACGATATCTGGACAAAGCAGATTGGCGTAGCCCCCGAGCATATGGTACACCTCGGCCGTGAGGATAACTTCTGGGAGCACGGCTCCGGCCCCTGCGGCCCCTGCTCCGAGATCTATTTTGATCGCGGCCCCGAAAAGGGCTGCGGCAAGCCCGGCTGTGCCGTGGGCTGCGACTGCGACCGCTATGTAGAGGTATGGAACCTGGTGTTCAGCCAGTTTGACAGCGACGGCAAGGGCCACTACACCCGCATCGACCACCCAAACATCGATACCGGCATGGGCCTTGAGCGCTTGGCCTGCGTGATGCAGGGGGTAGACAACCTCTTTGAGGTTGATACCGTGCAGAACATCATGAAGCATGTAAGCCAGATTGCGGGCATCCACTATGGCAACGATAAGAAAACCGACATTTCGCTGCGTGTAATCACCGACCATATCCGCAGCACCGTATTTATGGTGGGCGACGGCGTTATCCCCTCCAACGAGGGCAGAGGCTATGTGCTCAGAAGGCTTTTACGCCGCGCCGCGCGTCACGGCAGGCTCATCGGCATCCATGAGCCGTTCCTGTATAAGGTTTGCGATACCGTTATTAACGAGAATAAGTCTGCCTACCCGGAGCTTGCCGAGAAGGCCGAGTATATCAAAAAGCATATCCGTGTGGAGGAGGAGCGCTTTGCCCGCACCATCGATCAGGGCATGGAGCTGCTGGCAAGCCTGATTGACGAAGCCGTAAAGTCCGGCAGCGGTGTGTTCAGCGGCGACGAGGCGTTCAAGCTCTACGATACCTTCGGTTTCCCGATTGATCTTACCCGTGAGATTGTGGAGGAGAAGAAGCTGAAGGTGGACGATGCCCGCTTTGAGCAGCTGATGACCGAGCAGAAAACCCGCGCGAGAGAAGACCGCAAAAAGTCTGGCGGTATCGCCTGGGCCAGCGAGGCGCTGGGGGATCTCGGCGTTGCGAAAACGGTGTTCACCGGCTACGGCGAGCTTGCCACCGACGCAAAGATTTTAGCGATTGTTAAGGATAACGAGGCCACCGGCAGCGCCGCAGAGGGCGATACCGTGATTCTGGCGCTCGATAAAACCCCGTTCTATGCCGAAAGCGGCGGCCAGGTGGCCGATACCGGTATCATCCGCAAGGATGGCGCGGTGCTTGAGGTAACCGACTGCAAGAAGAACGCCGCAGGGCAGTACCTGCATTCGGCAAACGTGCTCAGTGGAACCATCGAAACCGGCGATACCGTTACCGCCGAGGTAGACAAGCAGCGTCGTGCCTCCATCATGCGCAACCACACCTCCGCACATCTGCTGCAGGCTGCGCTGCGCGCGGTGCTGGGCGACCATGTGCATCAGGCAGGCTCGCTGGTTACCCCCGAGCATGTGCGGTTTGACTTCTCGCACTTCAGCGCCATGACCGCGGAGGAGATAAAGAAAACCGAAGACCTTGTAAACGAAAAAATCCTTGAGGCACTGCCGGTAACCACCGAGGAGCTGCCCATTGAAGAGGCCAAAAAGCGCGGCGCTATGGCGCTGTTCGGCGAAAAATACGGTGATACCGTTCGCGTGGTGGAGGCAAAGGGCTTTTCCACCGAATTCTGCGGCGGTACCCATGCAGATAACACCGCAAAGCTTGGGCTGTTTAAGATTATCTCCGAGTCCTCCGTTGCGGCGGGCGTTAGAAGAATCGAGGGCACCACTGGCTTGGGCGTACTGAAGCTGTTTGGTGAGATGAACGCTACCATCGCCGCCTGTGCGCAGAACCTTAAGGCCGCGGTTCCTGCCGAGGTGGTTTCGCGTGCCGCCACTGTAATGGCGGAGCTGCGTGAAAAGGAGAAGGAGATTGAGGCACTGGGCGCAAGGCTTGCGGGCTCGCAGGTGGATGACCTGTGCAAAAACAGCTGTGACGTTTGCGGCATTCATCTGATTGCGGCACCCCTTACCGATGCGAAGGTAGACACCCTGCGCCTGCTCTGCGACAAGATTAAGGAGAAGGACGCCGATGCGGTTGCCGTACTCTCCAACCTTGTTGATGGGAAGGGCAGCCTGATGATTGCCTGCGGCAGCAATGCGGTTGCCAAGGGCTTAAACGCGGGCAAGCTGATTAAAGAGCTTGCGGCCATTGCCGGCGGTTCTGGCGGCGGACGCCCCGACAGTGCTATGGCGGGCGTAAAGGAGCCCCAGAAGCTTTCCGAAGCCCTTGAAGCAGCTCCCGGAATTATCCACAAGGCGCTGGGACAATAATATAATAATATAGTACAGATAAAGGAGGCGCTGCGAATGGACTGCCTGTTTTGTAAGATTATCGCGGGGGAAATCCCCAGCAATAAGGTGTATGAGGATGAGAGGGTGCTTGCCTTCTACGATATCGACCCAAAGGCTCCCGTTCATTTTCTTGTAATACCGAAGAAGCACATTGCCTCTGCAAGCGAGATTACCGCGCAAAACAGCGGTGAGGTGGCCTATATCTTTGAGGTGATTGCGAAGCTTGCCAAAGAGCTGGGCCTGGAAAGCGGCTACCGCGTGGTGACCAACGTGGGTGAGGACGCGGGGCAGACGGTAAAGCATATGCATTTTCATGTGCTTGGCAAACGCCTGCTATCCTGGCCTCCCGGCTGATACCCCTTTATAGAATCTTGAAAGGACATGAAATCAGATGGATAAATACTATACCCTGCATGTGGCGGGCCTTACACGCGAGCTGCCGCTCTGCCCGGTAAACGAGCACCTGGATATTGCCGCGTTTGTGATGTTCTCGGATGTTGAGCTTACCATTGCCTGCGCAACCGAGCTTAATAAGATAGCACCCGACCACGATGTGATCATCACCGCTGAGTCGAAGGGCATACCGCTGGCCTACGAGATGTCGCGCCAGTCTGGCAAGAAGTATATCCTTGCGCGCAAATCGGCAAAGCTGTATATGAAGGCGCCGATCCGTGTGCAGGTAAAATCGATTACCACCGCGCGTATTCAGGAGCTGTATATCGATAAAGAGGATATCGACTGCCTTAAGGATAAGCGCGTGCTGATTGTAGACGATGTCATCAGCACCGGTGAAAGCTTAAACGCTTTGGAAAGCCTTGTAGAGCAGGCGGGCGGCAATACTGTTGGCAGGATGGCCGTGCTCGCCGAGGGCGAGGCCGCCGACCGCAAGGATATCCTGTTCCTTGAGAAGCTGCCGCTGTTCTTCAAATAACAGCTAACAGGTGACGTAATTTAGCCGTTTTCTTCGACATCAAAGGAGAACAGCATGATAAAACGACCGCTGCCAATAATCGGATGTGCTTATCTGTTATCGCTGGCGGTCGTATTTTGTTTTAATCTGAGCCTTGATGGGGCGATGATAATAGGGGCAATCGCCTGCGGTAGCGTGTGCGCGGTCTGCCTTATCAAACGGTTTTCGCTGAACATCTTGCGGGTGGTGCTGCTTTCGGCGCTGGCTTTTACCGTAGGGCTGATGGTAGCCTCGTACAAAACGGTGGAGGTGCCGCGGCAGGCCTCGGCAGTTTACGGGCAGAAGGCGCGCATTACCGCCGTGATGCTGGATAGAAAAGGCCAGCGCGGCAGTAAGTACGATTACGAGATTGTCACCACTGCCGTAGCGCTGTATAACGAGCAGACCGAGCAATACACAAGCTCCGGTGTACCGCAGCGGATGAAGATGCGGCTTACGGTAACAGCGCCGCTGGATGCCGTTTATTACGACCGTCTTACCACAAACGTGAGCATTACCCCACCCTTTCCTCTTGCCTCCGAAAGCCCTTATGCGGTGTGGCGTGCCGACGGTATCTATGCCTTTGCGTACAGCTACGGTGATATAAACTACAAAAACCCCGTCAATTATCCGGTGATGGCGGCCGTGCGCACATGGCGCGACCGGGTGAATTCGGCAATCGAACACGCGGTGGGCGGTGAAGCGGGTAAGGTGGCGGCAGCCATGCTCACCGGGCAGCGGGGGAAAGTCTCTTCAAAGGTGCAGTATAACTTCCGAGATTCAGGCTTAAGCCATATGCTGGCGGTTTCGGGTATGCATACCGCTATCCTTGCACAGTTTCTGCTGCTACTGCTGGGCTGGTTCCGCGTGCCTAAAAAGGCAAGCGCGATTGTTTGCATGGCGGCGGTGCTGTTTTTTGTAGCCTTTACCGGCTTTACCCCCTCGGTGGTGCGTGCGGGCATTATGTCCTGCACTTTGTTTATGGCGCAGCTTTTTAACCGTAAGAACGACGCGAAGAATTCCATTGCTTTTGCCGCACTATTACTATGCGGGGCAAACCCTGCGGTGCTGCTGGACGCGGGCTTTCTGCTCTCGTTTGCCGCCACCCTTTCCATTCTGTTGCTTTCTCCAGCTATGGACGCAGTGGTAAAACGCTTTCTGCCATGGCTGTGGAAGCACCTGAGATGGGTGGTGCAGGCGGTTACCCTTTCTCTTTCCGCAACGCTTTTTACCTACCCCATCTCTGCGGTGATGTTCGGGCGGGTATCGATCATCGGCCCCGTTGCCAATGTGCTGGCGACACCGCTTGCTCCCCTGCAGATGGCGGCCTCGCTGCTTACAGGCGTTTTCGGCGCGTTTTCCCCCGACGGTTTTCTTACCCGCATCGCCGGTTTGGTAACCAAGGTGACAACCCTTGTGATTATGCGAATCGCTGCGGTGTTTGCGGGCCTTGACTATGCGGCGGTCTCGGTCAATATCCTGTGGGCGGTTTTATTGGTGGTGCTCTGCCTTGGCGTGGCGGCGCTCTTGCGCGCGGTAAAACGGCGGTATAAGAATGCGCTTGCGCTTGCGGCGGCAGCTTCGGTGCTGCTTGTTGCGGGCATTGCCTGCGGTATTGTGCAGGCGGGGCAGAACAGCGTTTATATAGCAATTCCAAACCCGGCTCTCAGTGAAACCGCGGTGTTATATAACAGTAGTGCCGCTGCCGTGCTTACGGGTACGGATACCAAAAAATCCGCAACCGGAGCGGGCTATTATATCAGTAAGCTTGGGTTGGGCGAGGTACAGACGCTTATGGTGCCCTACCTCAACGATGCCTCATGGATGACCGCAAAGGATATCCTTTCCCGCTATACGGTAAACAAGACAGCTCTTGCCCGCAACAGCATCCGGTTTGAGGAGCTTGCGGCCGGGGCCGGCGCTTACAGCGAGCTTTCAACAAATCAGATTAATACCGTTACCCTGCTGGACAGCTGTATGGCGCAGATCATCTGCCAGCCGAAGGGGAGTGCGGTTTACATAACACCAAACGGGGTTCCTGTGCTCTTTCTTTACGGCAAAGCGGATGCCTCCGCGCTGCCGCAGCGCTTTTGCCGGGCGGAGGTTTGTGTACTCAGCGGCTACCTGCCCAAGGGCTTTAACCGCATCTCGGCGCGGTATTACATCGCAAACGACGCTTGTATAGAAAAGAACAAGGAGCAGTTTAAAGGCAAAAGCCTCTTTTGTGCAGCAAAGGGCAAAAGGCTGGTATTCAGCTGCTCACAGAATAAAACCTTACGACTGGAGGAAGGTACGGTTGACCTATACGGATGAAAAGACTTTTTGCCTGCATGTTAAAAATGAGCCCTGCGTACGGGTGTACTTCCTCTATGGGGCAGAGAGCTTTTTAAAAAAGCAGTATGTTGACCGGCTGGTGAATAAGGCGGTGCCTGACGACCCCTCCGGCTTTAATATCATGAAGCTCGACGGCAAGACGACCGATATTGATACGATTGCCGACGCGGCTATGGCGCTGCCCCTGTTTGAGCCGCGCCGATGCGTATTGGTGAACGATTTCAGCCCCGAGGCGCTCGTTGAGGCAGATTTTGCCAAGCTGCAGGAGCTGCTTGACGAGCTGCCCGATACCACGGTGCTCATCTTCACCACGCTTTCGCAGGAATCGGGCGGCAAAAAGGGCCTGCCCGCCAAGTGGAGCCGCTTTATCAAGCTTGCCGATAAGGCCGGCGCGGTGGCGGAGCTTGGGCAGCGCGAGGAGGGCAACCTTGTAAACTATGCCCGCAACTATGCCGAAAAGCAGGGCAGCCGCATGGAGAACAGCACGGCGCGCGAGGTGTGTGAACGCAGCGGATGGAAGCTTGATAAGCTGCTGCTGGAGCTGGATAAGCTGTGCGCCTATCGCCCAAAGGCGGAGATTACCAAGGAGGACGTGGAGCTGCTGTGCGTTAAGCAGCTTGACGCAATGGTGTACGACCTTTCCAAGGCGATTTCAGAAGGAAATTTTGAAAAGGCAATGTCTTTGATAAGCGTCTACCGCTATAATCGCGAGGAGCCGGTGGCGGTGCTGGCAGCACTTTCTGCCGCCACCATCGATTTTTACCGCATTAAATGCGGACGCACTGCGGGCAGGCAGGCGAAGGATGTATTTAAGGACTTTAACTACAAGGGCAACTCCAACCGGTTTTATTATGTGGAAAAGGACGCCGAAAGGCTTTCCCCGCGCTACCTTTCGGGCGCGCTTGACATCCTGCTGCGCTGCGACTATGATATGAAAAGCAGTAAGGTCGACAGCTTTACCCTGCTGGAGGAGACCGTTACACGGCTGCTCAGCCTGAGAGCGGGGGAGAAGAATTGATTACGATTAAACAGGCCGTGATTGTGGAAGGAAAGTATGATAAAATAAAGCTATCCTCCATCATCGACGCCGTGATTATAGAGACGGGTGGCTTCTCGATTTTCAAGAACGAGGAGCAGCTTGAGATGATAAGAGCCTTGGCCGAAACCACCGGTATTCTGGTGCTTACCGATTCCGACCGGGCAGGCTTTCAGATACGAAGCTTTATTAAAGGAGCCGTACAGAAGGGAACGGTACTGCACGCCTATATTCCCGATATCCTCGGTAAGGAGAAAAGAAAGGCCCTTCCCTCCAAGGAGGGCAAGCTGGGGGTAGAGGGCGTCTCGAAACAGGCGATTCTGGAGGCGTTAAAGAAGGCGGGCGTTACCGCCGCCGAAAGCGAGCGCCACCGCGAATATATTACCAAGGCGGATTTGTTTGCCGACGGCCTTACCGGTGCCCCTAACAGTGCCGAGCTGCGCCGAAGGCTTTTAAAAAGCTTAAATCTGCCCGAGCGTTTGAGCACCAATGCCATGCTGGACGTCATCAACGCAGCAGTACCCTTGCAGCGTTACCGCGAGGCCGTTGCAGCCCTAACACGTCAAAAGGAAGGACAGGAATAACCCCATGGTATTTTCCAGCCTAACATTTATATACCTATACCTGCCCATTGTGCTAATCTGCTATTTTGCCGTACCCAAGAAGGCGCGGAATTTTGTGCTGTTTGTTTCAGGCTTTGTGTTTTATGCGTGGGGAGAGCCGGTCTATGTACTGCTGATGAGCGCAACGATTCTGCTGGATTATACCTGCGGCCGCCTGATGGCACGGTTTGATGAAAGACAAAGAGTCAGGCAGATTTTGTTGATATCGTCTATCGTAGTGAACCTTAGTATTCTTGCAATATTTAAATACAATTCATTTGCGGTGCAGAATATTAACACACTATTCGGGCTAACAATCAGCGACCCAAAGATTGCGCTGCCCATCGGTATCTCGTTTTATACCTTCCAGAGCATGAGCTACACTATTGATTTATATTGGCGCAAGGTTCCTGTGCAGAAGAATTTCATCGACTATGCGTCTTACGTATCCATGTTTCCTCAGCTGGTTGCGGGCCCGATTGTTCGTTACAACGACGTACAGCGAGAGCTCTCTAAACGCAGCACAAGCATCACGAATGTTGGCGACGGCGCGGGCATTTTTATTCAAGGCCTTGCCAAAAAGGTGCTGCTGGCCAACAATATCGGTACGCTTTGGACGTTGATTAAGTCAACGCCTATTGAAAACCTTTCCACCGCTACGGCGTGGTTCGGTATTCTCGCCTTCACCTTCCAAATTTACTTCGATTTTTCGGGCTACTCCGATATGGCGGTTGGCATGGGCAGGATGCTGGGCTTCCACTTCCCGCAGAACTTCAATTACCCCTATGTCTCAAAAAGTGTTACTGACTTTTGGCGCCGCTGGCATATGACGCTGGGCACCTGGTTTCGGGAGTATGTATACATCCCTCTGGGTGGTAACCGCAAGGGTATGCTCAGAACGGTACTGAACCTGTTGATTGTATGGATGCTTACCGGCCTATGGCACGGGGCGAGCTGGAACTTTGTGCTGTGGGGGCTTTATTACGGCATACTGCTGATTATCGAACGGCTTTTCCTTTCCAAGGTGCTTGCCAAGATACCGTTTACCATCACGCGCCTGTACACCTTCTTTTGCGTAGTGATGGGATGGGTGCTGTTTGAGTTTGACGATGTCGGCATGGCCTTTCGCTATTATGGTGCCCTGTTCGGCGCAAACGGCAAGGGCACCGATGCCCAGTTTGTTTACCTGCTGATGTCTTACGGGCTGATATTCGCGCTTTGCGTAATCTTCGCCACCGACTGGGCGAAGAAGCTGGTATTTAAAATCTATCGCTCCAGGCCCGGCTTCGTGAAGGTTGCCGCCGTGGTGTTGCAGGTTATTACCATGCTGGTATGTACGGCTTATCTGGTGGACGCTACCTATAACCCGTTTTTATACTTTAGGTTTTAGTATACAACGCTGACCGAAGGGCGTGGAGATAAATATGAAGTCAAAGATACTATCGACGGTGCTGTTTGCACTAATCCTTTTGGCCTTACCGGTGGTAACATTGCTCTGGCCCAAGACCGATTTTTCACAGATGGAAAACCGTATGCTTGCCAAGGCACCGGTACCTTCGCTGCAAACGATAAAAGACCGTAGCTTTATGAACGGGGTGGAGGATTATTTCTCCGACCACTTTTTTGGCCGTGACAGCTGGGTTGCGGTAAAGGGCTACCTTGAATACTTCAGCGGCAAGCGTGAAAACAACAAGGTGTTTATCTGTGGTGACCGCCTGATTGAGGATATCCCCGAGCCGGATATGGGCAAAACCCAGAAGAATATCGATGCCGTTAAGAAGTTTGTGAAGAAAAACCAGCTGCCCACCTATCTGATGCTGGTTCCCACAGCATCGGAAATCTATCGTGATAAGCTACCCTATGGCTACCCCAGCTGGGACCAGCACCAATACATCAAGGAGACGGTTGCAAAGCAGCTTGCCGGTATTGCCAACGAAATAGATATCTACAAGGCATTGTACGAGCACCGGTCGGAATATCTATATTACAGAACCGACCACCACTGGACGACACTGGGCGCATGCTACGCCTTCGGCGAGGCGGCGGGGCGGCTCGGGCTCTATTCCTCCGGTACCAAGGACTATGATATTGCAAACATTTCGCACAATTTTTACGGCACGCTCTATTCCAAGGTTGGTTACCGCAGCATTCAGCCGGATATTATCAGCCTTTACTCAAAGCGCGACGCGGCGGAGATTGCAAAGGTTGAAGTGTTCGACGGCAAGAAGACAGCCGAGTACTCCTCTCTCTATTTCAAGGATTTTCTGCAGCAAAAGGATCAATACTCGGTGTTCCTGGGGCAGAACCAGCCCAGGATTACCATAACCACAAACAACACCGGTAATACGAACAGCAAGCGTATCCTGGTGTTTAAGGATTCCTACGCAAACTCGTTTGTGCCGTTCTTAACCGATTATTACTCCACCATCACGATGGTAGACCTTCGCTATATCAACGAAAGCTATACCAGCCTCGTTAACATGAGCGATTACGATCAGGTGCTGCTGCTTTATAATGTTGATTCATTTGCACAGTCTTCCGATATCTCCAAGCTCGGCGTGGGATAATACCAATCACTCATTAAAACCTTCCTAAAAAAATTCGCAAAAAAGCTGCTCGATTTTTTAGAGGCTTTATAATCGTGACAAGTATAAACGCACATTTCCCCGATTCCTGCAGGAAAGGGATGGACATCAGTATGAGCACAATCATCCACTTAAACACAAGGCATACCAGCTATATCATGTCGGTGCTGCCCACGGGGCATCTTCAAAACCTGTATTACGGCAGACGCATCCGCCCGCTGAAGGATGCCGCTGTGCTTACTCAGCCCAATGCGGTACCCTACGGCTCGATGGTGGCGTACCAGAAGGAGTACCCCACTATCGGCCTTGACGACCAGTGCCTGGAATACTCTGCCCTGGGCAAGGGTGATTACCGTGAACCCGCAATTGAGCTTACCGCCGCAAACGGCTGCATGGTAGCCGACTTTAAATACGTCTGCCATAAAACCTATAAGGGCAGGCGGGGAATCCCCAAGCTGCCTAGCGCACTGGGCACCGAGCAGAACTGCGAAACCACCGAGGTAATACTTCGGGATGAAGCCATTGGTATGGACTTAACCCTGTTTTACTGCGTTTACCCCGAGTACGATGTAATCACTCGCTTTGTTTGCGCCAAAAACAACAGTGGGCAGAAAATTACGCTGCGGCGCCTCATGAGCGCGCAGCTTGACCTGTTTGACAGCAACTATTCGTTTGTAACCTTTGACGGTACCTGGGCCAGCGAGCGCACCATGCACAGCCGCAGGCTTTGTGAGGGCATCTTTGTAAACGATTCCAAGCTGGGTGTAAGCTCGGCACGCCACAACCCGTTTGTGATGCTTACCGCCGACGGCTGCACCGAGGAGACGGGGCGCTGCTACGGCATGAATCTTGTTTACAGCGGCAACCACAGTGAAATTTGTGAGGTTACCTTTAACCATAAAACCCGCCTGTTAACCGGTATTAATCCTTCCTCGTTTGCGTGGCTGCTTGCCCCAGGCGAGGAGTTCTATACGCCCGAGGCGGTGTTTACCTACTCGGAGGAGGGCTTAAACGGCCTTTCGCACAACCTGCACGGCTTTGTGAACAACCATATTGTGCGCGGCGAGTGGCAGAACCGCGAGCGCCCGATTGTCATTAACAACTGGGAGGCCACCAGCTTCAGCTTTACGCAGGGTAAGCTGCTCTCCATTGCCAAAGAGGCAGCCGATATGGGCATCGAGCTGTTTGTGCTGGATGATGGCTGGTTCGGCAGGCGTAACGACGATACCTCCTCGCTGGGCGACTGGCATGTAAACGAAAAGAAGCTGCCGTCGGGGTTGAAGGGGCTTGCCGAAAAGATGAACGCGCTGGGGCTGGATTTCGGCCTGTGGGTGGAGCCCGAGATGGTGAACGAAGACAGCGACCTTTACCGTGCGCACCCCGACTGGGCCATCAAGGCACCGAACCGCACCCCCAGTGAGGGACGCAACCAGTTTATCCTTGACCTTACCCGCAAGGAGATCTGCGATTACCTGACAGAGACGCTCAGCAAGGTGTTTTCAAGTGCCAACATTACCTATATCAAGTGGGATATGAACCGTAACTTCAGCGACATCTATTCCCCAACTCTCCCGCCCGAGCGGCAGGGGGAGTTCTTCCACCGCTATGTGCTGGGGCTGTACGGGGTTCTGGAGACGCTCACGCAGCGGTTCCCGAAGATATTGTTTGAGTCCTGCGCCTCGGGCGGCAACCGGTTTGATCTTGGCATGCTGTGCTATATGCCGCAAACCTGGGCCAGCGACAACACCGACGCGCAGTGCCGCATCGCCATTCAGGAGGGCACCTCCTACGGCTACCCGATTTCGACGATGGGTGCGCATGTTTCGGCAAGCCCCTGCTTTGCCACGCTGCGCAACACCCCCATCGAAACCCGCTTTAACGTGGCGGCTTTCGGCTGCTTTGGGTATGAGCTCGACCTTTCCAAGCTGTTTGAGTTTGATAAAAAGGCCATCAAGGAACAGGTAGCCTACTATAAGGCACACCGCAGGGTGATACAGTTCGGCCGGTTCTACCGCCTGCGCGGCGGGTTTAACCCGGATAAACGCATCTGGCTGTGTGTATCGCCGGATAAGAGGGAGGCCGTGGCCGCGCTGTTTCAAGAAACCGCCGCTGTCGGCCGCGGCAACGAGCTTTTGCGCCTTACGGGGTTGGATGACCATCTTGACTACACCGTAACCGGACGCAGACAGTATGTGAACCTCAAAACCCTCGGCGATCTTGTAAACAATGTGCTGCCGGTGGAGATTCGCGGCGACGGTGTGATACATACGGTGCTCTCCTCGCACTACATGCTTGCGATGTGCGACGAGGTATTCGAGGCAGGAGGAGATTTGTTAAACGGCTACGGCATCAAGCTCAAGCACCAGTTTTCCGGCACCGGCTACAACGACAATGTTAAAATCTTCGGCGATTATTCCTCGCGGATGTATGAGCTGAAAGCAAGAGAATAAAGTTAAGCCAAAGGCAATGTGAAAGGAACAATCAAGGAATATGGACATCTATGAAGCAATAGCCGCCAGAAGAACCATTCGTGAGTTTGAAGATATAGCGATAGAGGACGATACGCTGGAACGGATACTGGACGCGGGCCTGAAGGCACCCACCAACGACCACATGCGAAACTGGGAATTCGTAGTCATCAGCGATAAGAACGTGCGCGCACAGATGGTGGAGCTTATTCCTAAAACCGTGAGCAGGGAACAGATTGATGAGATTCTTGCTGCGTGGAATTTAAAAGACGAAGGCCAGCGCAGGATGTATTACGACGCGATCCCCAAGCAGTATGCCATGCTGTACAACGCGGGGGCGCTGGTGCTTCCCTTCTTTAAGCAGGAACACCCGTTGCTTGCGCCCAAGGCCATTAACGACCTTAACGGCTTTGCCTCGATGTGGTGCTGTATTGAGAATATCCTGCTGGCAGCCGCCTCCGAGGGCATCTTTGGTGTAACAAGGATACCGTTTTCGAATGAGCTTGAAAAGGTTCGCACTGTCATTGGCCACCCGCAAAACTATGTGCTGCCCTGTTATCTGGCACTGGGTTACCCCAAAAAGGGCGCTGTAATCAACGAGCAGTACCATTTTGCCGCAAAAGACAGAATCCGCAGAAACCATTGGTAAGCTAAAGGGACGCAACCGAAAAGCCATGGAAGTGCTTACTAAGCGGCTATTGACATGAACTATTTGATGTGATAAAATTGCGATAGTTCGACAACTATCGAATTGAGGTTGATTATGACCACAAATCAGTTGGCTAAAATCTATAAGGCATTATCGAACGAAAACAGGCTGGAGATTTTCCTTAGCATCTTAAATAGTGATGAAAAGAACTTCGAGCCGGGCTGCGACTGTACAATTACGAAAGTAATGCAGAAACTGTGCATCGGCGCCCCTACGATTTCTCATCACTTAAAAGAACTTAGCAATGCCGGATTAATCGAAACCCAAAAAGAGGGCAAGTACTTGGTGGCGCATGTAAATAAAGCACTTCTTGAAGAGTTGAAGGGTACCTTTGATTTTTAAGTTAGAAACGGAGAACGGCGTGCGGAGATGAAACCGTAACACCAGTTTTCCTTTTTTAATACTCAAACAATTCGATAGTTATAAAATTGTAAAAGGATGATGACAATGAAGAACGCTATATTCTATTTTAGCGGGACAGGGAACAGCTTGCAGGTTGCAACGGATATTGCAGAAAAAATAGGAGAATGTGAGGTGCTTAACCTTGCAAAATACAATACGAACAATGAGATTACTGCCGAAAGAGTCGGGCTTGTATTCCCTGTGTACTTCTGGGGTATCCCTAATATTATCGCGAGATTTTTAAGTGAAATCAAGCTTGCCGGTAATCCTTATCTATTTGCGGTTGTAACCTGCGGAAACACAGTAGGAGCCTCTTTGGTACAAGTCAATGAACTGTTGCGGGCCAAGAATTTTAAGCTTCATTCCGGCTTTATGATTAAAATGCCTGAGAATTATATTGTTAAGTATGATGCAGGCAGCAAGGAAAAACAGCAAAAACGGTTTGATGATGAAGCACTTCAGGTATCAGCCATCAGTAAAGTCGTACTGAACAAAATAGAACAGCCCCTCGCTAAGAGCAAGTACCTGATTGATACACTGTTCGGTAAACCGGTAAACCGCTCGGCGGCTAAAGACTTCCCCACGAATGACATTAATTTCAGGGTAAACGCTTTGTGTACGGGCTGCGGCAAATGCGAAAGAATTTGTAGTGTGGGTAATATTACAATGATTAATAATAAGCCTACATGGAATCATCACTGTGAATTATGCTTAGGATGCTTGCAAAACTGTCCGGTTGAGGCAATCAACTATGGGAACAAAACACAGAAGAGAACGCGCTATACCAATCCTCATGTGCAGCTTTAGTATTAACGAAAACCCCATAAAGCCAGTAGGTAAAGGCTTTATGGGGTGTTGCTTTATATTCGGTATATCGTCGCCTCATACGGGCGTAGCATTTCTAAAGGTTTTGTATAGTTACTCAGCACCGGCGTATAGGCTGACGCTTTTGCTTTGCGCTTCTGTGGCTGTTCGGTAAGGTTTATTTCGATATAAAACTCCGCACCGTCTAAAACGCGGCGGTAACAGAACAGCTCGCGGGGGGTGGGTTCTAGGGCAAACTCCCCGTAAACCAGCGCGGGGTTTTGGTGCCGCAGTGCAATCACCTGCTTGTAAAACGCAAATACCGACTGTGCATCCTGCTGCTCCGATTCCGCGTTAATGGCAGGGTAGGAGGCGTTGGGCCTAATCCACGGTTCTCCTGCGGTAAAGCCCGCGTTAGGCTCGCCACTCCACTGCATAGGGGTACGGGCGTGGTCGCGGCTGCCGCCGTTAATAATCGTGAGCGCCTCAGCCTCGCTTTTGCCCTTTTGCAGCAGCTCATGGTATAGATTAATGCTTTCAATATCGCGCAGCTCGTCAATCGAGCTAAAACTCGCGTTTACCATGCCCAGCTCCTGCCCCTGAAATACAAACGGTGTGCCCTTTAGGGTAAACTGTATTACCGCAAGCAGCTTGGCAATTACCTCGCGAAAGGCGGGGTCGGGGTTTATCTTTGACACCATACGCGGGTTATCGTGATTTTCAAAAAACAGGCTGTTCCAGCTGGCGTTGCCGTAGTGCTGCTGCCAGTCGCACAGAATCTCCTTTAAGCATCGCAGGTCATAGCGATAGAGGTCGAAACGAGCCTTGCCGGGGTTTTCAAGATGATCAAAGCTGAACACCATATCCAGCTCTTTGCGCCGCTCATCGGTGAGCAGCTTTGCCATCTCTATCCCTACGCCGGGGGTTTCGCCTACGGTCATTACATCGTAACGCGAGAAGGTGTTTTCGTGCATCTCCTGCAGGCAGCGGTGCAGATTAGGACCGTAAAAGTAGTGCTCTACGCCCGTAAAGCCCATCAGCTTGCCAACCGTTTCGTTGCCGTCGGGCAGCCCCTCGGCCTTAGAGATATAGTTGATAACGTCCAGGCGGAAGCCGTCGATACCCTTTTGCAGCCACCAGTTGATCATCTCATACACGCTGCTGCGCAGAGCGGGGTTATCCCAGTTTAAGTCCATCTGCTTTTTAGAAAACAAATGTAAAGCCCAAAAGCTTTGCTCCGGGTAGTGGTTCCACGCACTGCCGCTAAAAAACGAAGTCCAATTATTTGGGGGAGTTTTACCATCCTTTGCGGGCCGGAACAGGTAATAATCGCGGCAGGGGGAATCGGGGTTTTGGAGCGCCTCTTTAAACCACGCGTGTTCGTCGGAGGTGTGGTTGATTACCAAATCCATTATCAGCTTCATCCCACGGGCATGAACTCCGTCAAGCAGGCGGTTAAAGTCCTCCATGGTACCGAACTCTTTCATGATGGCTTTGTAATCGCGGATATCATAACCGTTATCGTCATTGGGGGAGTCGTAGATGGGTGAGAGCCACAGCACATCCACCCCAAGCTCCTTTAGGTAATCCAGCCGCTGTGTGATGCCGTTCAGGTCACCGATACCATCGCCGTTTGAATCCTGAAAGCTGCGGGGGTAGATCTGGTACACCACCGCCTCCTTCCACCAAGCCCTTTGTATCGGCCCGTCATACGGCTGCGGGGTATCGGGTACACTGTTAAACAGAGACGCCAGCAGATCCACAAATGAATCATCCACTAAGCCGCGCGAAAGCTTCGGCAGGCTTTTGAGCTTAATATTGCCCACAATCGGGTTTTCCACCAGCGCCATACTCTTGCCAGCCTGCATCAGCAGCTTGGCAATTACATCGTGTCCCACAGGGCTTTTCAGTACATCTTTTATCCGGCTCTCTCTTGAATAGACCATGGAATGTCGTGTCCTTCCTCTATTGTTACTACAACGTATTATACATTTACCTTTTCATTGGATTCGCCGCGGTTGATGCGCATAATCTTCTGCACATCCTCCTCCGAGAGCTTATAGAAGAACAGCATAATGATAATCATCACGCCAAAGCCCGCAGCGGGTAAAAGGGTTAGTATCTTCCAGATGCCGCCAAGCGCCTCGGGTGTTTGGGTGGGGCTTTGCTGTACATAACCAAAGAACACCAGCAGCTGCAGGCAGATGGTATTGCATATTGTGCCGCCCATCTTGGTTACGAGGGTTTGAACCGAAAAGGCAATTGCTTCGGTACGCTCGCCGGTTACATAGGCGCCGTATTCAATACAGTCGGCGGTAAACATACCGTAGATCAGCAGCGGGAACTGCATGCACAGCACCCGGATAGCCGTAATTACCAAGAAAAGCACAAAGTTGCCGTACCCCATAAAATACTGTACTATGCTCAGTACAATAGCGCCCAACGAGGTGTAGATAGTGAGGTTCTTTTTGCCGAACCGGCTGATGAGCATCGGCAAAAGAGGAGCTGCGAGCAACACCGGAATAACGCTCAGCCCCATTACAATGGTGAGCATACCCTCATTGCCAAGGTTGGAGTTGCAGAAGTACGGGGCGATTGGCTGCAGGGTGTTTACCATGCCGATGGCTAAATACCCTACATAGTAAATCAGCAGATATTTATTCTTCAGCAGATACTTAAAGATTTTTGAAAACGGAATATGCTCGCTTCGCTTATACTGTACACGTTCCTTTGCGGTAAACTGCAACGGGAACATTACAAGGAACGAGAAGATCATATAGATGGCGGCTGTCCATGTCCAGCCCACCTGTGTTTTCAGGCTCATAAACACTGCGCTCAGAATAGCCGCAAGAGCCGCGGCAAAACGCCCGTAGGAAATCAGCAGGTCACGCTCGTAAACCTTTGAGCTCATCACCGTACCCAGCGAGAAGAGCGGGGAATCAGAACAGGTATAAAGCATTCCCCACAAAATGTAGGTTATATAGGCAAATGCCAGCTTTATGCCTCCGTCCACCGAAGCGCCTAGGTTAAAGAATACAAAAACCATCGTAAGCGGAACGGTATATGTAACAAAACGCAGCCAGGGCAGGTATTTGCCGCTCTTAAAGTGGCTTTTATCCACGATGGCGCCCACAATCGGGTCGTTTATAATGTCCCAGATACGGGCAATCAGCAGCATCAGCGTGGTGGAAGCGAGCGATAGCCCCACTTCTTCGGTATAGAAATAGGAGAGAAACTGGAACTGAATAACATAGATAATGTTCTGGCCAAGAAAGAAGCCGCCGTAGGAGAGCCGTTCAAAGCGTGAGGTTTCATAGGTTTGTTTTGACATAGTCTGACCTTACCTTTCCTGCTTAACCAATTTCTAAGACGCTGTATCAAGTGCCATAAATGGAACAGATTTACCGCATTGGTGATAGATACTTTGCTGGATTGCTTACATTTATTGTATCACATTCACAAAATAACTACAATCATAACAGATATTTTTAATAAACTCAAAATTACCAGTTTATTTCTTAACAATCTCTATTGAAAATACAGATAAAAGTTGCTATCATAAGAACATTAGGTCAATTTGACTAAAAATTTAGTTAGTTTTTACTTTAAAACGCTAAATCGCTACAACGCTAAAACACGACAAGAGGCAAACAATGAACAATGTACGATTAGACCAAACCATAAAAGGCCTAGCCGAAATCGGTTTAGCCCAGATGGTGATCACCGATCCGGCAACGATCTACTACCTAACAGGAAGATGGATAGACCCGGGTGAGCGTCTGCTGGCCTTGTACATGAACAGTAACGGCCAAAACCGCATGCTGATTAACGAGCTGTTTACCGTTCCGGAGGAGCTTGGCGTTCAAAAGGTATGGTATAGCGATACCCAGAACGCGGTGGCGCTGCTTGCCGAATGTATTGAAAGGGATAAGCCGCTCGGTATTGACAAGAACATGCCGGCACGGTTCTTGCTAGGGCTGATGGAGCTTGAAGCGGCATCCGGTTACAAAAATGCCTCTGTTTGCGTCGACCGTGTGCGAGCCCGCAAGGATAAGAACGAGGCTGAGCTGATGCGCCGAGCCTCGCGGATGAACGATGTGGCAATCGGGATGGTTGCAGCGAAGGTACGGGAAGGGATTACCGAGGAGCAGCTTGCCGCTGAGGTAATTGCGGCTTACCGTTGCCTTGGGGCCGAAGGGGTATCGTTTGAACCGCTTATCGGCTTTGGGGCAAACGCAGCTATCGGCCACCACGCGCCAGACCAGACGGTGTTAAGGGAAGGCGACTGCGTGCTGATTGATATCGGCTGCAAAAAGGACGGTTACTGCGCCGATATGACGCGCACCTATTTTTACCGTTCTGTACCCGAAAAACTGCGTGAGGTTTATGGGCTTGTTCAGCAAGCCAACGCTGCGGCACGCGCAATCATCAAGCCGGGTGTGCGTTTTTGCGATATAGACGCGGCCGCGCGTAATATTATAGCCGAAGCGGGGTATGGAAGCTTTTTTACCCACCGGCTGGGGCATTCCATCGGCATTGAGGTGCATGAATACGGCGATGTTTCGTCGGTGAATGAGAACCCGGTGGAAGAGGGTATGGTGTTCTCTATCGAGCCAGGTATCTATCTGCCTGATATTGGCGGCGTGCGTATCGAAGACCTTGTGCTGGTTACCGCCAACGGCTGCGAAACCCTTAACTGCATTTCGCGTGACCTTAATATACTATGATGATTACGCCTATAAAGCAGTCTATTATGGCAAAGCAGCGTCATTTTTATGCAATTTAACGATTGCTTAAAAATTGCTGATGTGGTATTCTAATACCCATTACAAGCAAGGACGCTTGCCTTTTGGGTGAGTGCCTTTTTTTATGCCGGTAGACAGGCTTTCCAATAAAAAAAAGGGAGTACTGGAACTATGATTAAGTACATAGGTAAACGTGTGATTCTGGCTGCATTCACCATTTTTTTGGTTGCAACCATCACATTCTTTTTGATGAACCTGGTGCCCGGCGGTCCGTTCATTTCCGAAAAGTCTATTAGTGCGCAGGCACAGGCGGCCCTCAAAGCGAAGTATGGTTTGGATCAGCCGCTGATTGTTCAGTATAAGAACTATATGGTTAACGCCGTTCAAGGTGACTTTGGCCTTAGCCTCAAGCAGCGTGGCCGCACCGTAGCTGAAATCATCTCCAGCAAATTTCCTGTTTCGGCTAAGCTGGGCGGGTTATCCGTTCTGCTGGCGTTGTTGATTGGGATTCCTTTGGGCAGCATTGCCGCAATGAACCGCGGTAAGTGGATTGACCAGGTTATTATTGTTATCGCTACCTGCGGCATTGCGTTCCCCAGCTTTGTTATCTGTACTGTCGGGTTATATCTTTTCGGTGTGTATCTGGGATGGTTGCCGACCATGGGGCTTACCACGCCGATTCACTACATTCTTCCAGTTTTTGCGCTCTCCTTTTACCCCATGGCCTATATCACTCGCCTGATGCGTTCCTCCATGCTGGATGTAATCGGTCAGGATTATATGCGTACGGCCAGAGCCAAGGGGCTGTCGCAGTTTGTGAGCCTGTTTAAACATGCTCTGCGCAACGCGATTCTGCCTGTTGTTACCTATGTAGGCCCTATGCTGGCCTATACCCTGACCGGCAGCCTGATTGTTGAAAAGATCTTTGTCATACCGGGCTTGGGCGGACAGTTTGTAAGCTCTATTATAAATCGCGACTATACCGTTATTATGGGCACAACCATTTTCCTGGCGACGCTCATTATTGTGATGAATACGCTGGTGGATATTGCCTATAAGCTTATTGACCCGCGTATCCAGTTAAATTGAGGAGGACAGGAAGATGAGTGAAAAAAATCCTATCAGTTTTCAACTGACTGTCGACGATTTTCTGCCCGCTTCCGATGCGGAAAAGCAGAATCTGGTGCAGATGCGCCCGAGCGTGGGCTTTTGGAAGGATGCCATGCGCCGTCTCTTAAAAAACAAAGTGGCAATGGTAAGCCTTGTGGTTATCTTGGTTATTATGGTGTTTTCCTTTCTTATACCTGGAATATATCCCTATAAATACGAGCAGCAGATCCAAGGGTCTGAGTTCCTTCAGCCTATGGTTTATTCCCCTCAGGAGCAGGCCCGCATTGATGCCGGAGAGAAGGTATTCCCCCACATTCTGGGAACCGACAATATGGGCCGTGATTATGCCATCCGTGTAATGATGGGCAGCCGGATATCCCTGCTGGTTGGCCTGATTGCTTCGGCTATCATACTGGTGATCGGTTCTGTCTTCGGCTCGGTGGCCGGTTTCTTCGGCGGCTGGCTGGATCTTATTATGATGCGTATTGTGGATATCATCTACACGGTGCCTGATATTCTGCTGATAGTGTTGATCTCCTTTTCCATCAAGAAGCCCCTTGAGAATTTGGCTGAAACGCAGGGGTTTCAATGGCTTCAGATACTAGGCCCCAACCTTATCAGCATCTTCCTTGTGTTTGCCCTGCTGTACTGGGTGGGGATGGCGCGTATTGTCCGCAGCCAGGTGCTCACGCTCAAGCAGAACGAATACGTTACTGCCGCCAGAGCGCTGGGCGCTTCCAACGGTCGTATTATACGCAAGCACCTGCTCACCAACTGCATCGGTACATTAATTGTCACCACCACCCTGCAGATTCCTTCCGCTATCTTTACCGAAAGCTTTTTAAGCTTTCTTGGCTTAGGTGTTGCTGTTCCGTTGCCGTCACTGGGTTCACTGGCCAGCGACGGTCTTAATGGCCTGAATACCTACCCTTACCTGCTGCTTGCGCCGGCTTTGCTTATTTGTTTAATCATTCTCAGTTTTAACCTGTTCGGCGACGGTTTGCGGGATGCGTTTGATCCCAAGATGAAGAGCTGAGAAAGGAGATAGCACAATGAACGAGTATTTAGTTGATGTTCGCAATGAGCGGCTCTCCTTTTTCACCCCCGCCGGCGAGGTTAAGGCGCTCAACGATGTTTCACTGTTTGTACGCCAAGGAGAGGTTCTGGGTATTGTTGGCGAGAGCGGCTCCGGCAAATCGGTTACCGCATACAGCCTTATGGGGCTAACAGCGCACCCGGGCCGTTTAGTCGGCGGCGACCTCTATTTCAACGGTCACCATATCAACGAGATGAAGGAGCGGGATATGCGAAAGATGAGGGGCAATGAGGTCTCTATCATCTTTCAAGACCCGATGACCAGCTTAAACCCGGTTTACACCATTGGCAATCAGATTGTGGAGGTTATTCTGCTGCACACCGATAAGAACAGGCAGCAGGCTCACGAACGTGCGCGCGAGCTTCTGCAGCTGGTGGGCATCAACGAGCCGGATAAGCGCTTAAAACAATACCCGCATGAGCTTTCCGGCGGTATGCGCCAGCGTGTAATGATTGCCATTGCCCTCGCTTGCGAGCCCAAGCTGCTGCTCGCCGACGAGCCTACCACCGCGCTAGACGTAACCATTCAGGCGCAGATTTTGGAACTGATGATGGATTTAAAGAAGAAGCTGGGTATGTCCATTATCATCATCACTCATGATTTGGGTGTTGTGGCCGGCATGTGCGACCGTATTGCCGTTATGTACGCGGGAAAGGTTGTGGAGTGCGGTACCACAGACGAGATATTCTATCATCCGTCCCATGAGTATACCAAGGGCTTACTTCAGAGTATCCCGAACTTAAACGAACGTGAGCATAAACGCTTGGTGCCCATTGAGGGTATGCCGGTGGACATGCTCAACCCCCCGAAGGGTTGTCCCTTTGCGCCGCGCTGCGGCTCCTGCATGAAGATCTGCCTTAAACAGATGCCTGACTACACGCAGCTGAGTGACACTCATTACAGTGCATGCTGGCTTCTTGACAAGGCGAAATTTGAAAGTCAGGGGGATGTACAGGCATGATGGAGGACAAGAAATTAATTGAAGTACAGCACTTAAAACAATATTTCCCCGTAAACGGCGAAAAGCTTTTTGAAAAAAAGGTTGTAAAGGCTGTAGATGATGTATCCTTTTATATAAACAAAGGCGAAACACTGGGCCTTGTGGGCGAGTCCGGCTGCGGCAAGACCACTGCCGGCCGTACGCTACTACGCCTCTATGAGCCCACCGGCGGTAAAATCATCTATGACGGAACAGACATCACCCATGTGAATATGCTGCCTTACCGCCGTAAGATGCAGATTGTATTTCAGGACCCTTACGCCAGCCTTGACCCTCGTATGACAGTAGGTGACATTGTGGGGGAGGCTATTGACATCCACCATCTGGCGGCCAATAAAAACGAGCGGCGTGACCGCATCGTAGAGCTGCTGAGTCTGGTAGGGCTTAACACTGAGCACGCGAACCGATACCCCCATGAGTTCTCCGGAGGTCAGCGCCAGCGTGTGGGTATTGCTCGTGCTCTGGCCGTAAACCCGGAGTTCATTGTCTGCGACGAGCCCATCTCTGCCTTGGATGTATCCATTCAGGCGCAGGTGGTAAATATGTTCGAGGAGCTTCAGGAGCGTATGGGGCTTACCTATCTGTTTATCGCCCACAACCTGAGCGTGGTTAAGCATATCTCAAACCGTATCGGCGTAATGTATCTTGGAAAGCTGGTAGAGCTGGCCGACAGCTATGAACTGACCTTTAACAGCGTACACCCGTATACCCGAAGCTTGATTTCTGCGATCCCTGTTGCAGACCCCGAAACCTCCCGCAATACCCAGCGCATCGTACTGGAGGGAGATGTACCAAGCCCAGTGAATCCGCCATCCGGCTGCCGCTTCCGCACCCGCTGCCCCTACGCGGACGAGCGTTGTGCCGCTGAAGAGCCAAAGTTTAAAGAGATTTCTTCCGGTCATTTCGCGGCCTGCCACCATCTGGACAGGGTGAAATAACAGATATTAGTGAAACTGTCACCGTGTTCCCGAGGTTAACAGCCAAACCTATCGGCTTAACCGGCAGGAAATGCGTTAAACATGTTACAACTCATTGTGCAACCCCGCACGATGAATGTAAATATATTACAATCAGAGGAGGAACAACTGATGAAAAGAAAAATCGCATTTTTGTTATCACTCACTATGATCTTCGCATTAGTTCTTACCGCTTGTGGCAGTAACGCCACACCCAGCGCTAGCAGCGCCGCCACCGGCGCAAGCAGTGCCGCTCCCAGTGTGAGCAACACCGCTGCCGGCAAGCAGCTGGTTGCCCAGCTCGGCCCAAACCCCGAGACCATTGACCCCGCCTTAAACAGCTCGGTAGACGGCGGCAACATGCTGCTGTTTGCCTATGACTGCCTGCTGGGCATCGACAAGGGTGAGAAAATTATCCCCGGTGCCGCTGAAAAGTGGGAAACCAGCGCAGACGGCCTGACCTGGACCTTCCACCTGCGCAAGGGCCTTAAGTGGTCTGACGGCTCCCCCTTAACTGCAAAGGATTTTGTTTACAGCTGGAAGCGTGTAGCTGACCCCAAAACCGCCGCTCCCTACGGTGAGACCGTACTGGGTATGGTAAAGGGCTTTGCAGAGGCTGCGGGCGGTAACCCCGATGCACTCGCTGTTTCTGCACCCGACGACTCCACCTTCGTGGTTGTGCTGGATCACCCCTGCAGCTACTTCGACAAGCTCGCTGCCTTCCAGACACTCAGCCCCGTAAACCAGGCCACCATCGAGAAGAACGGCGATGCCTGGGCTACCAAGCCTGAAACCTACATCTGCAACGGCCCCTTCTACATCAAGGAATGGGTTCCCAGCTCCTACATCCTGTTTGCAAAGAACCCCAACTACTGGGATGCAGCCTCCATTAAGCTTGATTCCATCAAGCTGCTGCTCATTGAAGATTCCAACGCAGCCTACGCAGCCTATAAGACCGGCGAGGCTATGATGATTAAGTATGTTCCCGCCGCTGAGATTCCTTCGCTGAAGGGCAACCCCGAATTCCATGTTGATCCTTCCCTGAGCGTTTCCTATATCAGCCTAAACGATACCCTTAAGCAGTTCTCCGATCCGAGGGTTCGTCAGGCGCTGAGCTTGGCCATTGACCGTAAGTATCTGGCTGAAACCCTGCTCAACGGTATTCATACGCCCGCTACCGGTATCGTTTGCACCGGTATCACCGACTGGGACGGCAGCAGCTTCCCCGCCAATGCAAACGGCGGCAAGGGCTACATCGATTCCAGCGACCCCGCAGCGAATCTGGAGCAGGCCAAGAAGCTGCTTGCAGAGGCCGGCTATCCCGATGGCAAGAACTTCCCCGCTATCACCTACTCCACCAATGACGCCGGATATAACAAGACTGTTGCCGAGTACCTCCAGCAGGCATGGCAGAAGCTTGGTATTACTGTGAAGGTTGACATTGTTGAGTGGGCAACCTTTACCCCCCTGCGCCGCGCCGGCGACTATATTTCCAGCCGTAACGGATGGGGCTTCGACTACAACGACCCCTCCAATATTTTGGATCTGTTCATGACCACTAACGGCAACAACGACGGTAAGTATACTAGCGCCGATTACGACGCCATGATGAAGAAGGCCGCCGCAGAAACTGACCCCAAGACCCGCTTTGGCTACCTGCATCAGGCCGAGGATATCCTGATGAAGGATATGGGCTGCATCCCCTTAACCAACAAAGAGGAATTCTATCTGCAGAGCCCGAAGATCACCGGTTCCTGGTACTCTCCGCGCAGCTACTGGTACTTCCAGTATGCAGATGTTACTGAGTAATAACCCCCATATACCAATCAAAAAGGCCGCTGCGCAGCGGCCTTTTTGGTTTACTAAGGCACAAGACGCCTAAGCAATAAAGGTAAAGGCATTGCACCTTATACTTATATCAAATAAAAGAAATGAATCAAAACCTTTCAAATATGGGTTTTGACGCAGACTATTCAATACTATTTTCAGAGATTAGTATTACCTGAAGCTTTTTTTAACGCTTCAGGCTGTACACATAATATATTGATAACAAGGCGCCGGTTGCTCAATTATGGTAACCGGCGCCTTATCGAACGCACTACAGATGTAATCGAAATTGTGTTGTATACATTCACAAAATACCATAACCACAACAGACATATTTAATAAATTCGGTAATCGGCGGTTATTTTATTAACAACCACTCTTGAAAATAAGCATAAAAGTTGCTATCATAAGAGCACCAAGTTAAAACTATACAAATTTAAAGGGCTTTTACTTTAAACCTTTACTGCTTTAAACCAAGAAACGACTTCCGCACAACGAGATCGTTGTGAGTTTTACATATCCAATAAAGTTTAATGAGATCATCTCCGATCTGTTGCCTAAGGGAATAAATTCTCTTGAATAGATGAGATGAAACGCTTTACACAAATTGATTTCGTGCGAACAGGCGTCATTTTTATGCAATTTCACAATTGCGTAATAGCTTATTATGTGGTATTCTAATACCCATTACAAGCAAGGACGCTTGCCATCTTATGGCTAGCGTCCTTTTTTATTTCAAAATAATATATGAAGTGAGGAAAAACAATGAACACGGTAAAGAAAGTTCTTGCTGTTGTGCTTGCCGCTGCACTTTTGTGCCTAACCTTAACGGCTTGCGCACAGGGCGCATCCAACGACCCCAAGGATACCCTCATCTTTGCACAGGGTGCAGACCCCCGCGGCCTTGACCCCGCACTCGTAGATGACGGCGAATCTTCCAAGGTTATCGTTAACATCTACGAAGGCCTCATTAAGTATGCCAAGGATTCCACTAAGCTGGAGCCCTGCCTTGCAGAATCCTGGACAGTAAGCGACGATGGCCTGACCTACACCTTCAAGCTCCGTCAGGGCGTTAAGTTCCAGGACGGCACCGATTTTAACGCTGATGCTGTAAAGTTCAACATTGAGCGCCAGATGAAGGGTAATGCTACCGAGGATATGCCTTACGCTGATTTCGTGTACGGCTATGTTACCAAGGTTGAGGCGAAGGATGCCAACACTGTGGTAATTACCTTAAAGGATAAGTGTACCCCCTTCTTATACAACCTTGCAATGAGCATGGCTGCGCCTATGGTTAGCCCCGAAGCGCTCAAGAAGAATAATAACAACGTAAACGAGGCTCCTGTTGGCACCGGCCCCTACAAGTTTGTTCGCTGGGACAAAGAACAGTCTATTGTTCTTACCAGAAACGATAACTACTGGGGCGAGAAGGCCAAGACCAAGAACGTAATCTTCCGTATTATCAAGGATAACTCTGCCAGAGTGGTAGCACTCAATAACGGCGAGGTTGATATGATCGACGGAATCGATGCCACCGTAGTGGACGAGATTACCAAGGCAGGCAATACAGTTGACCAGCCCGACGGTATGAACATCAACTACATGGCTTATAATACCCAGTCTTCTATCTGCGGCAAGCCCGAGGTTCGCAAGGCCCTTTCTCAGGCTATCAATGTTCCTGAGCTGGTAAAGAGCCTCTATCAGGGCTATGCTACCCCCGCAGACACCATCCTGCCCAGCTTCGTTCCCGGCTTCTCCAAAGACATTAAGCAGGTTGCTTATGATGAAGCTGCTTCCAAGGCTGCGCTTGCTCAGGCCGGCGTAACCACTGTTCATGTGATTACATACTCCAACCCCAGACCGTACAACCCCGCTACCGGTAAGGCTCTTGCCGAGGCAGTTCAGGGTTACCTTTCCAAGGTTGGCGTAACCTGCAACATCGAAGTATTTGACTGGACCACCTACAAGCAAAAGGTTAAGGCCGGCGACTTTGATATCTGCTTCTACGGCTGGACCGGTGATAACGGCGACCCCGATAACTTCATGTCGCTGCTCTCTGATAAGGATCCCTCCATGAACGTTTCCCGTTACGACAACGCTGCATACCTTGACCTTATTGCCAAGGGCAAGGCTGCTGCCGAAGGCGCTGACCGTGATGCCATCTATGCGCAGCTTGAGCAGAATCAGGTAGACAACAGCGTATGGCTGCCGATCTCTCACTCCAAGCTACTTTCCGCTTACAGGCCGGTTGTTCAGGGCTACTACTACCATGTAACCGGCAACATATTCCTCTCCGGCATGTCTAAAACGAAATAACAATGAAGCAATAGAAGCCGACAGCCGAAAGCCGGGACACAATTCTCGGCTTTCGGCCTAAGCTTTGTTTTCCGGTGTTTGATATTTGATTTTGAGACAAAATCAAATATAAGCAGGCAAAGTTCATGTTATGCTTTGCATATGCCGGAAGCTCCGGCACATGCAAAACTTGATATGTTCAAAATCCATCGAAAGGTTTGTTGCAGATGCTAAAATATATCATTAAGCGCTTGCTGATGCTGATACCGGTACTCATCGGTGTTTCAATTATTGTGTTTGTCATTATGCGCGTGTTCTCGCCAGACCCGGCGCCCATCGTGCTGGGCCAGCATGCTACACAGGATAAGATTGATGCGTGGCGTGTGGCCAACGGCCTGAACGACCCCCTCTATATCCAGTACCTCAACTTTATCAAGGGTATCTTTACGGGGGATTTAGGTACCTCCTATTACACCAAAACACCGGTGCTAAAAGAGATTCTCAGCCGTTTCCCCGCAACCATTGAGCTTGCCATCGCGGCGATCATCCTTGCCTCGGTTTTTGGCATTATCATCGGCACCATCTCGGCGGTAAAGAAGAACACGATTTTTGACAGCGCCGGTATGGTTACCGCACTCATTGGTGTATCGATGCCAATCTTCTGGCTGGGTATTATTTTGATTATTATCTTTTCGGGAACCTTACACATTCTGCCCTCGGGCAGCAGAGGCGACCCGTTGATGCAGCCCATGAAGGTAACGGGCTTCTTTTTGCTCGACGGTATTTTGACCGGCAATATTCAGTCGATAGGCGATACGCTTGCCCACCTGATACTGCCTGCCAGTGCGCTTGGCATGTACTCTATGGCGATTATTGCGCGTATGACACGTTCCAGCATGCTTGAAACGCTGGGGCAGGATTATATCCGCACTGCCCGTGCCAAGGGTGTGAGCGAGGGCAAGGTTATCAGAAAGCATGCGCTTCGCAACGGCTTGATTCCGATTGTTACGGTAATCGGCTTGCAGCTAGGCTCACTGCTGGGCGGCGCGGTGCTTACCGAAACGGTATTCTCATGGCCGGGCATCGGCTCCTACACGGTTGACTGTATCTTGAAATCAGATTTTCCCGTGGTGCAGGGCGTGGTAATGCTCGTAGCCATCACCTTTGTACTAATCAATCTTGTGGTGGATATTATCTACGCGATGGTTGACCCGCGTATCAAGTATTCCAAGAAGGAGGCTTAACCGATATGCAAAATGAACTGGATGCCGTTGTTAATGAACAAGCCTCCGAGGTGGTATTGGAAAAGCCCGAATCTCAGCTCAAGGAGATGTGGTTCTCGCTAATCGCCAACAAGGGCGCTGTGGCGGGCCTTGTCATCATTCTTCTGCTTACCTTGGTTGCGGTGTTTGGACGCTTTATTATGCCGTACGACCCGAACTACTCCGATATGACCATCAGCTTTCAGTCCCCGAGTGCCGCGCACTGGTTCGGCACCGACCAATTGGGACGAGATATCTTCTCCAGAATCATCGACGGTACGCATATCTCCCTCACTGTTGGTATCTCTGCGGTTGCGCTTTCGCTTACCATCGGTACTATACTGGGTGCCATTGCGGGCTACCGCGGCGGCAAAATCGACACCGTAATCATGCGTATCATGGACATGATGCTTGCCATCCCCTCCATCCTGCTTGCTATCGCCTTTATGGCGGCACTGGGCAAGGGTATTGATAAGGCGGTTATCGCCATCGGCCTTGTATGCATTCCGGAATATGCACGTATCGTACGCGGGTGCATCCTTTCGGTAAAGGAAAACGACTATGTGCAGGCAGCACGGGTAGTGGGCAACAAGGATTTCCGCATTGTGTTTAAGCATATTTTGCCAAACGTTCTTTCCTCTATCGTGGTAAGAGCTACCCTGGGTATCTCCTCCGCGGTGCTGGATACCGCAGCATTAGGCTTCTTAGGCCTTGGCGTACAGCCCCCCTTCGCCGAGTGGGGTGATATGCTCGGGCGTGCGCGCGGGTTTATCTTCTCGGCCCCTTACACCCTGATATTCCCCGGTATCGCCATCACCATTACGGTGCTTGCGTTTAACCTGCTGGGCGACGGCTTGCGTGATGCGCTTGACCCCAAGTCCAGAAAAATTTAGGGGGAAGTAGTTTGAAAGATAGATCTTTCAAACTTAGGTTTTGCACTTTTAGGTATATAACCTAAATTTCGGCTACGCCGAAACCGCGCAATTCCCCGGCAGTTGAAGAAAGGAATCATCAATATGCTGCTTGAAGTTAAGAACTTAAAAACTGAATTTAAGCTTAAAAAAGGCGTGGTAAACGCCGTAGATGATATCAGCTTTTCGGTTGATAAGGGTGAGATTTTAGCCATTGTGGGAGAATCCGGCTCCGGCAAGAGCGTTACCTCGCTTTCGATTATGGGGCTGATTGCCGAACCTGGAAAGGTAGCGGGCGGTGAGATTCTCTTTAAGGGAACCGACCTTACCAAGCTGCCCGTAAGCGAGCTGCAAAAGATTCGCGGCGACCAGATTTCGATGATCTTTCAGGAGCCGATGACTTCCTTAAACCCCGTATACCGCGTGAAGGATCAGATAATGGAGAGCATTATGACCCACATGAAGCTCTCGAAAGAAGAGGCTCTCAAGCGCACGGTGGAAATGCTTGATTTGGTAGGCATTCCTTCCCCCGAAAAGCGAGCAGGCGACTACCCGCACCAGATGAGCGGCGGTATGCGCCAGAGGGTGATGATCGCTATGGCGCTGGCCTGCCACCCCGAGCTGCTGATTGCCGACGAACCGACCACAGCACTTGATGTTACCATACAGGCGCAGATACTCGAGCTGTTATACAGTCTGCGCGAGAAACTTGGAATGGCGGTGCTGCTGATTACGCATGACCTTGGCGTGGTGGCCGAAGCGGCAGACCGGGTGATTGTAATGTACTGCGGCAAGATTGTGGAAGAGGCAGACGTAAAAACGCTGTTCACCGACCCGAAGCACCCCTATACGGTGGGGTTGCTGGAGTCGATTCCCAAGATGGACGATGAGCGCGAGCGCCTTTATATGATTAAGGGCATGGTGCCCAACCCGCTGAAGATGCCCAAGGGCTGCTCGTTCTCCGACCGCTGCGAAAAGTGCATGGAGAAATGCAAGGAACATATACCCGCCCTTATCGAGGTAAACGGTGCTAAGGTAAGGTGCTTCTTATACAGTGATGCAGAGGAGGGTAAAGTTTGAAAGTTAAATCTTTCAAACTTCCGAATTGCTGTCGGAGCATTACTGCTCCTGCGGCATAGCCGCACCGCAATTTTAGATAGTGAATGACGTTTTGTGCCTTTCAGGCGCAAGCGCCTGAAAGGAATGATCCAATCATGAGTGAACCACTGGTTCAAATAAAGGGCCTAAAGAAATACTTCACCATGGAAACAGACCTGCTTGGCCGCCCTACCGCAGTGCTGAAGGCGGTGGACGATGTTTCGTTTGATATCTATAAGGGCGAGGCCTTTGGGCTTGTTGGCGAATCGGGCTGCGGAAAAACTACCATAGGCAAGATGCTTGTAAACCTTTATACGCCTACGTCCGGCAGCATCCTTTTTAACGGCACCGACCTTACCAAGCTAAGCGATACCAAACGCCGTGAATACTGCCGGGACATCCAGCTGATCTTTCAAGACCCATATGCGTCGCTCAACCCGCGTATGACCATCGGCGATATCATCGCGGAACCTATCCGTATTAACAAGCTGATGCCGTCCAATGAGGTGGAGGGCAGGGTAAACTACCTGTTAAACTGTGTAGGCCTTGCAAACCACCACCGCAATCGCTACCCGCACGAATTCTCTGGCGGCCAGCGCCAGCGCGTGGGAATAGCGCGCGCTCTTGCCGTACAACCCAAGCTGATTGTATGCGACGAGCCGGTTTCGGCGCTGGACGTATCCATTCAGGCACAGGTGCTCAACCTTCTGGATGACCTGAAGGAGGAGTTCGGCTTAACCTACCTGTTCATTGCGCACGGCCTGAATGTGGTGAAGCACATCAGTGACCGCGTAGGCGTAATGTACCTCGGCAAGCTCATGGAGATTGCCGATAAAAAAGAGCTGTACCAGAACCCCTTAAACCCCTATACGCAGGCGCTGCTTTCGGCAATTCCGGTTACCGATGTTACCCATAAGAAGGAGCGCATCATCCTAAAAGGCGATGTGCCCAGCCCCATCAACCCGGGCCAGGGCTGCCGCTTTGCCTCCCGCTGCTTTAAGGAGTTTGAAGGCTGCGACAAGATCTGCCCCGAGCTTAGCGACGTGGGCGGCGGCCATTGCGTGGCCTGCAGGCTCTACGATAAAGGGCAGATCAAGAAAGACGCATAATAACACTCTTTTATATATTTACCGAACAGGCACCATCGATAAAATATTACCCTCCGCTTAAACCTAAAAGCGGAGGGTTTCTGTTGTAGCTTCAGCGCAAAAAACCACCAGCTCTGCTGGTGGAATTAGAACGCTTATAGCGAAAAGAGGTCCTCCAGTGATAGAATGATGAAGGTTCACCAACCGCATCAAAAAACAAAGGAGGACATGTCAATGGATGACATAAATAGTTTAACACATTCGAAATGGAGATGTAAATATCATATAGTATTTGCACCGAAGTATAGACGACAAGAAATATATGGACAAATCAAGGTGGATATAGGGCAGATACTTAGGAAATTATGCGAACAAAAAGGGGTGGAAATAATAGAGGCACAGGCATGCCGCGACCATATACACATGATGGTAAGCATA
>NZ_FNID01000002.1:129856-131307 GCF_900103835.1 Acetanaerobacterium elongatum | reverse complement strand
GCTTTCACCCATACGGAATATGGCAAGAAGATATACGCCAGAAGAAAAGAAACAATCGAGCGAAGTTTTGCAGATTCAAAAGAGCTGCATGGGCTTCGCTATTGCCGCATGCGCGGGCTTGCGAAAGCAGCGGAACAATGCCTGCTCACTGCTGCTGTGCAGAACATGAAAAAGATTGCAAATATCCTGTCAAACCGGGATATTTTGCAATCCGTAAAACGTTGCCTGCTATTTTTGCCTACATACACAAAACCCGCCGGAAAAGGGCGGGTTTTGTCAGTAATCTGAGTGTGACAACATATATGTCACACTTTTGTCACATATTGACACATTTACGAATATTGTTACAATATTACTGTAACCTTATAGTAACAAGGAGGAAGACAACAATGGGTAATTTCTGTACAAAATGCGGGGCAATATTGGAAGAAGATTCTACTTTTTGCGGGAAATGCGGCGCATCAACTAATAAGTCGGCCACTGTGCCGGTAGTAACTACTCTTCCGCGTGTTGGGGCTAATGCTTTAAGTATTGCTTCCTCAAGCAGTAAAAGAAACCAGCTTATTGGCATTATTGCTATTGCGGTAGTTGCAATAATCATAATTGTTGCAGGGTTTAGTATCCTTTCTGATAATTATAAATTTGTAATAGACAGTGCCTGTCAGGCTCTTGAAGCTAAAGATTATGATAAGCTTATTAACTGTTTCCCACCAACCATTCAGGAAACATTTGAAAGAAATCGACTTAATTCCGGGCAAACCAAAAAAAGCTATTTATCCGGGTTGTTAGGTGACCATAAGATTAAGCTCTCATATAAAGTGCTTTCTGAAGATCGTTTAAGTAAGGCTTCAGTGAATTCTTTGTTCTACAGTACCGATTTTTACGATGATCTTGAAACCGTATATGAGCTTAACATTAAATATACTGTATCTTTAGATGGTGATAAGTCATCAAGTAGTTCTACGATGCATGTAGGTAAAATCAAAGGTAAATGGTATATCATTGATAGCGCTATTAGCAAATACAATTTTTTAGGACCTATTTTCTGATTTTGTATGAACATAAAGGAGAATACATATGTATTGTCCAAACTGTGGTACCGAAAACAATGATTCAAACGCCTTCTGCAAAAAATGTGGAGCTTCTTTACAGGAGACACCTGCTGATTCTTCGAAAAGCGATTCCATAACGGCAACAGCAGTACAAGCCCCACCCGCTCCGTCTGCCATACAAGCCCAAAAGAAAAAGAGTGGTGCGGGAAAAGTTGTTGTGGTAGTTGCTATTTTTCTGGTTTTGGCTAGTCTGGGTTTTTGTGGGAAGTTGGCTTACGACAATATCCTGCATAACCCCGTGAATGAATTTACCGCTGCAATAGCAGCAAAGGATTACGGCGAAGCACTGGAGATTTATGATGAGCGTATTGAGGATAACGAAGGTTACTGTAAGGCGGC
>NZ_FNID01000002.1:0-128986 GCF_900103835.1 Acetanaerobacterium elongatum | reverse complement strand
TACAAGCTTTATAAAGTGTGCACCGACGGCACCGGTAGGACGAAACTCAACGATGATAGGAGCCACGATATCAACGTGGTGGAAGGTTGGGTGTATTACTACAACAATAACGACGACAACAAGATTTATAAGATGCGCACCGACGGCACGGGTAGGACGAAACTCAACGATGATACTAGCGGGTTTATCAACGTGGTGGAAGGTTGGGTGTATTACACTAACTACAGCGACGGCGTCCAGCTTTATAAAGTGCGCACCGACGGCACCGGCAGGACAAAACTCAACGATGATTCTAGCGAATCTATCAACGTTACGGACGGCTGGGTGTATTACACCAACTACAGCGACGGCGACAAGCTTTATAAAGTGCGCACCGACGGCACGGGTAGGACGAAACTCAACGATAATTCTAGTAGGTTTATTAACGTGGCTGACGGCTGGGTGTATTACGCCAACCTAAGCGACGACTGTAAGCTTTATAAGATGCGCACCGACGGCACAGATATGACGAAACTCAACGATGATTCTAGCGGATCTATCAACGTTACGGACAGCTGGGTGTATTACCACAACCTGAGTGACGGTAGTAAGCTTTATAAGATGCGCACCGATGGCACCAGGCAGCAGCGAGTAGATTAGTCATAACGAGGCCTGCACGGCAGCAAGATTTATTAGCGGCGGAATAAGACTGATATATGATTCAGACCGAAGGCACACAGTGGCAGGAAGTTGAGTAATAGAACTAATACTACTTGATATGGAGAAATAGAATCATCTCATATGATGTTATGAAGAAGCTGGAACAGCAACATACAATAGAGTTTTTTGCGTTAAGCAACGCAATAGATGCTCTTTAAGGATTGAAGTCATTTATAATTAGCAAGATACAAGCATAATTATTCTTATTTTGGGAGGGTAAATATTTGTTTTGTCCAAACTGCGGCATCGAAAACAATGATTCAAACGCCTTCTGCAAAAAATGTGGAGCTTCTTTACAGGAGACACCTGCTGATTCTTCGATAAGTGATTCCATAACGGCAACAGCAGTACAAGCCCCACCCGCCCCGCCTGCCGTACAAGCCCCCCAAAAAAAGGGTGGTGCCGGTAAGTTTGTTGCGGTGATTATTATTCTGGTGGTGTTAGCCGGATTTGGTGTAGCCGGAAAGTGGGCTTACGACAATATCCTGCATAACCCCGTGAAGGAATTTACCGCTGCAATAGCAGCAAAGGATTACGGCGAGGCTCTGGAGATTTATGATGAGCGTATTGAGGATAATGAAGGTTACTGCAAGGCCGCCGAAGCTGCTTTAATCACTCAGCTTGATTCCATCGAGGCAGCCTATACAGCCGGTACGACTGATTATGACTCCACTATTGAGCAGATGAACAATATCAAGAAGCTTGGTATACTAAATTATTCTGATGTAGATACCAGAATCTCTAATATTTCTGAAATCAAGTATTCCAAGGATAGGCTTGCTAACATTCAATCGCTTTACGACAGCGGCGAGAATCTGCAGGTTCTGCAGCAGGCGGCCAATGTTCCGGAGAATGACGCATGCTATCTTCAGATTAAATCCCTGAAGGAACAGGCGGCACAGGCATACAAAAAAGCTGTGATGGAACAAGCCAACAGCCTGCAGGAGAAGAAAGAATATGAAGCTGGACTAAATTGTATTAACGAAGCACTTACCGTTTTCCCCAATGATGCAGAACTATCTACATCTTATAATTCAATAGTTACTGAGTATAAAAAGAGTATACTAACCAATATTATCGAATTGCAGAACTCAAACAGCTATGGTACGGCGTTAGAACTTATAAATAAGGCTCTCACTAAATTTCCAAATGATTCTCAGCTTATAAGTCTTTTGGACACTGTTGAAGCTCAAAAAGAACAGCAAGAAATGGTATTGAAAAACGAGATAGATAATCAAAAAAATAAAAAGTCTAATTTATTTCAGTTATCTCCTGTTGACACAGACAGATATACTGGTAACGAGGGGGACAGCTTTATTAGTAAGCTAGGTACACGTAATGGGAAACGGGACGTTGACGGAAACACTTATGAAGATGGATTGGAAGCTTGGGTTGCAAGATGGAACTATAAAAATGAAATCAGTTGGGTTTGGAATGCATATAGCCTAGATAAACAATATTCCTTTCTCAGTGGTAAGGTAGTCATTATAAGCGATTGCTATAATACTAATAACTTTAAAACATTATTGCAAATTTCAGGTGATAATAAAGTATTGCAGGAATATGAGCTTACACCTGACTCATTACCTATTGATATTAGTGTTAATGTAAGCAATATAGATCGCTTGGTTGTTTCATTTAAAGACATAATCGCTGTTTCAGGAGGAACCTCGTTTGGATTAGTCAATATGAAACTAATATCCAATAAGCCTAATGGTTCTTTCGAACAATCAGTGACAAAAAAGCAAATTCCAGATGATGCAGTTGCTTTAAATAATCATTATTATTATTTATATAATGCAAAAAGTTGGGATGTTGCTAAAGAATTTTGTGAAAGTCTTGGGGGCCATCTTGCTACAATACAATCACAAGATGAAAATGATTTCCTTTTTAAGTATATGCAATCCAAGGGATATGATAGTGCTTATTTTGGGGCTACAGATGAAAGTAATGAGGGCACCTGGTTGTGGGTTACTAATGAACCTATGAATTATAGCAACTGGCATAGTGGAGAACCAAACAGTGAAAACAGCAAAGAGGATTATGCAATGTTCTATTGGAAATTCAATGATGGTACATGGAACGATGGCGACTTTGGAAATTCAACTGTAGATGGTGGAAATATATATATTTGTGAGTGGGAATAATGTTTGAAATATAATGATATATTTTGAGGGAGTGAACATATTATGATATGTCCGAAATGCGGTTCCGATAACGGAAATGCAAACGTCTTCTGCAAAAAATGTGGAGCTTCTTTACAGGAGACACCTGCTGATTCTTCGATAAGTGATTCCATAACGGCAACAGCAGTACAAGCCCCACCCGCCCCGCCTGCCGTACAAGCCCCCCAAAAAAAGGGTGGTGCCGGTAAGTTTGTTGCGGTGATTATTATTCTGGTGGTGTTAGCCGGATTTGGTGTAGCCGGAAAGTGGGCTTACGACAATATCCTGCATAACCCCGTGAAGGAATTTACCGCTGCAATAGCAGCAAAGGATTACGGCGAAGCACTGGAGATTTATGATGAGCGTATTGAGGATAACGAAGGTTACTGTAAGGCGGCCGAAGCTGCTTTAATCACTCAGCTTGATTCCATCGAGGCAGCCTATACAGCCGGTACGACTGATTATGACTCCACTATTGAGCAGATGAACAATATCAAGAAGCTTGGTATACTAAATTATTCTGATGTAGATACCAGAATCTCTAATATTTCTGAAATCAAGTATTCCAAGGATAGGCTTGCTAACATTCAATCGCTTTACGACAGCGGCGAGAATCTGCAGGTTCTGCAGCAGGCGGCCAATGTTCCGGAGAATGACGCATGCTATCTTCAGATTAAATCCCTGAAGGAACAGGCGGCACAGGCATACAAAAAAGCTGTGATGGAACAAGCCAACAGCCTGCAGGAAAAGAAGGAATATGAAAGCGAACTGAATCTCATCAACGATGCACTTGCTGTTTTGCCGAACGATACGGAGCTAACAAACTTGGCAAATACGGTTTCCGCGATGGTGCAAAAGCAACAGCAACAGAAAGAACAAGGATATACGCCGGTAAACGAGGTGCTGCTTGACGATGGGGTAGTGAATACCATCGGGTGTGAGCCGCAGAATTTCTCTACAATGCTCAATATTACATACCAGGGAGACTGGATATATTATGTTGCAGATAACGGCATCTACCGTATAAAGAAGGATTTATCTCAAAAAACCCAGTTGCTTGAAACTACCTTTTCTGTCCTAGATCTTAATGTGATAGGACAATACCTATATTTTAGAAAAGATAACTACGGTAATCATGAACTCTATCGAGTAAAAAATGACGGCAGCGATTTTACCAAAGTTACTAATGACAGTGTAAACAACCTCGTTGTTAAAGGTAGTATAATGTACTATTTGAATTCTTCCGACGACAATAAGCTTTACTCGGTAAACACCGACGGAACCGGGCGCAAAGTAGTTGTTGACAGAAAGAACATTCAATGGTTCAGGATTTATGAGGAAACTATTTATTATGCAACAAAGGATAATAATGTTTTTAAATGTAATCTTGACGGCACTGCAGAGTCTCAAATTAAAACTGCAACTGATGATTTTTACTCTATACTAATTGCAAATGACAGAATTTACGAAGAATATTCATCAAATTGGTGGACTAACAGTCTTAGTATAATGTCTACTAGCATTACCGACAGCAAAGACAGTAAAAAGCTTGTTTCATGTGATTCATATGGTGGTGGCGCGTTACAGATCTATAAGAATAAACTTTATTTTGTTCAAGGTACAGGATTAAACAGCATAAATCTTGACGGCAGTGAACAGATACTTATTGATGATAACGCTGGTATTTGGAATGATGGCGGACGCGGCGGATTGGCACTGATTGACGATTATTTCTATTATCGCAACAGGAATGATGAAAACCGTCTGTATAGAATCCATCCGGATGGTTCAGGTAAGCAGCGGGTTTCATGATAGACTGCTTCAAGATAATCAAATATCAATGTAAATGGAAGGAGAATTGGAGTGAAAGCTTTCGGATGGTTGCTATCTATAGGTGGAGGTGGTTTTCTTATCTATGCGTTGACACAGCGGGATACAATGGAATATAAATGGAACAGCGCATTGGGAGGCGACACCGCTACAGTAAACATGGTTTTTTACTGTAGTATTGCTGCGCTTATTCTTGGAGTAATCTTTTTGTTGGTAGGGTATCTAAGCAAAAGGCCTCAGCAAAAAGAAATTCAGCAGATTCATGTTTATTCGCCACAACCTCAGCCTCAGCAATATGCGGCACAAGCTGTACCTAACCAAACATTAACACAAAAAAGTATTCTGTGCGCAAAATGTAATAAACTCATTTCTACAGATGATTTATTTTGCCCAAGCTGCGGAGAAAAAAAATAACCCGGAAATGCCAAAATTATGTCCTTCATGTGGGGCAAATGTGGTTGCAGGAGCTTCTTTTTGCCGTAAATGTGGCGCGAAGCAGTAGACTACAACAAAGGCCGCCTGTTCCGAAAATTACGGTAAAGGCGGCCTTGTTTATTCTGTAAGGTTACTGTATACGCTGCTCTGGTGGAAGGTTAAGCTCTTCTTCCAACGCAACAACCTTTTCGCGTATGATAGCCATCGTTTCCTCGTGGGGTAAAGCATATTCACTTTCCTTGAGGTATAGCAGGAAGGAAAGGATGGCATGTACCACGCTACGTTCATGAAAGGAGAAAATGAGCATTCCCTGTGCAGGGGATATGTATGTAAAGGTAATAGAATCCTGATGAAAGCTTCCTATGATAAGGTTTCTTGGGAGCCGGAAGGTCTGAGGGTTTACGATTACAGGCAAATACTTACCCAGTGACGATTGCTCATACAGGCTTCGGAGCAACTTATACCGGCACAGCTTATCCAGCGGGGTGTAGAATTCCGGCGGAAGTTCTCGAACACGACCCGACTGAATAAAACTGTCCAAACCTTCGGTGAGAAAAAAGGATATCCGATAGCATTCGGCTTTCCGGACAATGTCCTTTTCTATTGATTGCGCCGTCATCCACTGTACTATACTTTCATCAGCCTTCAGGCTTGGGGACATATATTTAAGGACAATATCTGCCGTTAAGAAATGCCCAAAGCAAGGCTCCACGAATAGAGAATATCCTGGCATATTGTCAACGCTGTCCGGCTGCCCGTATTCTGAAAAAAGTGCCATTGGAGAGTCAAGACGGTTAATCATTCGTTGCGCCTGAGCAAGTATTCTTTCAAATTGACCAAGATAGAATCCTTGCAGTTCTTGAGACCGACATACCAGCGCGCTGCTTGCGTCGGCGGAGATACTCATCGCATATGTTTCGGTAATGATCAGATATGGCAGAACGCTGGCGATATTGATGTGTGCATATACATCGTCATAATAGTAATACGGCTGGTAGTTGCATACGGAAGTAATCAGCGGCACGAGGTGAGAGAGCAGTTGCAGATTATAGCGGTTGTCACTTTGTTCGCTTATATTCCGCTGCAGGCACATCAGGTGAATGATTGAAACTTCCTGCTTTGTCTGCCCGATATGGGCAAGCAGCTCTGTGAGAAAGGTATACTCCGGCTGTGCCAGTATCCGTATCACACCGTTTTCCTTGGCGGATTCTTGCTCCACCACCGCCTTTACAAAGCGGCTAACTTCCTCCATACCCTGTAACGGCTTTACATCCCCGTTAAAATCAAGAATGGCTGTGTCGGAGCTTATGGACCACGGGCTACGGGGAACTACAGGATTGTCAAAGCTCTCAATCAGTGATTTTACAAGCCTGTGCCTCGCATAAACCTCCTCGCCCATCTTGGCAATCAGGTATTTCTCCTCCAGCTTTTTTGTTTGCTGCAGGTCAAGCATCAGCACCTTTGCAATGCGCTTTACAGCTTCCGTGTCAGGACACAGTCGCTCCCCGCTGAGCATCTTGTGAAGATAGGTTCGCTCAATACCGCAAAGCGACGAGAGTTTTTGTATTGAGATGCCGGATTTTTCTATAAGTTCCTTGAGATAAGCCGCAAAGCTGTCCAAGTTATTTCTCTCCCCTATATAAGCCTTATAAGTTATATTATAGCATTATTAGACTAAATATCAAGAAAAGTGTGACAGATGGGTTAACACACAATTGTCACAGATTGACAGATTTTATTCGTAAGAGTATGATTTTTATAACGGAAACAACTTAGGGAGGGCTTACAATTGAAGCGGTTTATGTATCCGGTTTGGCGCTGCATTTTCCTTGCGTTGGCATTGTTAACTTGTATACTGTTGGAGGCTTGTAATCCGGCAAATAATAATGGGGCTGCTTCTTTATTGCCCTCGACAGAACAAGATGCAGCCTCGGTTGAAAAAGATCATTCCAATACCGTAATGACTGGAAATTCTGCATCCAGTAACAGCTCGCTTGCAAATTCCAGTACCAGCAACACTGATTCTTCTGCCCAACAGGATGTGGCTCCGGTTTCTTCTGCAACCGAAACTGCTTCAAAAGCTGCACAATCAGGCAGAGGTAATACGGTGGGGAATATATCAAACAACGGGCAGGCTGCTCAGGATGGAGACTGGGTGTATTACCGTAACCCTGCGGATAAGAATAAGATCTATAAAGTCCGCATGGATGGTACTGAAAAAACCAAGCTGAGCGACGATACCGACGGTTTTTTAAACGCCGCGAGCATTAACGTTTTGGATGGCTGGGTTTATTATCAGAATGGCTCAGATGATTATAAAATTTATAGAATCCGCACGGACGGCACCGAGCGCACAAAACTCAACGATGATCAAAGCTTGAAGACCACTGTAATAGGAGATTGGATCTATTATATAAGCGCCAACGATAATTTCATCTATAGAATGCGCACAGATGGAACTCAGCGTACACAGCTCATCAATGACCGAGCCTATGGTATGTGTGTTGACGGGGATTCGATATACTATATCAATTGGGCTGACGGATATAAGATATATACCGTTAAAACAGATGGAACCGGGCGCAATGTGGTATGCGCTTCAAGTACCTATAATATAAACGTTGCCGACGGCTGGATTTATTATGACAATGAATCCAGTTTAGGTGAGCTCAACAGAATAAAGATTGACGGCACAGGCAATATGAAGCTTTGTGACGATGGCAGTGTTGCTGTTAATGTTGTAGGTGATTGGGTGTATTACTCCAATGAGTTTGATCAGAACAAGATTTATAAGATTAAAACAGATGGAACCGGTCGCACAAAACTATGTGATTACAAGTGGTGCCAGCAGATTAATATAGTGGATAACGCGATTTATTATCAGGAGTGTGCGGGGGATTACATATTTTACAAAGTAAGCATAGACGGAACCCAGCGGCAGGAAGTTGATTAGGCAAGGTTAAGCCTCCTCCGGTAAGATCAACCAGCGAGAGCATGTCTATGAACAGAATAGACGCTATGGTTGAAAGTGCAAGGGTATAAGCGCTTATTGGGTATATCCCGCATTTTGTGTAAACTCCAGCATCGAACGTAAATTGGAGCAAAAATATCAAAACACCAAGCCAATAATATAATTTGAAGCCGCACTATTGATTCTTTTAATAGTGCGGCCGTTTCTGTTAATTTGTCTGAAATTTCAAACAAGCTGTAATGGTGCAGCAAGAAATGTTTGAACTAAATTATAAAAAAGATTGATACTTGCGTGTATTACTTTACTATATTCTCCCTTTTTACAAAAGTGGATTGCAGCATGGTATGACGAACAGGCAAATTCACATTTGCAATCCGGTCCAAAATTTGTTGCCCAGCTGTTCTGCCCAATGCGACGGTGGGCTGACGTACCATATGCATACGACGCATATTGTAATTAACCCGATCTCCGTCATTATAGCCTAATATGGCTATATCCCGCCCAATCTTAATATCTTTTTCATTAAGATAATATAAAACATCATCCGCCATTACGTTATTGGAAACCACTAATGCCGTACAGCCAATTCCAATTAAAGCATCCACATGCAGCACAGCACTTTTGCTCATAGAATCACCTGTTTGAACAAAGCCTTCCTCCACCGGTAGGTGATATGCTTCCATAGCATCTCGATAGGCTGACAGACGCTCTGCTGTTGTGGAAAGACGAGGCAGACCGGTAATATAACCAATTTTACTATGTCCTTCCAGAATCAGTGCTTCAACACCCTGATAAACAGATTGATAATTCGAGATAGTGATGGTATCGCAGGGGCAGTCAGGCAGAGCACGGTCAATAAATACCATTGGCAAGCCTTCAGGAATCAATTTTTCCAGCTCATGATAGCTCTCCATGGTGCTTGCGATAATCAAGCCGTCAACAATACCGCTTGCAAGCACACGGATATTCTCTGCCTCGCGGCTTTTGGTTTCTTTGGTATTAGATACAATCAGTTTAAAGTTCTCTTTGCCTATTACACCCTCAACCTCTTCTATAATAGTAGAAAAGAACTCATTAGCTATATCCGGCACAATAAACCCAATCAAATTTTTGCGGCCAGTCTTAAATATGCGTGCCATGGCATCGGGGCTGTAGCCAAGCTCCACTATGCTGGCTAAAACCCGCTGACGCGTTTCTTCTGCTACGAAGCGAGTATTGTTGATAACATGACTCACCGTGGCGACCGAAACATTTGCATATTTTGCTACATCACGCATATTCGCTTTTGGCATGATTCATGCACCTCTTATATTTAATGCCAACGTAACCGTTTAAATCAAGTATATTCAAATAACTATTTTTTGTCAAGCAAGAAATTATTCTGGAATCAGAAAACATTGTTACTTATTAATTATACACAAATAGTCAAAATAATCATTGTGTATTTGTTAATGTTGACAAATGCTGTGATTGGGATTATCATATAGGCACAGAGGTAAACGGTTACGTAAACGTTTATCCTAATTTTACAGGAGGATTATATTATGAAAAAAGTACTAGCATTTGTATTAGCTTTGGTCGTAACTCTTTCACTGGCAGCATGTTCATCCGGAACCGCACCCACAGAAAGCGCTGTTCAAAGTTCTGAGAATGCCGCAAGCGTTTCAACCGGCACCGAAAGTTCAGCTCCTGCTGCAAGCACAACGAAGGGCGGTCATGTATTCGGGTACACCTGCATGGATATGACCAACCCCTTCCACATTGCAATGCGTGATGCAATCAAGGCCGCAGTTGAAGCAAATGGTGATAAGCTGATTGCCATTGACGGTGCAATGGATCAAACAAAACAAAACAATGCTATTGACGATTTGATTACACAGGGCATTGAAGCTCTGTTTCTAAACCCCTGTGATTCCAAGGGTGTTAAGCCCGCACTGGAAGCCTGCAAGGCCGCCAATATCCCTGTAATTAATGTAGACTCCGGCGTTGCAGATACAGATATGATCGCTACCTTTATTTCCTCAAATAACTATCAGGCCGGCAAGCTTTGTGGCGAAGAAATGGTTAAACTTTTCCCTGATGGTGCCAAGATCTGCATTATTGAGAACCCACTTGCCGAGAGTGTTGTTCAGCGTGTAAAGGGCCTGGAGGATGCTATTAAGGGCAGCAAGGTGGAGATTGTGGGCCGCAAGTCCATCGCTACTATGGATGTTGTTTTAAGCACTGCGGAAGATCTGCTGCAGGCTCATCCCGATATCAGCGCTTTCTGGGGCTTAAACGATGATGTAAGCTTAACCATTCTTGGGGCACTTCAGTCTGCAGGTGTGGCAAATAAAGTAAAGGTGTTCAGCGTAGACGGTTCTCCCTCGGCGAAGAAGAGCATTGCTGATAAGGGCCTATATGCAACCGCGGCACAAAGCCCTGTTTCTATTGGCACAAAGGCCGTTGAATGTGCTTATTCCATTTTGAAAGGCGACAAGATAGAAGCTACTTACTCTATTGATACCAGTCTTGTTACTTCTGAGAATGTAGCAGAAGCCGGCACTGACAGCTGGAAATAATTAAAATAGAGCATTGTGCCCAGAATAACCCAGAGGAGATGATCTTTTGAGTCAGCCATTACTGTTGGAAATGAAAAACATACATAAAAAATTTCCCGGTGTTTATGCTCTGAAAGGCATTAACTTTACACTATACCCTGGTGAGGTACATGCTCTTCTGGGTGAAAACGGTGCAGGAAAATCCACCCTGATTAAGATCCTTGGCGGTATCTACGCCAAGGATCAGGGTGAGATTTTTATAGAAGAAAAGCCTGTGCAGATAACGGATGTAACTCAGGCACGAGCGGCGGGCATCAGTATCATCCATCAGGAGCTTGTATTGGTACCGTATCTTTCCGTTGCAGAGAATATCTTTCTCGGCCGTGAGCCGCGCCAAAAGAACGGGCTTGTAGATTTCTCGCTTATTTGCAGTGAAACACAAAGGATTCTCAACGAGTTTGGGCTTGCGTTACGGCCCGAAGCAAAAATTGCCGAACTTACAATAGCTCAACAGCAAATGGTTGAGATTGTAAAGGCTATCTCAACAAACGCAAAGATTATTGTAATGGATGAACCCACCTCCTCAATTGCAGATAAAGAAGTCGATTCCCTTTTTGAAAACATCCGGCGCCTTACCCAAAAAGGTATCGGGATTATCTATATCTCCCACCGGATGAGTGAGCTTCAGCAGATTGCCGATAGAGTAACCGTTATGCGCGATGGTGAGTATATTGGTACCTGTGCGGTGAAAGACACCGACAATGAAAAGCTGATTGCCATGATGGTCGGGCGAACAATGACTAACTACTATACCCGAACCTATAACGAATGTACAGAAACGGTTTTAAGGGTAGATAAGCTCTGCAGCAACAAAGTGCACGACGTCAGCTTTGAGCTGAAGAGGGGCGAAATTTTAGGTTTTGCAGGGCTAATAGGTGCAGGCCGAAGCGAAACCATGAAAGCACTGTTCGGTATTGATAAGATTACTTCCGGCACCGTTGAATTGATGGGAAGTAAAATTGAAGTGAAAAGCACCCAGCAGATGATTGAAGCGGGCATTTCACTAGTTCCTGAAGATCGCAAAAACGAGGGAATCTTCCCTACTCAAAGTGTTCAGTTTAATCTGACGCTTAAGGTTCTGAAGGAATTTATTAAGGGTGTTTTAGTAGACTCGCCTACTGAAATGAACATCACCGAAACCTATATGCAGGAACTCTCGATAAAGGCACCCAACGCAGCAACCGCAATCGGCTCGCTTTCAGGGGGCAACCAGCAGAAGGTCGTTATTTCTAGTTGGCTTGCAACACACCCCAAGGTTCTCATTCTAGACGAACCAACTCGAGGAATTGATGTTGGAGCCAAGAGCGAAATCTACATTATTATGAATGAACTTGCCAAACAGGGCGTTTCAATTATCATGGTATCCTCCGAACTGCCTGAGATTCTGAATATGAGTGATCGAATCGCGGTTATGTGCGATGGAACGATCACCACGATTCTGAGTCACAGCGAGGCGACGCAGGAGAAAATTATGCAGTATGCTGTAAAAATGTAGGACAGGAGAGGTGAAATGACCATGCATAAAGCAATAAACAGTAAAAACACCCTGTTAAAATCAATGTATAGCAGCGGTATAGGCTACCTGAAACGGAATGCCGGTATCCTGATAGGCTTGATCGCTCTGTGTGTAATTATATCAATTAATTCCCCGATCTTTTTAACGCAGAAAAACCTGATGAACGTGCTCCGGCAGATTTCCAATAACCTATATCTGGCCAGCGGCATGACCATCATTCTTATCGCCGGCGGAATTGATCTTTCGGTGGGCTCCAACATCGCAGTTATCGGCGTAATGGCGGGTACACTGCTAAATATGGGGGTGCCTATTCCGCTTGTCATTTTAGCCTGCCTTGTTACCGGTGTAGTAATCGGAACCATTAACGGCGCAATTATAGCAAACACCACGTTGCCGCCGTTTATCGTAACCTTTGCTATGCTTAGTATTCTCAGGGGCTTTGCGTATGTTTACACCGGTGGTACCACTGTTCGAATAGATAATAAGGCATACATTGCTATAGGCACAGGTTATCTGGGATTCATTCCTCTTCCGGTAGTTTATCTCATCGTGGTACTGCTTATTGTGTATCTTATACTGAACAAGAGCCGCCTGGGCCGACACATCTATGCTGTGGGCGGCAATGAAAAGGCTGCCGCATTCAGCGGCATCAACATCAGAAGAATACGTATGTTCATTTACATATTCAGTGGTGTAATGGCTGCTTTGGCTGGCATAGTGCTGTCTGCACGAAGCTATTCCGGCAACCCCGTTGCAGGTGACGGCGCCGAAATGGACGCGATTGCCGCAGTAGTACTCGGTGGCACAAGTATGCTGGGCGGTTACGGGTATATCGGCGGCACCATCATAGGTGCGCTGATTATCGGTATACTAAGCAACGGCTTAAACCTGATGGGAATCGATTCCTTCTGGCAGATCATCCTAAAGGGCATTGTTATACTTGTTGCCGTATATGTAGATTATGTTAAAAATCGCAAGAAAAATAAAACCTAATATGATTATTAAGACCGAAGGGATTTCCCTTCGGTCTATAAATTAAACCTTATGACAGAACGGGGGTACCTGCTTGCATAGTAACTCGCAATATTCTCCCGGGCTTGCCCTGCTGATTCATGATCTTCAAGCAGCAGTGCATTGGTTAACGGAGAACCTGTTTTTTACTGTACTATCAGACTCACCAAAGGATTGTATCACTCTGCAAAATGGAACTTGCAAGCTTTATCTGTTTCATGGTAATCCCAGTTCCTTCCCTGCACCGGAAAAAGGCAATTATATAACAGGAATCGTCCATATAGCCTTACAAACGTACGATGTCAACAAGGCCATTGAGTGGTGCAAAGAAAAAGGACTTTCCCTGCAGCTGAATAATGACCAGAGTTTTTTTAACCCAAAGGTATTCGGCCAAGGTGAACGCTATTTTAATATAATAAGCCCGTTTGGTATTACCTTTGAGGTAAGTGAACGAGTAGGCTGGAAAATTGCATCAGGAATCCCTGTTATCTGCGGGCTGGATCATATAGGAATCCCTACAGTCAACATACAGGACGAAATCGACTTTTTCTTAACGCTTGGCTTTATCCCGGAATTCTCTACAGTAACAAACTACAACGAGATAGAGGGCACCATCTACTGTAGTATGCTTAAAAAACACGACGTCACACTTGAAATATACCAGTTTGCAGACCTTATACCAAAACCATTGCCAACCAATACGCCGATACAAGGGCTAATATTTATGGGCCCTCCCATCTGCTCGCCGGGCGGTGCAAGGCTGATATAAGGCAAAAAGGAGGTCCCTTGTGAATCACACATATGATATCATTGCAGTAGGAGAATGTCTGATAGATTTTGTTGGCGGGGAAAAAGACGGTAAATTTATTTTAGAGGGTAATCCCGGAGGTGCACCCACAAACGTGCTGGCGATGGCCTCACAACTTGGCTTATCCACCGCTATCGTAACAAAAGTCGGTAACGATAGCTTTGGAGCCTTTCTTCGCAAAAACGTCAGCGCTGTTGGAATCAACACAGATTTTATGGTGGAAGACTTAAAGTATCCAACCACTCTTGCCATTGTGTCATTAGACGAGACCGGAAACCGCAGCTTCAGCTTTTATCGTGGCCAAACAGCAGATGTCATGCTTAGTGAAAGCGAAGTACCGTATGCGGAAATTGAAAATGCCAAAATACTGCACTATGGCTCGGTTTCGTTAACTCATCAGTCATCTCGAGCCGCCACCTTTTCGGCAGCTCGCTATGCAAAGGCACATGATGTTATGGTGTCGTATGACCCAAACCTGCGCCCCCTTCTGTGGGACAGCCTTGAAACTGCAAAGGCTGTTATCCAGCAAGGCTTATCGCTTGCTGATGTAGCTAAACTCTCGGATGAGGAACTACTCTTTTTGACGGATGCACACACGCTTGAAGAAGGTATCGAACAGCTGTATGCAAAGTATTCATTGCGTCTTCTGGCGGTAACACTGGGTTCCAGTGGCTGTATTTGCCGTAGCACTGCCGGTACATTCAGGGATAAGGCCTTCAACGTTCCCTGTGTTGATACTACCGGAGCCGGTGATGCATTTTGGGGGGCAAGTCTTTCATACATGCTTCAGTCGTCCAAGCCGATAGAGCAATATACTGCTGATGATATGCATAAATTGATGAGTTTTGCTAACGCTGCCGGTTCACTCGCCACAACTCAAAAGGGGGCTATTCCCGCAATGCCAACACTTCAGAAAATAGAACACTGTATTCAGACTATTCCTCGCTTATAGACTGTTTCTATTTCATTATGAAAGGATTGAGTGATATGGCCTTTTTTCAGTGCAACTTCTTCTCACCTACCCTGTGTTTCAATACGGATATTAATGTCTTTATTCCCACGCCAAACTCCGATGAGCTTCAAAACGGAAAAAAGTCTGATTATTTCTATGACGGTGCTCATTTTCAGGTGCTTTATCTGCTCCATGGGGCCTACGGTGACTACACCGACTGGATGCGGCTTACCAACATTGAAAAATATGCGCAAAATCATAAGCTGGCCGTTGTAATGCCATCGGCTTCCAATAGTTTTTATCAGGATATGTTCCGTGGTTCTGCGTACCTGACGTATTTAACCAAGGAGCTTCCCGAGTTTGTTCGGGCGCTGTTTCCCATCAGCCTCAAACGTGAAAACACCTTTACGGCAGGGCTTTCAATGGGTGGATATGGCGCTTTGAGGCTGGCATTTGAAAAGCCCGAAAACTATAGTGCCTGCGCCAGTCTTTCGGGTGCCATTGATATTTGTGATATCATGCGCAGTACCAAGGATGGCAAAATGGACGGACCATTCCGGTGGGCTGACATCTTTGAGCATCCCGAACAGGTGGAAGGTTCCGATGCAGATTTATTTGCCCTTATTGCAAAGCGCAAGGCTGAACACTATCCGCTTCCCAAGATATTTCAAAGCTGCGGCACAGAGGATTTTATCTACCAGTCTAATGTCGGTGCCCATAAAAAGCTGCAGGCCATCGGCGTAGAACACACCTATGAGGAACATCCCGGAATACACGATTGGGATTATTGGGACACTCATATTCAGCGCGTTCTTGAGTGGTTGCCGCTTGCAAACGACGCGGTAAAGGAATAGGAGGTTAAACCATGGCACACATACAATGCAGCTTTTATTCTAACAGCTTAAAGAAGAATGCCAACGTAATGGTGTTTATCCCCACTATGAGTGCAGATGATTACCTTACACAACAGCATATCAATTACTATCGTCAGAATGCCAAATATCAAACCCTCTATCTTCTACATGGGAGCTATGGCGACTGCACCGACTGGGTCAGACTTGCCAACATTGAACGCTATGCACAGGAGAAGACGCTTGCAGTAGTTATGCCCTCGGCCGAAAACAGCAGTTACGTAAATATGGATAGGGGCGAAGCATACCTTAACTATATCAGTGAGGAGTTGCCTGCATTTTTAAGCAAGGTGTTTCCGTTAAGCAGAAGAAGGGAACACACCTTCATTGCCGGCCTTTCAATGGGAGGCTATGGGGCATTCAGAGTAGCTTTTGAGCATCCCGAGCAATACGGCTGTGCAGCAAGCCTTTCTGGCGGGCTAGATATGGCCGCACTGCAGAACAGCACAGAAGCTCATATGACGCTTATGCCCCAAAATTATATTAAAGCCGTGTTTTCAGACAAAAGTAAGATCGCAAGCAGTAATAATGACTTACCTACTTTGTTAAGGCTTTGTCTGAAAAAAGGTGTCAAACTGCCACAGCTTTACATGACCTGCGGAACCGAGGATTTTATTTACCCAACCAACGAAACCTTCTATAGGCAGGCAGAACAGTTAGGTATCAATGTGCAATTCGAACGTCATCATGGCGTTCATAATTGGGATTACTGGGATGCTCATATCCGAGATGTGTTAAACTGGTTACCTACAGTGGGCGACCTTGTTAACGACTAAGCCATAATACTCATTCTCGTTAGTAAGGGGGATTTTTTAAAGCCCCAAAAGTCTTATTTGCCAATTTGCTTGACTTACTAAATCTTCCTTGGTCGAATATAAGTATTCCCGAAATTGATTGAACAGTACTATATAAAAGCCCGGAACTTCTCCGGGCTTTTGAAAACCAATATACCTTATGTAGCAGATATTAAAATTAGATGGTCCTTAGTTTGATTCAACCGCTTACGATACCTCTACTATCAACCGTTCTATTTTATTACTACCATATGTACAGTACTCTTAGATATTCCAAACGCTTTAGCGGCGCCTCTTACCGTCTGCTTGTTTTCGATCATATATAATGCGAGCTCCGCCGCCCGCTCTTCCGGCTTCCCCTTCACTTTACCGTGTTCCCTCCCCCGTTTATTTAAGTCAATCGGCGGCTTGAGGCCCTTCCTATCGAAACCTAAGGCCTGTTGACGGCGGCTGTTGACTTTGTGTAAGTAGTAATATATATGCGGCTAAAACGAGAGGTTATGACTTTACGGTTTGATTGTACACGGTTATGCGTTAATTTTGTTTGTTTTTCTTTACCACTTTACCCAAAGGCAATGATGTTTAATAAACTCCAATGTATTGACTTTCCCCTTTTGTACTCCTGCAATTGGGCACGGGAACTCTGCATCCGGGGAAACACGCCGATATCGCCATCGTAAACCAGCAGTTCGAGGTGCAATACACTATCGGTAAAGGTAAAATCATATACGCGCATTGATATTTCAAATAAACAATTAATCCGTCCTTTTCGGTAGAAGAAGAGGGCGGATTTTCTGTTTTATTTTCAATTCTAAAACATGGAATTGTCTTGCAGAAAAAGATAGAATATTGTATAATAATAACATAATTTGTGACTGTCGCATCTACAATTTTGTTGCGCATGCTGATAATAATGTCTGAAAAGGGGTTCTGTTATGAAGGATGCAAAAATCTCTAAAAAGTTGTTTTTAGGGTTCGGCGCTTTGGGCTTGTCGCTGATTCTTTTCGCGTGTATCGCTTTCTATGGCGTGATGATGGCCAACTCCCGTACCGAGAGTTTGTACAGACAGAATCTCACCGCAATAGATTCTGTCGGTGAGATGAAGCAATCCTTTCAGGAACAGCGCGCCATACTAAGGAGCTTTATTCTGTTTGACCCAGGCAGCGATACTTACAGAACCTCTGTTGCGCGGCTGAATGAATGTAACGCGGATATGAATGCTGCGTTTTCCAAGTATGCGGCCACCATTACCGAAAAGGAAGACCGCGAGCTGTTTGAGAAGGCCAAGGCAATTTACAGTAATGAGTTTAAAGCCTTTAAATCGGAGCTGAAAGCACTTACCGATAAAAAGGATACCGCCGCAGCGCTAAAAAAGCTGACAGACGGCGCACAGATTAATACCGACCTTATCTATAATTTTGAACAACTAACAACCCTGAATGACACCTACGCAAATAAGACGCTCGAAAAATCGCGCATTGGTACCATCCTTGTGCTGATAGCCGGTATTATTCTGTTCCCCTACGCAATCCTGCTAACGCTGTTTCTGGTGAAGTATTTCAGAAAGAATGTTGCCGATAAGATTACCGAGGCGGTTGCGGCCGCCAACGCGCTTGCGACGGGGGATATCGAAATCTCTCTGCAGGCCGACCGGAAGGACGAGATTGGCGAGCTTGCGGTTGCCTTTAACGAGATGGTTTCAAGTATCAAGGAGCAGGCCGCCGTAGCCGAAGAGATTGCTCAGGGCAATCTGACGGTGGAATATACCCCCCGCTCCGAAAAGGATGTTATGGGCTTGTCGTTTGTGCGAATTGTTGACGGCCTGAATGATATCTTCGGCACCATCAAAGAAACAGTTTCACAGGTAAACGCCGGAGCTGAGCAGGTTGCGGGCGGCTCACAGGCGCTTTCGCAGGGCGCTACCGAGCAGGCAAGCTCGGTAGAGGAACTTGCCGCCACCGTAACCACGATCTCCAATCAAGTGCACTCCAACGCCGACAGTGCCTCCAATGCCAGAGCGCTTTCGGTAAAGGCCGGGCATGAGGTTGAAAGCGGAAACGGTCAGATGGGCCGAATGATCGCCGCCATGAACGACATCAACCATTCCTCGGTGCAGATCTCGAGGATTATCAAGGTTATCGATGACATCGCGTTTCAGACTAATATTCTTGCGCTTAACGCTGCAGTAGAGGCCGCCAGAGCAGGTGCTGCGGGCAAGGGCTTTGCCGTGGTAGCGGAGGAGGTTCGCAACCTTGCTGCCAAGAGCGCCGAGGCGGCAAAGAACACCACCGAGCTTATTCAAAACTCCATTGATAAGGTTACGGAGGGTACCAAAATCGCGGATTCAACGGCCGAATCCCTAAAAGAGATCGTGGTAAGTGTAGAAGAGGTGTCCAAGCTGATTCATAGCATCGACGAGGCATCCTCCCTGCAGGCTGCCTCCCTCTCTCAGGTTTCACAGGGTATTGAGCAGATATCGTCGGTGGTGCAGATGAACGCCGCTACCGCCGAAGAGAGTGCCGCCGCCAGCGAGGAGCTTTCCAGCCAGGCACATATGCTGGAGGGCGTGCTCTCTAAATTGCGGCTCAAGGGCACTAGCAGTCGTAAAGCGTCAACCTACACCGTAAAAGGTGCTGAAACCTTCGCCCAAGTTTATTAAAACCGAACTCTCACAATAGTACGCAGCCCCTTCTTTCGTTTTGAAAGAAGGGGCTGCGCTTATATATAACCCATGCCCGCTCATTTTCAAGATCGCAATAACATTTTAGCCAGCAACCCGCTCGGGCTGTTTGCTTAAAAGTTCTTCAAGCTGCGATCCTGCAAGCGGCTTTCCCCACAAAAAGCCCTGAATGTAGTTGCATCCCCGGCTTTGCAGATAGTCCAGCTGTTTATTGGTTTCCACCCCTTCGGCTACAACGTCGATCCCCAGATGATGAGCCAGCGAGATAATAGAGCCTACCATCAGATGGCTTTCCCTCTCCTGAATAATACTGTCGATAAACACCTTGTCAATTTTCAGGGTATCAATCGGCAGCTTCTGCAGGTAGCTTAAGGAGGCATACCCGGTACCGAAATCATCCAGCGCAATCCGGATACCCATTGCTTTAAGCTGATGTAAAGCGGTTAATACCTGCTCCATAGAACAGATGCAAACCGATTCGGTTACCTCTACCTCTAAATAACGGGCGTCAAACCCCGTTTGTTCCAGAATCCGCTGTATCATGGGCACAAACGAAGGCTCCATAAACTGCACCACCGAAATGTTTACCGATAGTATCGGCTTAACAGCGCAGGTACGATGAACATCCCTGAACCTTTCCATTGCCTTCTGCAGTACCCATTCACCCAGATTAACAATTATCCCGGTTTCTTCTGCGATCGGGATGAATTTGGCGGGGCTAACGGCGCCAAGCTCTGCCGAATTCCAGCGCAGCAGTGTCTCGAACCCTCTTAACCCATGGCTATGTGCGTCATACTGCGGCTGGAATACCAGTGAGAGCTCGTTATTCTCTATCGCCTCGCGCAGGCAGTTTTCAATCCTGATCCTCTCCATCAGGCTCTGCTGCATCTCAGTATTAAAGAAAAGAACCTCATTTTTCCCGCTTTCCTTCACCTTATACATGGTCATATCTGCCGCCCTCAGCAGCTCAGCAGCACTGTCGCCGTCTTTCGGATAAACGGCTATTCCAAAGCTAGCGGTAATAACAATCTCCTTCTGATCCAATACAAAGCGTTCCAGCAGCGCAATCCTCAAACTATTCACATAGTTTAAAAGCTCCTGCTGAGAGAGAGAACGGGGGATTATCAGCGAAAACTCGTCTCCGCCAAGCCGCCCAAGAAAATCTCCCGGGTGAATACCGGCATTAAACCTTACGGCAACCTGCTGAAGGAACAAGTCCCCCGTATGGTGCCCAAGTGAATCATTAATCTTCTTAAAGTCATCCAGATCGATAAACACTACCGCAAAGCTGTTTTCCTTATGCTGTGATTCATCAATCAGCTGCTCCAGCCGGTTAATAATCATCCGGCGGTTGGGAAGCCCGGTAAGGCTGTCGTACATGGCAAGAAAGTTGAGCTGCTTCTCGTTGCTCTCCATAATGCGGTTGCACTCCTGCAGCTCCATATTGCGCCTGCTGAGCAGCTTTCCCGCGGCGGCTACCTCCCGGTACAGTACCTCAAGTTTTTCCTTCTGGGCCTCAACCGCCGCGAGCTTTTTTTCCAGCTTTTTTCTGTATACCGATAATAACAGCACGATACACGCGGCTCCTGCCTGAATAATCAAATTCGGCGCAGCGTAATAGCTCTGATCCAGCAATATTGCCTGAAGAACGATCATCATGCCTATAACATTCAATACAATCGCTGTCTTAAAGCTTTTACTAAGTGAAAGCATAATCAGCACGAGAACCTGAACCTGTGAAAGTATCCCGCTGATGGTAACACTGCCGAACTCCGCTCTCCGTAAAAGGCCGAACTCATGGCCCGGTTTCAGAAGCCAGACAGTTGCCGCACTGATAAGCAGGTACAGCGCAATGAAGCCCCATAGCATAAACCGCTTCTGATGTTTAGAAGAATAACCGGAACTGTCTATTTCCCAAAAAGATTGCAAAGACGTTGCGCAGGTTTGGTTGGTCATATGCCCCTACTTCTTCTCCTTCTGTTTTCTTTATAAATACTCCATACAATAATGTTTAACCCTTTCAGCACACGTTTTTTACTAAAGCAAAAAACGTGTGCTCATTCAGGTTGGGTACTGTTACTGCGCTAAGACTTTAGTTTACATTGGTTTACCCTGTCCTTCATGGTTTGTGCCTGGCCGGAAAGCTCTTCGCTGGCCGCCGCGGTTTCCTCTGCGGTTGCCGAGTTGGTTTGAACCACGTCGGATATCTGCGAAACGCCGATGTTTATCTGGTAGATACCGTCGCTCTGCTTTTGCGCGGCCTCGGTAATCTCACGAACAATCACGCTTATACTGTCGGCCTTCTCCACTACCGTTTTCAGTGCCTGAGCCGTTTCACCGGCTATCTTACCGCCCTTCTCCACCGCGCTAAGCGAGCTTTCAATCAGCAGCGTCGTGCTCTTTGCGGCCTCGGCGCTCTTGGTGGCAAGGTTTCGCACCTCATCGGCCACCACCGCAAAGCCCTTTCCGGCAGCGCCCGCTCTGGCGGCTTCCACCGCGGCATTCAGTGCAAGGATATTGGTCTGGAAGGCGATATCGTCTATGGCCTTGATAATCTTGCCGATCTCTCCGGAGGTATTGCTGATCTCCTCCATCGCGGAAAGCATCTCGTCCATATAACGGCTGCTTAACATCACCTCTCGCCCGGCCTCCTCGGTAAGGGTGCTGGCCCTGCCGGCGCTTGCGGCACTACTCTTAATCTGGCCTGCAATCTCCTCGATGGTAGCTGCCAGCTCCTGCGTAGAGCTTGCCTGCTCGGTGGCACCCTGTGCAAGTGTCTGAGAAACATCCGAAACATGGTTAGAGCCTACGCCGATGCCGTCGGCCGCAAACTTAATCTCCAAAAGAATCCGGTTAATTTCTTCAAACAGATTCTCAACAGTCTCTATTACCGTTCTATACATACCCATATGCTTCGCGGTATCAATCTCAACGGTAAGATCATGGGCGGCTACGGCATCTGCCAGCATTCGGGAGTCGTCGGCGATTCTCTCGATCGATTCAACCGCACCCTCCATCGAGCGCGCCAATACGCCGATTTCATCGTTTGCGGTGATGGATTTCAGATCATTGCTGATGCTCTCATCCATCTCTCCCGCCGAGATGGCCTGTGCGGCCCGCACTACCTTTTCCAATGGGGTCTTTACCATCTTTCTTATTGAGGCGATACCAATAAAGATTGTAATTGCCATTGCAAGCAGAGAAACGGCCACAATGATAATAATGTCGGTGCGTATCGCATTCTCTGCACCGGTCATATCGGTTGCTGAGGCCAGCACGCCGGTTACTGCACTGCCATCGGAGGAGAGAATAGGGGAATATAATGCTATGTAGTTCTTGCCAAAAAGCTTAACATCCGCCACATAGGGCTGCTTCTGGTTAATTACCTTTTCTGCAACCGCAGCGCTCAGCTTTTCGCCCACCGCGCGTTTACCGTTATCCATTATCGTCGTATTGATGCGCTCATCTCCCGCGAATATGGAAAAATCGGCATTTGTCATCTTTTTAAGACTATCTACAAATTCCGGGTTATCAAGTTTATAGGATACCGTAAGGGCACCGATAACACGCCCCCCCGCATCATAAACCGGGGTGCCAGATTTAACCGCATAGCGGATAGTGGTACCGGGTTCTATTTCGCTGGTGGTTTTTCCTTGCAATGCACTTTTTATGCTGATCTGATTACTGATATCATCACCGAATTTTGCAGGCTCATGCAGGCGGGCGATGACAATTCCTTTTTCGTTGGCTACGGTGATGTTATCTAATCCCAGTGCCTTTGAAACCTTCCCCAGTTCCGCAAGTACACCGTCTTTGTTATCGTTTTCCACCGCTCGAGTGATTTCAGAATTCATCGCAATCGTCTTGGCAGAGGACTCCATCGTTTTCTGAAGGTTACTTATTTCTTCCTTCATCATGCTAATCGAAGACTGTGCGCTGTGCTGTACGGTCTCTTTAACGGTGTTGTTCAGTGATATCAGCGCAAAGGCTGAGGTTATGGTTACAGTAACGGCAATCGCGATAATATTTAAGCGCAAGATTCTTGAGCTGATGCTTTGTTTAGATGTGGTGGTGCTGCCTTTTTTAAAACTCTGCATATTTCTTTTCCTTTCACCACGTCTTTTCAGGGACGTTAAGTCATTACATTATTTTATTCGATTTTTCTGCATAAATTTTACGGGTGGCTTCAACAATATTTAACTGCATGGCTTAAGAATATATTACGTTGCTCTTAACCATTATCATTCTTTAAACACACCTTTACACCCCCGAAACCTTACCGCAAAGAAATTTGCCAGCAACTTTGCTTAAGCCGTTTCTTTTTTAGCCGGTAAATTTAATATACCGTCTTTGGTTATATATAGTATGTAACTAAGTTACACAGCTATCTGCCTGCCCCCGGTTAATGTACATGGTTGCATCTGTTCACCGAATACGGTAAAATGGTGCGGGAAGGAATGATTGTTTTGGCGATAGAAACCATACTTACACTAATAGGTAAGATCTTTCTAATGATTGCCGCAGGCTATATCATGAAGAAGGCCGGCCTGATTACCGACGAGCTGCAAAAAGGGCTCTCCGCCCTGCTGATGAACGCTATCCTGCCGCTCAACCTGCTTGCCTCCTCCAGCCAAACGTTTTCAAAAGAGCTTTCGCTTAACCTGCTGCTGGTATGCGCGGCGGGTTTCTTATACTATATAGGTGCCATACTGCTTTCCAGCCTGATTAGCAAAGCGCTGAAAGCAACCGAGGCCGAGAAGAAGGTCTTTGTTTCGATGTCGGTTTTTCAAAACGCCGGGTTTATCGGCATACCGCTTGCCTCCGAGCTGTTCGGGAGCGAAGGGGTGCTGTACGCCGTAATCTATAATATATTTTTCCAGCTGTTCTTTTTTACCTTTGGCATGTATCGGCTAAGCAATGAAAAAAAGATAGGGATAAAAAGCCTTGTTAAAAGCCCGCTGATTCTTGTTTCGCTGGTTTCTATCGGCATCTACCTCTCCCCCTTCCGCCTGCCGGATTTTATACAGGGCGCGGTAAAGGGTATAGGCGATATGATGGTGCCGCTCTCGATGATCTTAATCGGCTGCTCGCTCATTGGCATCCTCCCCGCCGAGCTGCTGAAGGACAGATACTCCTACCTTGTTTCCGCGCTGCGGCTGGTGGTTTTTCCGCTCGTTACCCTGCTGCTTGCAAGGCTTGCGGGGCTACACGGTGCGGTGGGGGTTTGCTGTGTGGTGCTGGCCGGTCTTCCCTCCGGCACGCTCAACGTCATTGTTGCCCAAAAAAACGAGTGCGCCCCCGAATTTGCAGCCCGTGCCGCCATACACGGAACGGTGTTTATGGCTGTTACACTGCCGATGTTAATTTATATCGCAATGATATTCTTAAAATAAGACCTATAGCCTATTTAAATACTATAAATTAGAAACAGCAGAAGGCTGCTATAAAGCGATCCTTCTGCTGTTTTTCTCAATTGTCTTTTCGCTTTGTTATCTCCGGTACAGAGAGTTTCTCTCGATATTTGAGATACAAGGATTATATCATAGATTGTCTTTTTTGTACATATTTTTTGCATTTTCGTTCCAGGTTTCGATGTAATTTTTACTAATCGAAAGCTATATTCTCTGCCGTATCCTGAGCAGCGGCTTCGGCTGCCGCAAGTCCCTTTTGAGCAGCTTGTGAACCTGCCGCACCAAGCGCCGTACCACCCGCCTCAAACACAGTGCTGACACCCTTGTTCAGCACCGCCTTTGCGGCCTGTTCACCGGCAATCTGTGTAAGGGTTTTCCCCTCATTGAGCCCCTCGTAGATATCCGTCCCGGTGCTTACCGCCTCTTTCGCCGCTTTTGCCGCCGCAACCGCGCCCGAGGCCGCGGCGGAGGTGCCCGCCGTTCCAACCGCCAAGGCAATATCCGAGGCAACACTGATACCCCCTGCTACCGTCTGCGCAGTTTGCAGCTCGTCTGCCCGCTCGTTCCAGCGCTGTGCCTGGCTCCCGCACAGCTGCTCGTTTTCCCTGGCGCGCGCAAGGTTCACAGCGGCGGCATCCTCCCGCCAGCGCAGCAGCTCCCGCTGTTTGTTCTCAAGCTCCTGCCGCGCAATATCGGCCTGTATGCCGTTTTTGCTGCTGCCCGCCTGCTCCTGCAGCGAGGCTACCACCGTTTCCAACGATTTTACCTGCATCTCGGGGTAATACTCGTTCTGCCAGCCACCGTAGGGGGTATAAATTCTGCCATCCGCCCCGCGGGTGCCGGGCTGCGGTCTGGGTGGGGCGGGTGCAGTGGGGCGGGGTGCCGTACCGTTTACGGGCCTGTTGCTATAATTGGGGTTAGCAAGGCCTGCAGTAACCGCACTAGCGCCCGTCATGGCTGCCTGCAGGGCGGCAATCAGTGCCGCAAGGCCTGCAAGCAGCCCGCTGAGCAGATTCGCCGCGGCGGCAGTGCCATCGGTAAGCGGCTTAGGGGTAAACCAACTGTCGTCAGCCTGTCCGCCCGATTTATCGGTTTGCTCTGAGGGCTGCTGCGAGGCTTTTCCCTCTTGCGAAGGGGTCTGCGCAAGGCCCTGTGCGGGTGCCGACCCCTCGGGATAGGTAAAGAAATACTCCAGCTTGTTACCATTATCCTGAATAAGGACTAACGAGCAGCCCTTTTCGTTTACCACGCCCTCCACCGAACAGGGAACAATGGTTTCTAACTTTAAGACCTCAGTGCCGCTGTATTTTTCACGGGAGACATACTGCCACACCTTAAAAGTACCGGAATAACTGCCGTCCTGCGCAAGCTCAAAGGTGGGTACAATCATCTCCCCTGTATTGCTGAGCGGGCCGCCGGAGTTCGCCGACACCATAAACTCATCTTCGCCGCGGTAGTCGTAGCCAATGCCGCTTACCTGTATCGATATGCTTTTTCCGTATAAAACCGATACCATCAGGCAGCCACCCGATTTTTGCACCTCGGGGTAGGCAAGGTCAGCCACGCGGCCGCTGGGCAGCACACACTGGTAGTTAACCTCTTTTGCAGGAATCTCAAGATAATAATGCTGGTAATCCTTGTCTTCCATATGGGAGTAATTCGCGTCGAACTGATATACCTTCGTCTCGGCATGGAGAGTTAGTGGTACTGCTGCAATCGCGGTAAGTATCAGCAGTACACCCGCCGCAGAGGATACCTGCTTTGCCTTGCCCGAGCGTGCCAGCAGCATGATCCCCTGCCCCAACTGCAGCCCTAGTGCAATTGCTGCCGCGAAAACCAAAAGTGGGATGGACACCTTGATGAATAGGGCTATCAACTGGTTAAGGATCAAAAACGCGGCATATGCAATAGCAATAAGAATGTTCTGGCGGTAAAACAGCGCATTGCCCTTTCTGTATAGCGAGGTGCGCAGGGTGAACAGCACACCGGCAATAATGCCCAGCAGCAGCCCGGGCAGCGTAAAAGCGGTACCGGTAATGCCGCTGAACAGCAGAAACGACAGTAGCGACAACAAGGCGGAAAGCATGGTTATCCACACCACCAGCCGCCGTTCTCTGCGGTAGGTAGCAATTACTGCAACGGCTCCTCCCGTGGTAAACAACAGGCCCAGTATTGAAGTCGGCGTAAACATCCTGTCTCCCTACTTTCTTTTATATTATCCTCTCAGAACTATGCCCTTCCTTTCAGCAAATAAACTCTAAAAGAAAGGGCATCCATCAACCTGGCAATATCGTATCATAAAAAGCAAGCATGGTTATCCCATCAGCGCCATTATGCAGCTGAGGCGTTTATCTTAGCCCACTGTGAATGTCAGGGTCTTAACAATCTCGCCGTTCACCAGCAGGTCTACATAATATTCGCCTGTCGAAAATCCTGTGTCGCTGTCAATATAGAAGTATATCCAGCCGTCATCAGACAGTTCCAGTTCCTCAGAGGACACATCCTCACCGGTATTCATATAATGCCAGACAGCTGTTGCCTTTGTTCCCTTCGGTACGTTCTGCATACGGGCGGTTGCATAGATAACGGTATCGTATTCACTGAACACATTGGTTTTTGTAATAGGCTCAGCGGTATAGGTATCGATGCTCGAAGCCATATATGCCTCGGAAATGTTGGCAGTGGAGAGGTTTACGCCGCCTTTTGACAGCAAAACCGCAATGATGATGCCGATAATCACCAGCACCACCACAACCCCGCCGGTAACCGCTGCGGCAATGATACAGCCGGTATTCTTCTTTTTTACCTGCTGCGCGGGTACACCCGCATAAACGGGCTGCGTATACTGCAAAGGCACGGTCTGCACCGTTGTCTGCGGGCGAACCGGAGCATATTGGGGCACTGCCTGATAGGGCGTGGGCGGTGGAGGCGGTGCCGTAGGCCGTGCCGCCGGGGCGGCACTGTTTACGGGCTTACCGCATCTGCCGCAGAACACGGCACCCTCCGGCAGCGATGCACCGCAGCCCGAGCAAAAACACCGCGACTGTGCCGCGGGTGCCTGCGCAGCGGCAGGTATCGCAGGGGGCTCCGGTGTCGGGATTGGCGGAATGTAGCCTACCGGGTACATCGCCTTCTCCTTGCTCAGCACCTGCTTGAACTGCCAGCCGTATTTCTTTGCGGCATCCTTCACCGCCTGCGGGATGGCGCCCATATTCAGGGTATACTCATAGACCTTGCCGTCCGGCCCGAACTGCACGTTTTTTACCTTGCGATAAACGCTGCTGCCCGATTGCAGATATTCTTCGCTGCCGCCTCCCCCAAACGAAACGCCCGAGCCGAGCTCGGTGGTACGCTCATAGAGATAAACGGTTTGGCTTACTTCATCCGCAAAGATTGCTGCCTCATAGTCAATTTTATAGCTGCCGGTACCCCACGCCGCATCAACAAACTCGGTATGTACCGAAAGGTCGGTTCCCCCGCCCCGCGCAAAAGGCAGCTTCAACTGAGCCATGCTCCCAAGAATCTCGCCGATAACCTGTTCTTTCATCATAGGTTCATCCTTTCTTCGGGTTGTCTGCTTCTTTTCTCTCAAAACTGCCGTTCATATACTGTCTTCTTACCTTTTAATAAGCGAATCCGTATTGTTAAGCATCAGGATATAGCTAAGCTCGGTACGGCTGTTTACGCCGGTTTTCGTAAAGATGTTCTTTACATGGGTCTTTACGGTGTTCTCGGATACTGCAAGGCCCGCGGCAATCTGGGCATTGTTTTTGCCCTGAACCAGCCCGTCGATGATATCCGCCTCGCGTTTGGTAAACTTAAAGCGGTAGTCGGTGTCGGCCTGCCCCTGCATAAACCGCTGCAACACTGCCAGATAGCGTATATTCCCGATTCTTACAGGACAGCGGAGAAGGGTAACGGCAGCCTCGGCCGTTTTCATCTTTATACGCTCGGTTTTGCTGCTGTTCTTTTTACCGTCGCCGGTCTCCAGCTCAAAGCAAAGCTCTTTTAAATGGTGCAAAATGGTTGCGCCGTATACGCTCTGTGCCCTCAACAGCTCCAGCGCCGCGGCATTGGAGGAAAGGATGGTAAGGTCATCGTCCAGCGCACACAGCCCGATACCGATATCCTTTGCGCTGTTTTCGGCTGCCTGCGCGGCGGAATATCGGTGAATCAGGTTAAAAATACCCGATACATGGGGTTGCAGCAGGCTTAGCAGGAACATCTCCGGCTCGTTAAAATCCGGTTTCTGCTTCTCGCGGTGCAGGTAAATCTCTCCCAGAAACTGCCCCTGATAAACAATGCGGATACAGGCCACATGGTACTGCTGCTGTTCCTTTAAAAAGGAGCTGCGCGGCTCCTGCGGTACCGAAACAATCCCCGCAGAGTAATCAGCCGACTTATAAACATACGCCTCGGTTGCGGCCTGTGCCGAATCCGCATAGCTGCGGTAGCTTTCCCTTGCCGAAAACGGCTCCCTGCCCAGGCAGGAAGAGAGTTCGCCTTCGGTATACGGCTTAAAATAGCTGCAGTCGTGACTGATGGCACAGTAGAACATACCGCTTTCGTAGCTTACCAGCCGGTGCAGCCGCAGGATGGCTAGCCGTAAAAAGCTTTGAAAGTCGGTACATTCATAGCCGCTTGCAACAAAACTGTTAAACTCGCGCACGGTCTTTAGTTGTATCGGCATAGCTTTCACCAACCCTATCTTTCCGCAGTACGCCTGATTATCATCAATATTATAACAATAAACGCGCAATTTGTCATTGTGTTATAGCTTCATTATATCGCTATTGTAAAAGCCGGTGAATCACCCAATCGGGTGAAATAACAGCAAATAATTGTGTAGTAAAGGCTTGGAAAAAGACGAGGAAAGTAAATCTATTTTTAACTCATGCAAATTTAACTATTTTCAATAATTTTATTAATATTTATTGCGCTTTTAGCAGTAGATTTTTTGACAGCATTCTGTTATAATTTTTTATGGTAAGCCGGGCAAATGTTATTTAATTAACAATCAATCGTCAGCTTGTACGAAGTCAGTTACCACCCCCAAGCGGAGGCTGTTTATGTAATTGACTTTATCTTTCGTGCGGGCCGGGTTGGCTCGGCTGTTCAGCTCTGCCAAAAATCCAAGGTTTTTGGCGTATGGCTCCAGCTGCTCCACACAAGACAGCTATGATTTTAAAGATGCTGTATTGTCGGCACTTTGCTGTCATATCAACGCTCTTTGTGGAATTGCTGATGGATATTCTTTTATCGTTCCCAAATAATCGGTTGAGGAGGTAACATCCAACATGGCAAAATCCACTACAAATGTGCCTTTTCGCGGCACAAAAGAGCAGGAGGCCGCGCTGCTGAAGCTGATTGAAGCACACAAGGAGCAGCAGGGCGCACTGATGCCTGTATTACAAGGTGCGCAGGAGATTTACGGCTATCTGCCGCTAGAGGTGCAGGAGAAGGTTTCTGAAGGCCTGAACATTCCTCTTGAAGAGGTTTACGGCGTTGTAACCTTCTATTCTCAGTTCTCGCTTTACCCGAAGGGTGAATACAAGGTATCGGTTTGCCTTGGCACCGCCTGCTATGTTAAGGGCGCGGGCGATATCTACAGCAAGCTGATGGACGTATTAGGCATCAAGGGCGGCCAGTGCACCCCCGACGGCAAGTTTTCACTGGATGCCTGCCGCTGCATCGGCGCCTGCGGTCTTGCCCCTGTTATGATGATTAACGACGATGTATACGGCCGTCTGGTTTGCGACGACATCGCGGGCATTATTGATAAATACCGCAATAAGTAATGCAGGAGCTTTCATTAAATATACTGGACATCGTGCAGAACTCCGTAAAGGCGAAGGCCTCGCTTATTACAATTAGGGTAATTGAAGACATCCATGCCGATACCCTCACCATCACTATTGCCGATAACGGCTGCGGTATGAGTGAAGAAACCGCCAAAGCGGCGGTAGACCCGTTCTACACCACCCGAACCACCCGCAAGGTGGGGCTGGGGCTGCCGTTTATCAAGATGGCAGCCGAGATGACGGGCGGCAGCTTTTCCATCCAATCCGCTATCGGGGTCGGCACTACCGTAACTGCCGTGTTCGGGCTTCGCCATATCGACCGTATGCCGCTTGGTGATATGTGCTCGACTATGCTCACGCTGGTTTCGGGCAGCCCGCAGATTGACTTTGTGTATACCCATTTAAATGCCGAACAAGACTTTATAATGGACACAAGGCAGTTTAAAGAGATTCTTGGCGATGTACCGTTAAACGCCCCTGAGATACTTAATTTTATAAAAGATTATATTTCAGAGAACGATTTTCCGTTTGTGGTTTAACAAACAAGTTGTGTATTATTCCCCATATTACGAGAAAGGAATGGTCATTTTTATGAAGAGTTTGGCGGAGCTTCAGGCTTTACGCGATTCTATGAAGAATAAAATGGGTATTCGCTCCGATGAAAGCGGCTGTACCCGCATTGTTGTTGGCATGGCTACCTGCGGTATCGCCGCAGGCGCACGCCCCGTGCTTACCGCCTTTACCGAAGAGGTAGGCAAGCGCAACCTCACAAACGTAGCCGTTTCTCAAACCGGCTGCATCGGCATCTGCCAGTACGAGCCGGTGGTTGAGGTTTATGTTCCCGGGCAGGAAAAGGTAACCTATGTGAAGATGACAGCCGATAAGGTGGCTAAGATCGTAAACGACCACATTGTAAACGGCAATGTTGTTACGGAATATACCATCGGTGCCAACGCGAAGTAAAGTACAAGGAGGAAAAAGAGCAATGTATCGTTCCCACATACTTGTCTGCGGTGGTACCGGCTGTACCTCTTCAGGCAGTCAGCGCATTATTGACGAGCTTGAAAAAGAGCTTAAAGCGCAAAACCTATCAGAAGAAGTAAAGGTTATTAAAACCGGCTGCTTCGGCCTGTGCGCGCTCGGTCCCATCATGATTGTATATCCCGAGGGCAGCTTCTATTCCCGCGTAACCCCCGAGGATATGCACGAGATTGTTTCCGAGCACCTGGTAAAGGGGCGTATTGTAAAGCGCCTGCTGTACTCGGAGACCGTTGAAAACGACACCGTCAAGTCTTTAAACGAGACTACCTTCTATAAAAAGCAGCACCGTATTGCGCTGCGCAACTGCGGCGTTATCAACCCTGAGGACATCAACGAATACATCGCCTACGACGGCTATCAGGCTTTAGGCAAGGTACTTACCGAGATGACCCCGGATGATGTTATCAAGATTATCAAGGATTCCGGCCTGCGCGGCAGAGGCGGCGGCGGCTTCCCCACCGGTTTAAAGTGGAGCTTCGCGAAGGCCTCTGTATCGGATAAAAAGTACGTTTGCTGCAACGCCGACGAAGGCGACCCCGGCGCATTCATGGACCGTTCGGTGCTTGAGGGCGACCCCCACGCGGTAATCGAGGCTATGGCCATCGCCGGCTATGCCATCGGCGCCGATCAGGGCTATATCTATGTTCGTGCCGAGTACCCCATCGCGGTAAAACGCCTTGAGATTGCAATTAAGCAGGCTCGCGAGGAGGGCTTCTTAGGCGAGAACATCTTCGGCACCGGCTTTAACTTCAACCTGGAGCTTCGTCTGGGCGCCGGCGCGTTTGTTTGCGGCGAAGAAACCGCGCTCATGACCTCTATCGAGGGCAATCGCGGCGAACCGAGACCCCGTCCTCCGTTCCCGGCTGTTAAGGGCCTGTTCGGCAAGCCTACCGTTTTGAATAACGTTGAAACCTATGCAAACGTTGCCCAGATTATTCTGCACGGCGCCGAGTGGTTCTCTGCCATGGGCACCGAAAAGAGCAAGGGCACCAAGGTATTTGCGCTCGGCGGCAAGATTCACAACACCGGCCTCGTAGAGGTTCCTATGGGAACCACCCTGCGCGAGATTGTAGAAGAAATCGGCGGCGGCATCCCGAACGGCAAGAAGTTCAAGGCTGCGCAGACTGGCGGCCCTTCCGGCGGCTGTATTCCCGCAGAACATCTGGATATTCCGATTGATTATGATAATCTTATAGCTATAGGCTCTATGATGGGCTCCGGCGGTCTTATCGTAATGGACGAAGACACCTGTATGGTTGATATCGCCAAGTTCTTCCTTGAGTTCACCGTAGAAGAGAGCTGCGGCAAGTGCACACCGTGCCGTGTCGGCACCAAGCGTCTGTACGAGATCCTTGACCGCATCACCAAGGGCAAGGGCAAGCTTTCAGACCTTGACGAGCTTGACGACCTGTGCCACTACATCAAGGATAATGCCCTCTGCGGCCTCGGCCAGACGGCTCCGAACCCCGTGCTTTCCACCATGCACTTCTTCCGCGACGAGTACCTCGCCCACATCGTAGACAAAAAGTGCCCCTCCGGCGTGTGCAAGGCGCTCTTAAGCTATGTGGTTGATGCCGATAAGTGCAAGGGTTGCACGCTCTGCGCGAAGAACTGTCCCGCCGGTGCCATCACAGGCAGCGTAAAGGCAGCGCATGTTATTGATCAAACCAAGTGCATTAAGTGCGGCGTCTGCATGGAAAAATGCCGTTTCGGCGCAATTTCTAAGAAATAAAGGAGTGTACCTGTAATGGAAAACGTAAATATCAAGATAAACGGTATGCCCTTATCCGTGCCGAAAGATTCTACCATTCTTGAGGCCGCTAGGCAAGCCGGTATAGAGATTCCCACCCTCTGCTATTTAAAGGATATCAACGCCATCGGCGCCTGCCGTATCTGCGTGGTTGATGTAAAGGGCGCCAGAAGCCTGGTTGCCTCCTGCGTATACCCCGTAAACGAGGGCATGGAGATTACCACCAACTCTGAGAAGGTTCAGAAGGCCAGAAAGCAGACCCTTGAGCTCATCCTCTCCACCCACAACAAGACCTGCCTTTCCTGCGTACGCAGCGGAAGCTGCGAGCTGCAGAAGCTCAGCAACGAGTATGGCGTGGATGAGAACCACTATACGGGCGAGAACATCACCTACCCCGTAGACCGTTCCGCTCCCCATATGTACCGTGATAACAGTAAGTGCATTCTCTGCCGCCGCTGCGTGGCCGCCTGCGATAAGCTGCAGAGCGTTTCGGTTATCGGCGCCAACGAACGCGGCTTTAAAACCCATATCGGCTGCACCTTTGAAAACGACCTTGCCGATGTTGCGTGCGTATCCTGCGGACAGTGTATCGTAGCCTGCCCCACCGGCGCACTCTCTGAAAACGATCAGACCGCCGAGGTTTGGAAGGCTATTGCCGACCCCTCTAAGCACGTAATCGTACAGCCCGCTCCCTCCATCCGCGTAACCCTCGGCGAAGCGTTTGGCATGCCAGTTGGCACCAACGTAAAGGGCAAGATGGTAGCCGCCGCCCGCCGCCTTGGCTTCGACGGTGTGTTTGATACCGACTTCTCGGCCGACCTTACCATCATGGAAGAGGCCACCGAGCTGCTTGAGCGCTTAAATAACGGCGGAAAGCTGCCGCTGATCACCTCCTGCTCTCCGGGCTGGATTAAGTTCTGCGAGCACAACTTCCCCGATTTCTTAGAGAACCTTTCGAGCTGCAAGTCTCCGCAGCAGATGTTTGGCGCTGTGGCTAAGACCTACTACGCCAAGAAGAAGGGCATCGACCCGAAGGATATCTTCGTAGTAAGCGTTATGCCCTGCACCGCCAAGAAGTTTGAAAGCGGGCGCGACGATCAGTCGGCTGCCGGAAACGGCATCCCCGATGTGGATATTGCACTCACCACCCGCGAATTTGCGCGCATGATTAAGCGTGCGGGCTTAAACTTTGCCGAGCTGCCCGATGAAGAATTTGACGCACCGCTCGGCGCTTCCACTGGTGCTGCCGTTATCTTCGGCGCAACCGGCGGCGTTATGGAGGCGGCGCTCAGAACCGCCAACGACGTTCTTACCGGCAAGGACAACAAAGCGGTTGACTTCACTGAGGTTCGCGGCACCGAGGGCATTAAAGAGGCCACCTACACTATTGCTGGCACCGAGCTGAAGGTTGCCGCGGTATCCGGCCTTGCAAACGCCAGAAAGCTGCTCAACGATATCCGCGCAGGAAAGCGCAGCTACCACTTCATCGAGGTTATGGCCTGCCCCGGCGGCTGTGTAAACGGCGGCGGACAGCCCACCCAGCCCGCGAGTGTGCGCAACTTTGTAGACCTCAAGGCGCTCCGTGCCAAGAGCATCTACGAAGAGGACAAGAACCTGCCGCTTAGAAAGAGCCACGAGAACCCCGCAGTAAAGGCTCTTTACGATGAGTTCCTGGAGAAGCCCGGCAGCCACAAAGCCCACGAGATTCTTCACACCACCTATGTGGCAAGACCGAAGTTCTAATAGTTTCATACAGGGAGCCGTATCCGAAAGGGTGCGGCTCTTTTTTGTGGTCGAATCCTTGAGCTGTGCCAGAAGCCTATACCGTTGCTCCTTCACATTGTACGGCAGACCTGTTACCCATGCCCGCACCATTGCTCTGTGATACCCGCCCCAGCCCCTTTCGTGCAAAAACCGGCTGTATTGTCTGAACGCAGAAATGTTCACATGACGAACCTTGAAATAAATGATGCATTCCTGTACAATATAATGGTAATGCCCAAGCCAAAAGTTTGTTTTTGCCCAACAGAAATGGAGACTGCACAATGAAGAATTTCCTATATAAGCTTGAAAAGCTGGTTCGCCCTATTGCCATTCCCAACCTGATGCTCTATATCTCCGGCACCATGCTGCTGGTTTTTGCCCTCGATTTTGTGTTGCCGGGGATTGGGCTGCAGAACTATCTTTACCTTGATCGTGACGCCCTGTTCCAGGGGCAGGTTTGGCGGTTGATAACCTATCTGTTCCTGCCGCCCAACTCCGGCCCGATTTTTATTATCTTCGCCCTTTATTTTTACTACATTATCGGTGTAAACCTCGAACGGCAATGGGGTGCAGCCAAGTTCACCCTTTACTACCTCATCGGCATGCTGGGCACCACCATCGCCGGGCTCATCACCGGAATGGGCAGCAACACCTATTTAAACCTGTCGCTGTTTTTTGCGTTTGCAGTCATTTTTCCCAACTACGAGGTGCTGCTGTTCTTTGTGCTGCCGGTTAAGATTAAGTATCTTGCCCTTTTAGATGCCGCGTTCTTCGTGTTCAGCCTTGTATGGGCTGTTATCGGGCTGCGTTGGTACGAGGTTGCTGCCATCATCGCCTCGCTGCTTAACTTCTTTTTGTTCTTCGGCGGCGACTTCTTTCGGCGCATTAAGGAAGAACGAGGGTATTCCGCTACCCGCCGCAACTTCCGTAAACAGACGAAGAACAACCGCTGGTAACAGACATTTTTATTAAGGGTATCTAAAAAACGCCCTTGATCAACAAAGGATGAAATAGTAACAACATGAATAAACCGCAAATAAAGGTCATCGGCAAAAACACCTCGCTTTTTGCCTTATCCTTTCCCATTTTTATCGAGCTTCTTCTGCAGATGCTTGTCAGCAATGTAGACCAGTTTATGCTCAGCCGCTTTTCCGATAACGCGGTGGCGGCGGTGGGCAACGTCAACCAGATTCTAAATCTCGTGCTGATTATGTTCAGCGTGCTCAACTCCGCCACCACCATCATGGTATCGCAGTATCTGGGGGCAAAGCAGTACGACCGCACCTCCGAGATCTATTCGGTGGCGGTGTTTTTTAACCTTGCCTGCGGCCTGCTGGTAGGCGGAGGGCTGGTGCTGTTTTCCCGGCCCCTGTTTGCCGTGATGCAGGTTCCGGCTGAGCTTATAGGCGATGCGGTAACCTATTTGAACATCGTGGGCAGCGTCATCTTTTTACAGGCGCTGTTCTCTACGCTTGGGGTAATCTTCCGCTGTAACGGCCATATGCAGTACACCATGTATGTGGCGGTGCTGCTGAACATTACCAATATCTTCGGCAATTCGATGTTCCTGTACGGCTGGTTCGGCCTGCCCTACATGGGCGTTGCGGGCGTGGCAATCTCCAGCGCCGTTAGCCGTGCCATCGGTGTATTGGTGCTTATGCTGCTGTTCAGGCGCAAGATTGATGGGCATATCTCGCTCAAATACCTCAAGCCCTTCCCGTGGGAAACGCTCAAAAGGCTTTTGCACATCGGCCTGCCGGCAGGCGGTGAGTCACTCTCCTACACACTGGCACAGACAGTATTGCTGGGCTTTGCAAATACCATGGGGGCCACCACCGTTTCCACCCGCGCCTACTCAATGTTAATAGCTTGGTTTGCCATCGTCTACTCGGCCTCGGTAAGCCAGGGCACGCAGATTATTGTAGGGCACCTGATCGGTGCGGGTGAAGAGGATGCTGCCGATAAGCGTGTGCGCAGAACCCTGCGCCCAGCACTGCTGATTGCCCTGTGTGTCACCATCCTGCTCTATCTGTTCGGCGGCATGCTCTTCTCGGTGTTTACCAAGAACCCCGAGATTATCGCGCTTGGCAGAAAAATTATGCTGGTTGAAATCTTTCTGGAGATCGGGCGCACCACCAATCTGGTCATCATCCGCGGCCTGCAGGCTTCGGGGGATGTACGCTTCCCCGTGTTCCTGGGTATCAGCTCAATGTGGGGTGTTGCGGTGCTGGCGGGCTACCTGCTGGGCTTGCGGGCGGGGCTCGGGCTGGTGGGTATATGGATTGGCATGGCATGCGACGAATGCCTGCGTGCGGTGGTTGTATACATACGCTGGCGTATGGGCGTATGGCGCGGGCGCGCACTCGTACGGCAAAAACCTACAGAAAACGAGGATTTAATTGATGAAACAAACTGATATAGACCGGATTAACGCACTGGCCAGAAAATCAAAGTCCGAGGGGCTAACCGAGGAAGAAAAGGAAGAACAAGCTGCCTTGCGCCGCGCATATATCGAGGAATATAAGCAGAGCCTTACCAGCCAGCTGAACAGCATCGTTATTCAGGAGGCAGATGGCTCCACCCACCCGTTGAAAAGGAAGCCGAAATCCTAGCGTTTTTACACAATCTTTACACTACCCGTGCGTTATGCTATAGTGAGCATAAGGAATCATTTTCCCTATTGATTGCATAGAGTAGGAATGGGTGGTGTGCTATGACGATACTGGATACGCTCAATCAGATAGCCTCTTATTTAAAGGAGGTCAATCTGCTTTCTACCTTTGTGCGGCTGTTTCTCGCGGTGCTGCTGGGCGGCATCATCGGTATGGAGCGCCGCCGCAAGCATCAGGCCGCAGGCTTTCGTACGCACATTCTGGTATGCGTAGGCTCCACCCTTGCCATGATTACCAACCAGTATATCTTTACCTATATTACCCACGGCGTGGGCGACCCCGCTCGTATCGGCGCACAGGTAATCAGCGGCATCGGCTTTTTGGGTGCGGGCACCATTCTGGTTACAGGCAAGCAGCAGATCAAGGGCCTTACCACGGCGGCGGGGCTGTGGGCTTCAGCGGCAATGGGCCTTGCTATCGGTATCGGCTTTTACAGCGGCGCGCTCATCGGCTGCCTGTTCATTATGGTGGTTATCACCTACCTGCACAAGTTCGACGAGGTATTTTACAAGCGTTCACACATCGTGAACCTTTATATCGAGATAGACGGCCTGCCCCGCTTTAAAGAGGTGCTTGCCTACCTACGCGCAAACCACAAGGAGGTTAGCTCGGTAGACCTTGTGCGCTCTAAAAACTCCGATATCGAGAGCATGGGGATGTTCGTCACCATCAGCTTTGACGCCAAGCAGGATGAGCAGGGTGCCATTGAAAACATCCGCGCGCTGCAGGGCGTTACCTTTGTAGAAGAGCTGAACTGGTAGCGCCAAACTAACATTAAGAATTGAAGGACATAAATAGATGGAGCTGATAAAGGATTACAGGCTTAACGACACCTTGCGCCTAAGCCTTGGCGCACTTGCAAAGGAGACCTTCAGCCTCGGCCTTGAGGAATGGTATCAGGCGGGGTTCTGGAACGAAAGCTATATCCCCTATTCGCTGGTGGAGGACGGCACGGTGCTTGCCAACGTGTCTGCCAACACCGTAAGCATGATCTTCGACGGCAAACCGATGACCGCTGTTTTAATCGGCACAGTGATGACCGACAAGGCCCACCGCGGCAAAGGCTATTCCGCACGGCTGATGAACGCGGTGCTGGAGGAGTACCGTAAGAAGGTGGATATGATCTACCTTTTCGCCAATACAAGCGTATTAAGCTTCTACCCCAGGTTTGGTTTTGTGCCGCGTGAGGAGTGGCAGTGCTTTATTCAGCTTACCGATATTGCCCCAAAGCCCGAACCGTTTTATATCTTGGATATCCATAGGCCGGATGACCTTGCGCTTGTTCAGCGGCTGATTACCTCCGGCAAGCCCGCTGATAAACGCCTGCGGGTAACAAGCAACAGCTCGCTGATACTGTACTACTGCATCAACGGTTTAAACGGCGCACTGCGGTACTACCCCAACAGCGATACCCTTGTATTTATTGAAGACGGGCTGCTGCTCGATTACTACTCCGGCAGTGGGCTTTCGCTGCAAGGCGCTGCCGCGCTGCTAAACGAAGGCCAAGGGGAGCTTCCGCTGGGCTTTACCCCCTCTGACCAAACCCTGCCGCTCCGGTGGCAGCCGTATGACGACCACCTGTTTGTGCTGGGCGGCGAAGCACTCACCGGAAGGTTTATGTTCCATTCTCTTTCAAGGGCATAACAATTGAATAATACATTAAGGGAGGCTGATGCCTCCCTTTACTAATGGTCTGTTCAATGTAGCGTTAGAATTGCCCATTAACCAGCAGCTATCTGTGCCGCCAAGGCTTCGATAGTATTTCGGTGTATGACGTCCAGGGAATCAATATAGGAACAGAGTGCCTGCTGCCACTCCTTCTCCGCCTCGGTGCGGTGAAGCGTACCGTCCTCCTCTCTTGGTACGGTCTTATAAAGAAGCACCAGCTCAAAATCCTTCAGGCTGCCAAACAACTGCTCATACTCCTGCCCAAAGAAGCACTCCGCGCCGAGAATATCGGTTAAATCGCCGAAGGAATTCACCTCACGGCGCACAAGCAGCAGCTTATCCTGTGTGTCGCGGCAGCTGCGCAGCTCCTCGGTAAGGCTGCAAAAGTGCTCGTCGTCCATCCTCTCTTGGTCGCTGAATAGGAGCGCCACTGCACCCGCAGGCTTCGCGGTGATCAACGGCAGCGGCCCCAAGCCCTGCCTTGCTGCGTCAATGCGCACAATAATCCTATCCGCGCATTGGTTTAAGTAATCCTCAGCACCTCGAATCAATGGCAGCTGCGTTTTTGCAATTTCCATCTGCCGGGCAAACTCCTCCGAGGTTAGCCCCGCCAGTCTGCCCATAAGCAAAGTGATATCCTCACCGGTCAATGTAATATTGTCGCTGCCCTTCCCCAGCAGGATACTCCCCAGCGCATTGGAAAGGGTAAGCAGCGTAATATTCTCCAGAAGTTCGTTAAAGTCGCTGTGATAACCGGTGAGCAATTGTGTCAGTTCTTCGGTGGGGAACTGTACACAAAAGGCGTTCTCCCACGCAAGCCTTTGTAGATATTCCTCAATGAATTCAATGCCCGCCCTGTCGGTAACCTCTATGGCAAGCGGGTAATCAATCATGCAGGGGAGCCCGTGAGCGGCATAGTAGAGGTCGTACATGGCAAAAAAGCCGGGGATAGCCGTGTCGACGGTTTGGTTGTACGCCTCGTTTTCAGTGCTTACCCGGCTATGCTTTACGGCATTCAGCAGGCCTTTTGCGCGCAGAACCTTTACCTTTAAAATTTCTCGTCCTCTGGTGTGCAGGCTCTCCAGCGCTTCCTCCGTCAACGCTTTTAACTGCGCTTCAATCTCCGTCATGTCTTTTAGTGCCAGCGATACGGTGAAAAGCAGTGACAGCAGTATGCCCTGTGCCGTCTGAGTCTTCACCGAGCTGCTCTCGCCGTGGGTAAAACGGATAAGCTGCTTTTGCAATAGCTGCGCTGTTTGCAGCTGAAGCTGCTCTGTTTGCTGCGGGGTAATTATCCCAAGCCTTGAAGCATGATGCAGCAGCGATTGTACATAATGCTCCCCGCTGAGCATCTCCTTTTGAATAGGGAACTGCTTACTGATTTCCAAGCTCATGGTATTACCCTTCCTTTCTGGGAATTGTGCGGTTTCGGCTTGCCGAAATTTCTGCCTTTGAACGAAAAGCACAGAACCTTAAGTTTGAAGGATTTATCTTTCAAACTTATACCACCCCCAATAGCCGTAATCATCCTCGCCGTCTTGTTCGTCGCTCTCCTCCTCCATGGTAAGCCCCTCAAACCGGATACCGCGTGCCAGCTTCTCCAGCTCCCTGCCGGTGAGCAGCTCAAGCGACCCGCCGCTGCGGCGGTTGTAGTAGTCCTTCATCAGCGCAATCAGCTCATCGTCGCTCAGGGTATCCAGCGTTTCATTCTTGTAGTTGTAAAACGCCTCCACCAGCTCGTTCAGCGTTTTGGCATACTCGCGCTGCTGCAGGTAGGGGGAATCGGCAAACGCCTCAATCAGCTTGCCGATAATCCCCCCGCTAAACTCCACCCGTCCGGTGGCTGCGAGGGAACGGCTGCGTGTTTGAGTAAGCTCGGTCGCCTGCTCCGGCGTAAGGGTAAGCCCGTAGCGGGCGGTTTTGGCATTGTAGGCCACAATCTCTGAAGCCTCTACCTGCGTGAATATCTGCATCGGCAGAAATACAAACTCATCCTCCATACTGTGCCTCCAAAAAACTTCTAAAAAGCTATTGACAAGTACAGTAATTTGTGATATAGTAATTATGGGTATTTATATACATTTACTCAAATTTCAAATGCAATTAATAATACCATTGGCTTAAGCTAAAGTCAATGGTATTTTTGCGTTTATGTATAATTGCCGTATGTGCATACCCTTCAGCTTGATACCTCAAGGGTAAGAATTGTGCTGCCAATCAATTATAGGCTCAAAGTATCAAATTGCAGCTTGTATCTGGGCTGCTGCATGGTTTAGCAGCCAAAACTGTTATTCCGGCAGCGTAAGCTGTGGCAATTCCCCAAGCGGTGCATGGTTTTGTGCGTACACCGTCTTTTCTGAATTAATCTGCTTTGCGATGCGTTCCCGGTTTGGCCTTGGCGCCTGCACAACTACCTCTGGCGGCGTAGCCTTGTAGGATTCCGGGCATTGGGGCAGCGCAAGCGCATACTCGCTTGGCTGCTCTACCAGCGTACCCCATCGGTGGTGAGCAGACATCTCCTTGTCGCCCTTTAAGAAATAGCGGTATTTGAGTACCCTGTCGGCCTTGATAATATTGTCCTCGAGCTGCGGGTCGGCGTGGTACCAGCTGCCGTCAAGCCTTACCATTGCCCACGCGTGCGGCACCAGCTTCCCCTCTATCGAGTAGGTAAGCCCCGGCACATACCTTGCCTCAAAGCCCATGCGGTCGCACAGCGTAACAAACGCACTCGCGTAGTCCTCGCACGAACCGATGCCATACAAAAGCGGGCTGAGGGTGCGCGCCTCGTAAACGCTGGGGATGTTCTTCGGGTCGCCTCTGTAACGCCAAAGGTCGGTACCCAGCGGCTCGTTAAAAAACGACACCTCGCACACAAGGTGGCGGTACACCGTAAGCAGCTTTTCGTAATCGTCCATCTCCTCGGTAATCAGCTTCTTTAAGGTTTTGTCGATCACCGAGCAGACGTAGTAGTTCTGAATCACCCTGCAGTGTGAAAGATCGGGCTGCTGCGGCTTATCCTCCTGTGCCGGGGATGACGGAACAGGTTCTTTAGCTGGGATTGCCCGCATACTGCTGCTTTCCTTAAAAACGTTGGATGTATTGCTTTGCATACTGCTTTGAGCATAACCCGCCAAAGGCTGCGGTGACGTGGTAACACCGCAGCCTGAAACGAATAATAAAACTATACCGGCTAACAGAACAAAACTGGCTATTCTACGCATTACTTCGAAGAGGTTACCGATTCTTTAAACCCGCTCTTTACCGAAATCACATCGCCCGCTTTGGTAAAGGCCACCGTGCCGCTTGCGCGGTTGACGATATAGGTGCTGTCGATCTTGCTGTCGCCCTCGGTTACACAGCGCGCAAGGTAGGTAAAGCTATAGTCGGTTTTCTGCTTGGGCTGCTCTCCCTTTAGCGAATTCTGTAAACCCGAGCGGTAGAGATACATGGTAAGCCGCTGCCCCTCCTTGGCATCTAACCAGATGCCGCCGTCGGCATTCTTCTCATAAACCGCGGAGTCAAAGCGCAGCGAGCTGGGTACCCATTCGCTGAGGTTATAGATACCCACCGGCGCGTTTTCGGTCATGTGCACCTTGATTTTTACGCGCACCAGCTCTCCGGCCTTCAGGGTGCCGCCGTTTTCGGGCGTAATGGTCTTCTCAACCGTAATATCGGGGGATGGTTTGGCCGAGAGGTTGCCCGGCACGCCGGTGTAGGAGGCGACAATCCCCACGCTGCCGTTCTTCACGGTGATATTGGCCTTGGCAAGCTGGTTCTTATCAAACGGCACATACCGTATGCCGCTCTTCTTCAGCTCCAGATTGGTGGGGAACAGCCCCTTGTTAAAGGCCACAACCGCCGTGTCGGTGGTTTTTGGCACAAAGCCTTGCAGATAGGCGGTCTGCTCCAGCAGGGTTGCCACATCATAGGCGCTGTTGTCGCGGATATAGGCAAGCAGCTTTTCGGTGTCGCCATGGCCCAGCTTCATGGAAATCAGCATGGTAAGCGCGGTACGCTTGAGGTTCGCACCTGTTTGTGTCAGCGCGTCCTGCTGCAGGTTGCTGCTCTTGCCGCTATCGGTTTCGGCGATGCTACCGTTATCCTGCTGGTAGCCGGTGAATTCATCGGTTATAGCGCGCGGATGGATGGTCACGTCATAATATGCCCATGCCTCATTGGTAACGATTGAGGGTGCAATATAAGTATCGTAGGCCTTCTGCGCCGCGTCGGTATCGCCCAGGTATGCAAGCGCCGCGGTAAGGTAGAGATAGTCAACATCCAAAAGCACGCCGCTGTTTTTCAGCATCGACTTCGCGTCGGTGAGCACCGGCTGCTTGAGCGCCGCAAGCCCCATGATGGCGGCCGAAACCTCAGTGGTAGACCCGTAACCACTCTTGAGGAAATTGTTAAAATACTCAATCATGTTCTGGGTCTTAAACAGTTCGGGTGCCGCAGCGGCCGCACGGGCGGTAAGCTGCACGTCGGTGCTGTCGTAGGAATACACTCTAACGCCGCCGCCCGACTCCTGATATTCGCTGAAGTCATTCGGCTGCTCGGGTGCGGGCAGGATATCATCCTTCTCGGCATACTGCCTCATCAGCCTGCTTGCCACCTCATAGGCCACCTGCTGGTCAACACGCTCGCCGTCGCAAGCCAGCAGATTGTTTAGTGTCTTCATGTAGTCCTTGTACTGGCTGTCGTAGAAGCCCAGCCATACGGGGTATTTCAGCGGCGAGAGCGACGATACCTCGTTTGGCGCCACCTCGTGGGTAACCTGCAGTTCTACACCGCTCTGCTTAACGGTAAAGGGCACCTCCATCGCGTCGGACTCTCCGCCCGTCTGTGCCTTAAAGGCTACCTTATAGCTGCCCGCAGGGAGCTTACCGAAGTTAAACTGCGCATATTCATCGGCGGTGTTGGTGGCTTTCAGCTCTTTGTTTACCTTGTCACCGCCCGTAACAGTAGCAGTAAAGTCCACCGGGGTGATGTTTACCACCTTATCGCCGTAGGCACGCGCAGTAAAGGCGATGTCGTCGCCCTCAATATAGGTGGTGTTATATACCGGCGAAACAAACAGCGGCAGTCTGGCGCTGATGTTGGAGATATCGGCACCCGCAATCAGCTTCCCGGCTGCCTCGGCAACCGATACCGCAGTAATGCGCCATGAGGTGAGGTTATCGGGCAGGGTAAAGCTTACCGTTGCCTTGCCGTTTTGGTCGGTCTTGGTGGGCATAAAGAAAGCGGTATCCTTAAAATCGGTGCGCACACCGTCACCGCCGCCGCCGCCCTTTCCGCCTCCGTTTGCATAAAACGAATGCTGTACATAAGAGGCAAAGGTGGTGACACCGTAGTAGTATACCGACCGATATAGCTCCTGCGCCGGGTAGGTATACTGCGGGGCGATGGCAAACACTGCCTCGTCCGCCACGCTTACTACCAGCTCGCCCTGCACCGGCTTCCCGTTATTATCCTTCGCCTCCACGGCAAGGCTTACCTTATCGCCGGGGCGGTAATCCTTTTTATCGGGGGTTACGGTGATGTCCACCTCTCTCGCCTTGGGATTAAAGGTTGCGGAGCAATCTGAAACGGGGAATATATGCCTTCCGTCAAAATAGGCGCCTGCAATCTTCACATTGGGCAGGTGCTTCTCCGCTTCGGTAAACGAGAAGGATGTCTGACCCGTTACGATGCCTCTATCAATAATCTTATCCTGCAAAAGCGTATAGAGGATCGTTCCCTTCGCCTCGGCGGGTCTTGCATTTTCCAGCAGCTGAATGCCCACGGTTTCGCCCAGCTCATAGCTGGCTTCGCTGCCATTCCAGCCATACCACCGGTAATAGTCGCCTCTGTAATCTTGTGTTTTTTCTTTGGTATTGGCATAGCGGTAATACTTTAAGTCGTCTATTTCACCATCATTGTCAAATTCTCCGTAATAGCTAAGGTACACCGAATTAACCACCTTCATACCGGCGGTATCCTTGCAGCTGAGCTCAATGCGGTAATATTGAGTCTTACTCTGGGGGTTGGGCAGGTCACTTAAGGTCGCCTTACCATTAATGGTGTTCACGGTATACTGCTTCTCCAGCGTCTGCTGCTCGCGGTAGGTATAATATGGCACCGTTTTTTTGTTCAGCGGGTCGTAATAGTTCTCAGCAAACTCCTTGATAAGGTCCATACGGTAAACCGAAACGGTAACGGGAATGTTCACGGCGGCGCCCGTAATCTTTTTGGGGTAGTTCTGCCATACCTCATCGGCGGTTTTCACCTTGGAGATATCCACCTTGTTGGTAGTAATATTGACGTCGGTACGGTAGCCGTTCTTCACCTTCTCGGCCTGCAGCATGGTATCGCGCGGGAACATCAGCACACTGCCCGAGGCATCATAATACTGGTTTTCCATACCGTTGGAGGTCAGATAAACACTGTAGTAATATGGGTCCCATGTAGTATGGTCCTCAACGGCACGCTTATCCTCGTTTCCATACAGCGTAGCCAAGCCCATCAGGTCGGTAGTAACCTGTTTTAATTCATCGCTCAGGCTGTTGGTCTGGAAGGTGAGGTTGGGCGCAGGGGTGCCGCTGAAAAAGGCGGTTTTCAGCGTAAAGTCCACCTTCTCCTGCGCGGTATAAAACGGCTTTTTTGAAGAAACACTGCACACATACAGCGGCTTCTGGTATTCATACACCTCTGTGCTTGTGCTGCAGTACACCTTTCCGGCATCGTCAATGATACAGAGCGAATACCAGTCGCTGGCCAGGGTATTGAATGAAATATCAGCGTTAAAGGTGCCGTCGGGCTGCAGTGTTACCGGCACCGATTGAATAATATCCTCCGGCTTCACACTTTCGTTATAGCCTCCTGTCAGTGCCGCTTTCAGCGAGGCGGGCACCGTTACACCGTCCTTACGCGGTGCAAGGCGGCCCCAGAGGTGTATGGTGTCGGTAGGCATATACAGCTCGCGGTCTTTGTAGATATAGCTGTAGTACAGCTCGTCGATGTTGGGCTCGCGGTATTCCTGCAGCGGAATCGTATCGGCAAACTCATTCTCCGTGTCTACCTTCGCAATCAGGTAGGCGTCTTCAAAGCCCTTGGTGGAGAGCACCGTCATGCCGTCCTTATCGGTTACCCCAGAAACAGCGGGGGCCTTGTCGCCCAATTTCAGAATACCAACACCCGCGGCGTTAACAGGCTGGCCGGTAGCGGCACTGTTCAGCCACACCAGAGTTTCGCCGTTTATTGACTGGGTATAAACCGAAACGTCGCTTATCTGCAGCAGCTTCTGCACCGAACAGGAGCCGTCCTTAGCGGTGATATTTACAAGATACCAGCCCTTATCCAGCGGCTTATCGAACACCACATAGCCCGACGAGCTGTATCCTGTCTTTTTAATAAACTTTGAGTCAAAGGTTACCAGGCGTTTGAGCTTATCGGCAGGGTAGGCGTAGCTATCCATCGGCTTGCCTTCCCTCATCGCTTTGTCGTAGTCCATCACGGCTTCTATGTATTGCTGGCTGCCGTCAAACTGGTACACCTCGGTGGTAAAGGCTGCATTTTGATACTTTTCGGAAACAAAAAGCTCAATGAGCGGTGTGTCGGTGCTTAAAAAGGTCTCGCTGTAATTGTTGTACAGAGAGATGGGGCGCTCCGCATAGCCGCCATAGTCATTTGCAGACTTGGTGGTAAACGAAAAGCTGTAATCCTCCGGCAAAATATCCCCAAACGGGCTTTCCAGCCCCTTCTTAATGGTAACGGTGTACTTCGTTTTGGGAAGAAGGCCTTCCTCCGGCCGAAAAACAGTGGTATAACCCCGTATTTCAAAGTTTCCCTTTACCGCAGGGGCTATCTCAAAATAGCTCGATAAATCCACCCCGTAGTGTGTCGTTTTAATCTCTATGCTTGAATAGCCTTTCACCTCGGCGGAACCGTTCATCGGGGTGGTAGAAACAATCTTAAAGGCGCGTCGGGTTTGAAACGCCCAGGTGCGGGTACGGCCTTCCTTGGTGCCCAGGGTAAAGGCATACACCGTGTTTTCGGCAAGCGGCTGCGAGGGCTTTAGCAGGTAGCCGTCGTCGGTTTTAGTGAGAGTGTATTCCAACTTCGGCTCTACCGTCAGGTTTTTTTCAAGCTCCGACTGTGAGAGCGCGACGGTGGAGGTAATCACAAAGCCCGAGTCGTAGGCCACGCCCGCGTCGTCAGACTTCTGTGGCGCAAAGCTGATATTGCTCAGCACGCTGGGCTCAGGATCCTTTAAGCTGGGCGTGCAGGACGCAAGCGCCAAAACCAGCATAACCACAGCCACCAGCAGGCTGAACAGCCTATGTACCAAACCCTTGTTCTTCATCATAAACTCCATTCCGCCGCCGGCGAGGCGGCACAAACAGTAGCGCGAAAGAGCTTTCACGTTATTTTAGCTTAAATCTCTATGCGCGCGCAACCTTCCCCCGATTTCATGACCTACTATAGATATTCTGTTATTGCGTATTAATAGTAGAAAATTTACAGCATTTCACTGCATAGGTTTTAAATAATTAAGATTGCGTTACCGCAAGGTACCCCCACAGGCCGTTCTTCTTTACGGGGATCAGCCCGTCGGTAAGTACGCCGCCGTCCTCATACTCGGGGGCACACACCGTCTCGCCCGCCAGATTGATGTAGCCGCAAAGCCCCTCATCATTTTTCACTTTGGCAAGCCCGCCGTAAAAGCGCCCCGCCTCGGCAAACTGCGGCTGAATGGCAATCTGCTCGTCAGCGTTCAGGTAACCCCATACATCCCCCTGCTTATATGGCAGCAGCCCCTGAGAAAAGCTCGAAATATCCTCAAGCGTCGGCTCTATCACCATTTCGCCGTTGAGATTTACATAGCCGTAGAGCTTTCCTACCCTTACGGTGGCAAGCCCCTCACTGAAGCCCCACGCCTGATCGTATTCAAAGGGGGTAAGCTGCCAGCCCATGCGGTTGATATAGCCGTACTTGCCGCCGCTCTTTACCCTTGCAACGCCGTTCTGGAAGCTGTAGGCCTCCTCATACTGCGGCAAAATTATCGTTCTGCCCACCGTGTCGATATACCCCCACTTGCCGTCCAGCAGCACCGCCGCAGCTCCTTCGGCAAACGGCAGCACCTTCTGGTAGATTGCCGGAACTACCATCTCGCCCTTAGAATTTACAAAGCCAAAGGTTTTTCCGGTTTCAACCGCCGCAAGGCCGCCACTAAAGCTTTCCGCCGCCTCGTATTGCAGGCCCATCTTGCCCGTTGCATCAATAAACCCCCACTTGCCATTCAACAGTGAAGCGGCGAAGCCCTCAGAAAAACCAAGGGTATTACTGTACTGCGGTGCAATACGCACAGCACCGGTTTTATCGATATAACCCCACTTGCCGCCGGTTTTCACCGCTGCAAGCTCCTCACGGAAGTACTGGGTTTCGTCATATTGTGCTGGAACCACAAGGGTATTGGTTTTGTTGATAAAGCCCCATTTGCCGTTAAGCTTTACGCGGGCAAGCCCGTCTACAAACTGATCGGCGGCTTCGTATGCAGGCTCAATAATCATCTGAATTTTAACGGGGGCTACCTTTGGCAACTGTGCCGAAGGCAAGGCCGGGCGCGTATCAGATTCCTCCGGTGTAAAGGCTCCTGCGCTGTTTTGCGGCTGCTGCGCCTGCCCGACGCCGGACGTCTTACCCGCCGAACTGCCGGTAAGCTCGGTAACCAGCGCTGAAAGCCGTTCGTCCTTGGTGCTGTCGTAGCCGAGCTGTGCGGTAACAAGCGCCTTGCCATCCTGCTTAGAGGCGCGGTAGCACAGGCACAGCTGGTAGTAAACCTCGGGGTTTTCGCCGTCCTTCACCGTCAGCCTTTCAAGGCTTGCTATCGCCGATTCGTAATTCCCAGCCTGAGCGGCCTTTACCGCGGCCTGCAGCATAAAGCTATCGGTGGAAAGGTAAGCCCAGCCCGTAACCGCCGCCGCCAGTATGGCTAGCACAGCTGCCGAAGCCACAAAAATGCCCAGAAGCGACTGTCTATGCTCCCGAAGCTCGGAAGCTTCCGCGGGAGCACTCTTTATCACCCGATAAAAGCTGCCCCACTTGCTGCGTGCCTTGCTTTTAACCACCGGAGGCTCGTTTTGCGCCGCCGCTTCGGTTTTGGAGGCCGCTGCGTAAATTGGCTCGCGGTCCTCCTGATAAGCGCGCTCCTCCTCAGCCAGCTCCTCCTCGGTTTTCACCTCGTAGGGGCGCTCACCGTCTGACATGATGAGCACCACGTCTTCATCCGATATATGTATAACGTCATTGACGATTTGTTTGCCTAAAGCGGGGGAAGCAGTCTCTTCTAAAACCTGCTTCGCGCCACACTTGGGGCAGAACAGGTCCTTTTTATGCAGCGAAGCGCCGCAGCTTTCACAATGTTTCATACTCTTTGCCATTCCTTTCTTACTGAAGGGTTTGGGAAAAATAAGGCTTCGGCCTAAGCTGAACCAAGAGAATCCATAATTACAAGCAGCCTTGTCCTTGTGCATTGCGTGAAAGAGGTTAGATAACCGCCTGAACAGAAATAATCCATTTAATTATAGCATATTATGGGGGATTAAAACAGGGCATTTGTATGATATTCCCTTTATATTATCTTCCAGTTGATGCCTTCACTGCGTTTGAAGGGATTGACTTCACCAAGCCGTTCTGCTATAATATTTAAGCGCTCAAAGCGCGTTTTATTTGATAACTTGGAGAGTTGTCCGAGTGGTCGAAGGTGCAGCACTCGAAATGCTGTGTGGGGAAACTCACCTAGGGTTCGAATCCCTAACTCTCCGCCACAATGGGGTAAAGCCTTTGGGCTTTACCCCATATTCTTTAAATACCGCAACGGTTTCCCGATATCTCCTATACTAATGACACCGAGGATGCTATGAAATATTACAAGTGTATACAACTGAAAAACGGTACGGACTGTATTCTGCGTAATCCTGACGCTAAGGATGCGGAGATGATTTTGCGGCACATGATCCAGACCTCCGGTGAAACAGAAAACATGGCGCGCTACCCTGATGAGATTACAATGACGACGGAGCAGGAGGCTGAATTCCTGAAAAGCATTGAATCCAGCCCAAACGCGATAATGATCTCCGCGGTTATAGACGGAAAGATTATTGCAAACGCGGGGCTTCACCCCATTAACTCTTTTGAAAAATACAAGCACCGCGTCGGCTTCGGCATATCAATTCAAAAGGCTTATTGGGGAATGGGCATCGGCTCTGCCATTTTATCTGCCATTATCGAATCTGCCAGGCTTGCGGGATATGAGCAGATTGAATTGGACGTTGTAACAAGCAACGACCGCGCAATCGCATTGTATAAAGGCTTTGGCTTTCAAATATACGGAACACATGAAAATGCCTTCCGCTGCCGCGACGGCCATTACGAATCTCTGTTCTTAATGCTGTTACGATTATAAGCCCTATGTGTTGACTTAGGGGTAACCCCAAAACAGAAATAAAGTGACTTAAGCCAATATGGTTTAAGTCACTTTTGTCTAATTGCTCTATTCAGACGATTTATGCCCCCACCCGCAGTTAACCTTCTGCTTGTATGTAATATCTACCTTAGCATCAACTCGCAGATTACGCCCGCATGGGTGATAAACATAATTTTCGCGTGGGCAGTATCCCCAAACCGGTTGTATACCCTTCCCGCGCTCATTGTACCCATGATTACCGTATTCACACTGTTGGCAACATAGCCTATCTTTCCGATATAGGGCAGCGCGGCGCGGATGGCGTCCATATCGTATTCATTATCCGGTTCCTTTACCAGCTTAATGATGCGGCCTACCTCGAATGGCTTCACGCCGTAATAATGGTTTGCGCCGGTGATGGTTACAAAAGAATTCTTCTCCATACAAATCTACACCCCTTATGATACCAATGTACCATAAGGGGTGTACCATAAAACGGACTATGTTTTACTATAAGTCGCTCCACGGCTGCAAGATGACTGTATTCTATTCGTTATAACACCGCTTTACCAGTTCTATAATCTCCTGCATCGAAAGCCCTAGCGAGCGGTAATACGCAATATCCTCTTTCATCTTGGCATAGGCAAGGCTATCACGCTTTAAGTTCAGCTCGCCCGATTGCAGCGGTGCCACAAAGCAGCCCTTACCCGCCATGGTGTAGATAAACCCGCCGCGCTCCAGCTCCTCCCATGCCATTTTTACCGGTATCACACTAATCCGCAGCTCCTTGGCTACCGTTCTAATTGGCGGCAGGCAGCTTTCAACCGGAATCTCGCCCGTAATAATCTGGGCGCAGATCTGCTCGTAGATCTGCATATACAGCGGGGTTTCCGATGTGTTGGAAATAACAATATCCATACTTCCCTCTACAAATCTACTTTTTCAAACCTTGCGGCGCCCGTCTTATACGAGGCGATAACACTCACAACCCAGAGAATCATACCCACAGCCAGAATGGGCAGCTGCTTTACCATGATATCCGGCGCGGTGGTGTCCAAAAAGCTTTTAAGCGGCGTGGGTATCCACACAAGTGATTCCGCCGCAACAATGTACAGTAACACCGCAGTGCCCGCCGCTACAAACGGCGCGCCGATTTTATACCCTGTCTTGTAGAAGCCGGGGATGAATATCACGTTAAACAGGGCGAACATAATGAACACCAAGCCGAAGAAGGCCACGTTTGCCTCGATGCCCGCCTGGTTTCCGTCCGCATTCGGGTTGATGCTTGCACCAAGTATCGCAAACGGTACAGAAACAATCATCTGCACAAGCTCAATAATCGCAATCATCGTGCAACGTGCCTTCACTGCGTCAGACTTTTTAATCGGAAGCGAAACGGTATAAAAAACATCCTTGTTCTCGCGGCCCGACATAAACACAAAGAAGATGGATAAACAGGTATAGATAAACGCCACATAGTAGGGGTAGGATGGGATGAGCATCATAAATGCAAAGGCGAGAAAGATAAACACCGTGGGGTGTGCCGCCAGTTTAAACTCTTTATATAGTAAATTGAACATACAAGCATGCCCTTTCTGTTTTATTAATGAACCGTAACGTTTATTATTTGCGCTCAAGGTGAACCATAATAGCTTCAAGGTCTGCGGGCGCTATTTCGGTGCCCTCGGCTAAGGCTATGTCCTCGGCCTTTATCAGGCCCTCAAACCCGAACTTGTGCTCGCGGCAGCCGATAAGCTTTTTTGCAAGCAAGGGAGTAAGCTGCTCGGCTTTACCGTTTACCAGACGATAGGTATTCAAAAATGTGTCCTTCTCGGTGCTGGCAAGTATCTCGCCGTTCTTGATGTAGGTGATGTAATCGGCGCACTTCTCAAGGTCGGAGGTAATGTGCGTGGAAAACAAAATGCTGTGCTCGCCGTCTTCAATCAGCTCCTGAAACAGCTCGAGCAGGTCGTCGCGCGAAACAGGGTCGAGCCCGCTGGTGGGTTCGTCAAGAATCAGCAGCTGCGCGTTGTGCGAAAGCGCCAGCGCCAGCGAATACTTCACCCGCATGCCCGCAGAAAGCTCATCCACGCGCTTTTCGGGGTCAAGCTCAAACCGCTTTAAGCAGCGCTGGTACTCCTCCTCGTTCCATTCCTCGTAAAACCGCTTGGTGACGTCGGTGATGGCCTTGAGCTTGTTCTTGGGGTAGTAATCCACGCCGCCCAGCACAAAGCCGACGTTCTTTTTGCAGTCGAATTCATCGCTTTTAAAATCCTTTCCGGCTATGGTAATTCTGCCGCTGTCGGCGTGCACAAGGTTTAGCATCGACTTAAGCGTGGTGGTCTTACCCGCGCCGTTTCGCCCGATAAACCCCATAATAAAGCCGCTTTCAAGCGAAAATGAAACATTTTTGAGCTCGAACCGCTCGTATTTTTTACTCAGATTTTCTACCTTCAATAACTCCATGATGCTCTCATGTCCTTTCTAAGCGATAGTGATTCGATATGTGAATTTTAAATCTTATCGATTTCAGCAGCGTTTCGCAAACTGTTATATCGTATATGCACAGTATAACACCAAAGACTTCATTTTTCAATAGGCGCAGGATAAATTTTCCGAATGAACCGCAGTCGTTGGGTTTAAGCCATTGCCTATTAAATTTTTCTTGAAACACTGTATAAGTCATGCTATACTGATATAAACTGATACTATATTATAACACTTCACTGATGGATGATAACCAAGAACGGAGGCCGCTATGGACGCAAAGCTATTTACTGAGATGCTTTCGGATAAAAACCGTCTGGATTTAAAAAAGCTGCAATATAAATACTCCGCCCAAGCGGTGGCGGAGTTTATTGCCCTGCTCAAGGCTTCCCTTTACAAGCCGCTTGCGATTAACGATTTTAACGGCAGCCCCATTGTATATCTGGAGAATCTGGTGCAGCTGAGCCTTTCCACCGTAAAGCTGCTGCTCTCGCCGCAGCTGGGCGGGCATTCCTATGGCATTCAGGCAATGGAGGATGAGATTCACTCCACCTTTACTATCGAGAATATCAACTCCTCCCGCGAGAGCATCCGCCGCATATTAAACGGCTATGCCCCTGCAGACGACAGCGAAAACCGAATTTACGGCATGAAGCGGGGCTTGGATTTTATAAGCAACCCCGAAAATGAGATTACCGAAGAAAACCTGTATAAGCTCTATCATCTTACGGTAGAGGAGTATTTAGAGCCGAACGACCGCCTGCTGCCCGGCAACCGCTACCGGCACGATACGGTGTTTATCGTGGGCGGCAAGGTGGAGCACGAGGGGTTACCTTACCGCAAGCTGCCGGAATATATGGGCAAGCTGATTGCCTTCATCCAAGCCGATAATATGAAGAACGACCTGCTCAAGGCGGCGGCCATCCATTTTTACATGGGCTACCTGCACCCGTATTTTGACGGCAACGGCAGAATGGCACGGCTTGTGCACCTGTGGTATCTGGTGCAGCAGGGCTACCCCGCCGCGATGTTCGTCCCCTTTTCGCACTATGTGAACACCAGCCGTAAAGAATACTACGAGGCCTATACGCTGGTGGAGCAGAACGAAAAGCTCAGCGGCGTGCTGGATATTACCCCTTTTTTAATCTATTTTGTAAACCATGTTTATAATCAGATTGCGGCTCCCACCTCGCAGGCAGATATCCTCCCGCTTTTTCAGGAGGCGCTCAAAAGCGGCAGGGTGACGGAACGCGAGAAGGATTTATGGTATTTTGTGCTCTCCGCTTACGGTTCCAATGAATTTTCCACCAAGCAGCTTGAGAAGGACTTTCGCAATGCAGCCTACGCCACCATCCGCAGCTTTGTATTAAAGTTTGAGGAGCTGGGGCTGCTCACCGGCCAGCGGTACGGCAGCAAGGTGAAATATCGCGCAAACATTCAATAGTTTAAGCAGAATAAAAGCCGACCACTAAGGCCGGCTTTTGTTTATTATCTGCTCTGCTCCTCCAAAACCCCCTGCACATGCCGGGCAAAGGCTTCCTTTACCTGCTCAGGCGCAAGAATCTTCGCCTTACCGCCAAAGCTGCACAGCCAGCCGAAAAACTGCGGGCTGATAAAGACATTCTCATGTACGATAAAATGCCCTTCCCCGTCCGGCTCCACCGGTACATCCTTGCCAAAGCGGTCTATCACCACACCAATCAGCTCATTACTAAACCGCAGCTTCAAGCTCTCTTCTTTTCCGCCGAACATTGAGAAGATCTTTTTTGAATATACCGCCATGTCAATGGCTTCAAACTCCTTTATTCCCTCGCGGGCAGTCTGGGTTATCTCGATGCTCTCCATCTTGTCCACGCGGTAGTGCTTGATCATTCCCGCCGCGCCGTCATACCCAAGCATGTAATAGTTCTCGTCGTCCCAGGTGAGGGCCAGGGGGCTTATGTGGTAGCATGCGCCGTTATGCTTATACACCCGCTCCTTCTTAATGCTGTATTCAAAATACTTAAACGTTATCTGGCGGTTCTCGGCAATCGCGCTGTGAATGGCGTCAATATTGTAATAGATGCTCTCGTTCATGGCCTTGATGCGGTTGGTCACATACACCTGCCGCTGCAGCTGCTGCGCCTCATATCGGCTGGCAAAGCTCTCGAGCTTTTTAATCAGCTCCAGCGATTTTTTATGGGTGATAAACTTCGAGGCCTGCACCGAATCCACCAAGAGCTTGAGTTCGGGCAGCTCAAAGGTACGGCTCGATACATAATAGCCGCCGCTTCTGCCTTTGGCGTTTTCGATATCCAGCCCAAATATTCTCAGCGCCTCTATATCATCATAGACACTCTTGCGCTCGGGCAGGATGTTGTAGCGCTCCAGCTCCTCTATCAGCTGGGGCACCGTAAGCGGGTGGTTTTCATCCGTTTTCTCCTGCAGAATCTTCATCAGATATAACAGCTTCAGCTTCTGGTTTGGCGATTTCGCCACAGGTACCACTCCAGTTCATGCTTTTGCTCTAATTATATCAGATTTTCAGACGATTTCCATAATAATGTATTGTTTCAGGCTTTTGCCGCACAATTCTACCCTTTAATGCCCTCCGCACAGCGAAACGATTAGGTAGATAACGCCAAAAACCGCCAATGCCCCCAGGCATCCGCCGCCCGAGCAGCCGCTGTTTTTGTTATTACCTCCCCCGCCGCTTGTTTCGTTGTAAGCATAAAAATTATCCGCGTTATCCTTTGCTGAACCGCCAAAATCAAACCCGCCAAGGTTATTCATACAGTTACCCTCCGTTCTTACCCCTTAACTTTACAATATCAAAACAGCGGTACAATAAAATGTACTGTATTCTTACCCCGGAATTCAATGAAATCCGACGTCTTCACTTAAATGATTTCTATGTTTCTAATTGGAATTAGTATAAGTTCTTGACAAAGAAGCAATAATCCTATACAATAATGGTATATTCTCTTTGCACTGCATCAACGCTATCGGCGTTCACGTCAAAAGCTCCTTCGCTTTTACGCGCAGCTACAGTACAAACTGAACAGGCGGCAAGCCGAAAACGGGTTTGCAGAGGCCGGGCCGATATGCGGCAGCGGATGATTATCACATCTGCGGGACAGTTCGATGTTCCGCGGGTGTTTTTTTATACCCAAATTTAGAATTGGAGATACAGTATGAGTAAGACAACGCTAATCAACCGCATCGCCATGATTCGTTCAAAGAAGTACTTTCGCAAGAAATACGGCGCAGATTTCTTTGCTGTTTTAAAAAAGAAGTCTAACACCCGCCTAAACGAAATTCTGCCTGCCGTGCCTGATATCGGCGACAGTGTTTTTGCACAGAACTTCAGCTTCTGCCCCTGCTATATCGCGTGGTATAAAACCTTTCTGGAGCTGGGGCAAAGTAATACCGAGGCCTGCGAAAACCTCTGGGCAATGAACGAGAATCTCATAACAATGATCCCTAAAGCGTTTCGCGGCTTTGCAAACAAGCAGTCTGTCGATGCACTTTACAAGAAGGGGCGGCAGCACGAAATACGTTCAAGCGATAACACCGTTCACCCTTACGATTGGAAGATTCGCAATCTTAAATTTGCGGAGAATGTTGTGGAGTATGAAATCTATGAATGCGGCATGATCAAGCTTTGCAGGGATTACGACGCGCTTGGCTTGTTCCCGGCAATGTGCCGCATGGATTACCTGATGTCCCACTACCTTGGCAGCGGATTTGAGCGAACCAAAACGCTCGGCGACGGTGACGACTGCTGTAACTGCCGCCTGCTGGTTGTGGGGGAATGTGAGTGGGCGCCCGAAAAGGGCTTTGATAACAGAAAGTGAGGACCCATTATGCCGCAAAGCAAAAACGACAATCCCTTTCGCAAAACCATCCTGCCCAACCTTCGGCAAGCGTTAATTACAGCGTTTTCAAATAAGACAGGCAACGTAATCTATCATGAATCCGTTCGGCTCTATCAAGAAGAGCTGGCGGGGATGAATGACCGTAACAGCAAGGTAATACATAACCATTTAAGCAACAACATTCTTCCCGCCTACGCAGCCTATAAGATCCTGCTGCAGGCTGGCATAGAGCAGAGCAAGGCCCTTGAATTCATCCGGCAGGAGGTCTTTAAGTCGATGGTTTCTCCTGCCGCAAAGATGCGCCGTTTAGGCACGCTGCCTTTCATCTACGGGCTTTTTAAAACATTGATGAAGCCGGTGGTAGGCTACGGCTATCCTAAAGAGGGCTGGGATATCGAGTGGAAAGAGTACAGCAAAACGCGCCTCGCTTTTAACATGAAATCCTGCCTGTACTGCGAGGAGCTGAAAAAGCGCGGGGTGCCCGAGCTCTGCCCCATCTTCTGCGAAACCGACGAGCTCACCTACAACCCGCTGGCACCCAGGGTGGTATTTGAAAGAGGCGGTACACTTGCAAAAGGCTGCGCCGTCTGCGATTTCTCATATAAAAAAGGCCACAAATAAACCTACCATAAAAGGAGCGACAACATGAGTAAAAACATACTGGTTCTTACCGGCAGCCCCCGCAGGGGCGGCAACAGCGACCTGATGGCAAATGCCTTCATCAAAGGAGCAGAGGCGGCGGGGCATAACGTAACCAAGTTTGAAGCGGCATTTAAAAAGCTTTCGGGCTGCCGAGCCTGCGACACCTGCTGGAGCAAGGGAACCGCCTGTTCGATACAAGACGATTTTACAAAGCTGGCGGAGCTTTACGAAACCTCGGATGTGCTAGTCATCTCTACCCCGCTCTACTGGTACAGCTTTCCTGCACAGCTGAAGATGTGTCTTGACCGCATGTACGCCTACTATATGCCAGACTGCAAACGGCCGCTGAAGATAAAGGAATGTGCGCTGATGGTCTGTGCCGGCACCGAAGCGGCTAAGGATTTTGACGGTATCATAAAGTCTTACCAAGCCTGTGCCGAATTTATCGGGTGGAAAGACCTCGGCATTATCAAAGTACCGAATGTAAACGCAAAGGGTGATATTCTGAACACCGACGCACTTACCAGGGCCGAAGCGCTGGGAAGCGGTATTACAGATTAAACAAGAAGGGCGAGCCGTTATCTTTTCGGCTTGCCCTTTTGTGTTATCGCAGCTTCACACTCTCGCTGTGCAGGCTGGCATAAACCCCGCCCTTTTGCATCAACTGCGCGTGGGTGCCCGTCTCCTCAATGCCGTTTGCCGTCAGCACCACAATGCAGTCGGCGTTCTGGATGGTGGAAAGGCGGTGTGCAATCACCAGCGTAGTTCTGCCCTTGGCAAGCTCCTTGAGCGACTGCTGCACCAGCCGCTCGCTCTCGTTATCCAGCGCCGAGGTGGCTTCGTCGAGGATGAGCACCGGCGGGTTCTTTAAGAATGCGCGTGCAATCGAGATGCGCTGCTTCTGCCCGCCCGAAAGCTTCACCCCACGCTCGCCCACATAGGTATTGTAGCCGTTTTCCAGCTCCATGATAAAGTCATGGGCGTTGGCCAGCTTCGCGGCCTTTATAATATCCTCGTCGGTAGCGCTTGGTCTGCCGTAAAGGATATTATCGCGCACCGTGCCGTTAAACAGGTAAACATCCTGCTGCACCATGCCGATGCTGCCGCGCAGCGAGGAGAGGCGGATATCCCGGATATCGGTGCCGTCTACCAAAATACGGCCCTCATCCACCTCGTAAAAACGCGGAATAAGGCTGCAAAAGGTGGTTTTGCCGCCGCCGGAGGGGCCAACCAGCGCAATGTTCTGGCCCGCCTTAATTGTGAGGTTGATATGGTTAAGCACCTGTGAAGTGCCCTCGTAGCTGAACGATACGTTTTCAAACACGATGTCGCCCTTCACGTTCTGCAGCGCCACCGCGCCCGGGCGATCCTTGATATCCGGCTGGGTATCCAAAATCTCCAGAAAACGCGTAAAGCCCGTCATGCCGCGCTGAAACTGCTCGGTAAAGTTCACCAGCCGGTCGATGGGGTTTAAAAACACGTTGATATAAAGAATATAGGTTACCATATCGGCGGTATTGATAGAATTCTGCCACAAAAAGATACCTCCCACCACCAGCACGCTGAGGTAGAGTACCCCCTGCAGAAAGCTGCTGCCGCTGAAGAAGGTGCCCATCAGGTGGTAGCTTTCTGCCTTGGTGTCTAAAAACTGGCGGTTGCCGTCCTCAAACTTTGCTGCCTCTATTGCCTCGTTGGAAAAGGACTTCACCACCCGTATGCCCGTAAGGCTGTCCTGAATCTGTGCATTGACCAGTGCTATCTTTTCACGGTTTTTGGCAAAAACCGAACGCATTCTGATATTAAAAAACGCCGTAAACAGGATGATTACAACGGTAACCCCAAGGATAATCAGCGTCAGGCGCACATCCATAAACAGCATGATGGCGACAGCCCCGAGAATCTTCATAATCGAGATGAAGATATCCTCCGGCCCGTGGTGCGCCAGCTCCGAGATATCAAACAGGTCGTTGGTCAAGCGGCTCATCAGCTTGCCGGTGTTGCTGTTGTCGTAAAACGAAAAGGGCAGCTCCTGCAGGTGGGTAAACAGGTCGCGCCGCATATCCGCCTCCATCCTTGCCCCCATGATATGCCCCCATGAGGTGATGAACTTTTGGCAGAAGTAGCGCAGGATATAAAGTACAAGCAGCGCGCCGCCCGTAATCAGGATAAGCTCGAGCATATTGGGGGGCTTTTTCTCGTATACGTCGCTCATCAGGTAACGCACCAGCACGGGGAACACCAAATCGATACCCGACAGCACCAGCGCGCAGAACATATCAAGGTAAAACAGCCCCTGATAGGGCTTGTAGTAATGAATAAAGCGTTTTAACTGTTTCATCCGCTTTTCCCTCCCCTGTTTCATAAAGATATGCTAATCATTGTAATCCCGCGTGGGCTTTTTTGGCAAGTGCAAATCTTAAATTATGGGCGAAAATTTTCGCCTTGGCCATAGAACTTTTTTAGGCAAAATGATATAATAACCCAAAACAGTGAATGTTACCGGTTCCTTTATTGCCAGAAGAACATATAGTTGCTTTATACGAACCACTAATCATGCCCCTTAACAATAAAAAGGGAGGAACGCTCATGCCCCGACTGTTCTTTGCTTCCCCACTGTGCAATATACTGCTTACCGAGCAAAACGGCGCCCTCACCTCGGTGGAGTTTTGCGGCAAGCAGGAACTGCCGTTTGACGATAATACCCCACTGCTCATGCGAGCCAAGGAAGAACTGCTGCGCTATTTTAACGGGGAGCTTACTCGCTTCACGACACCCGTCATGCCCTGCGGTTCGCCGTTTATGCTGCGCGTATGGGCCGAGCTTGTACATATCCCCTACGGCAAAACATTCACCTACCGCCGGCTGGCCGAGTGTGCGGGCAGCCCGAAAGGGTGCCGCGCCGCCGGGCAGGCCTGCAACAGGAATCCGCTGCCCATCTTCATCCCCTGCCACCGGGTGGTGGGGTCAGGCGGTTCGCTAACCGGCTATGCGGGCGGGCTGGATATTAAAAGCAGGCTGCTCGCCCTTGAGCAAACCGGTCACCTGCCCCCTGCGTAGCGAACCGCTGTCTAGCACAAGGCAAATCACATACCACTGCCGGAGAGGGTTATTATGGCTGCACATTACGAAGGCTTAACCGAACTGTTTGATAAACTGCTGGCCGCCTACGGCAAGCGCCATTGGTGGCCCGCCCAAACCCCGTTTGAGATGATGGTAGGGGCAATTCTTACACAGAATACCGCATGGAGCAACGTGGAACGGGCGCTCGCAGGCTTTGGCGAGAACCTCACCCCGCAGTATATCCTTACCTGCGATGAGGCAAACTTAGCGGAGATCATCCGCCCGAGCGGCTACTATAATCAAAAGGCGGTGCGCCTAAAAACCCTTGCACGCTGGTATGAGGGGTACGGCTTTGATATCAACCGTGTGCGCGCCAAAAGCGGCGAGGCTCTGCGCGAGGAGCTGCTTGCCCTAAACGGTGTGGGGCACGAAACGGCGTATTCAATGCTGCTGTACGCCTTCGATAAGCCCTACTTTGTGGTAGACGCCTACACCCGCCGCCTGTTTGAGCGGCTTGGGCTTACCGTACCAAAGGATTACGACGAGTTCCGCCTTGCCATTGAAGCAAGCATTCCGCAAGACTTATACCTTTATAACGAGTTCCACGCCCTGATTGTGGCGCACGCCAAGGAGCATTGCAAGGTGAAGCCCTGCTGCGACGGATGCCCGATAACTAGTCGGTGTACATATGAAATATCTGGACAAATACTGAAAAATGTGCTATAATTCTCATAGAAACGTGGAATAAGGAGGAGTTGTGTATGACAATATCGAATCTTGCCTCATCCTATTACAACAACTTTGCCTTTACCGGAAGCAATACCTATGCAAAGTATGCCAGCAAAACCTCCGCGGTTTCCAAGAACACCTTTAACGTGTCCAACCTCTCCACGGCGTTTGCTTCCCTTGAGAACGCCTCTTCCTCCGGCTTTTCAACGCTGCAGAATGTCGATACCTTTGTGAAAAGCTGCTTCACGTTCAGCCAGCTCGACTCTGCAGAAAAGCTTAGTTCCATCATCTCTTCAAGCGGCAGCATGAAGCTGCTAAGCGGTGGCAACAATCTTTCGGGTATGTACGACCTGCTGGGCAGTGAGCTTGCATTAAGCACCCAGGCGGTGGAAAGCCTGTTTACTTCTTCCGCTTCAAGCAATGCAATACAAAGCTATGCCAAAACCCTGAATGCCGCAAACGTCGCCTCTTTACTGGACATCACAGCATAAGCCTTCAGGCTTGCTGTTAATAGGATAAGACATAAAAAACCTCCCTGCAAAGGGAGGTTTTTTAATTGATTTGGTTTTACTATCAGGTTAAAGCGGAAACAACGAAGTTGATGATGAAGAGGAGTGCTGATACCCAAAGGATGGGATGAACCTCTTTGATCTTGCCCTTGCAGAGCTTTACGATGCAGTAGAAAATAAAGCCCGCGGCAATACCGTAAGAGATGTTGTAGCACAGCGCCATGAATACCGCGGCAAAGAAGGCGGGAACCGCTTCATCAAAATCATCCCACTTGATGTTCTTGAAAGCGGACATCATCATTATGCCAACTACAATCAGTGCGGGAGCGGTAGCGGCTGCCGGAACAAGGCCTGCAATAGGAGCAAGCAGGATGCACAGCAGGAACAGCACGGCGGTAACCACGCTGGTTAAGCCGGTGCGGCCGCCCGCGCCGATGCCCGCGGCGCTCTCTACATAGGTGGTGGTGTTAGAGGTACCGAAGATAGCACCCACAGAGGTTGCGATAGAGTCTGCGAACAAGGCCTTATCCATCTTGGACTTGAATCCGGTGCTGGTTTCAAGTGCCTTGAGATCGTCCTCGCTAAAGATACCGCTGCGGCGTCCGGTGCCGATGAAGGTTCCGATGGTATCAAAGGTATCAGAAAGGCTGAATGCGAAGATGGTGGTTAATACAAGAGGAATCTTGGCAGGGTCTGCAAACAGCGAACCAAAGCCATCTGCGCCAAAGGCAGCACCGAAGGTAGTACCAAGATCTGCGAATGAAGCACCGATGTTATCAAACGAAATGGTTGCTGTGCTAAGATCAACTACACCCATAGGAATACCGATGATAGTGGTGGCGAGGATACCGATTAAGATAGCCCCATTCACCTTGAGCACAAGCAGTACCACGGTGATAACCAGTCCGATAACGGCAAGGATTACACCCATTGTGTTAATATCAACCAGTGCCGGAACGATACCGCCGTTGGTTATAGCCGAGAAGATGTTTGAATAGCTGCCATCGGCCGCAAAGGGCTGACCATTAATCGAAACAAGGTTAGTATTATCGGAGGTAAACTGCAGAAGGTTTGCGTTCTTCACACCGATATAAGCAATGAAGATACCGATACCGCCGCCGATAGCATTCTGGATGCTCTCGGGGATAGCTTTAATAATGCTCTTGCGGATTTTGGTTACGGTAATAATGATATTAACAATACCGCAGATGAATACCATAGCCAGCGCCTGCTGCCAGGTAAAGCCGAGGCCGAAGCATACGGTAAAGGTGAAGAAGGCATTCAAGCCCATGCCGGGGGCCTGTGCGTAAGGAACATTTGCAAAAAGGCCCATTACCAGCGTGCCAACCGCGGCACTGATAATCGTTGCGAGGAATACCGCGTTCCATGGCATACCTGTTTTAGAAAGGATATTCGGGTTTACAAAGATGATGTAAACCATGGTGAAGAACGTGGTAAAGCCCGCCATGATTTCGGTAGAAACCTTGGTGCCGTTCTCCTTGAGTTTGAAGAATCGCTCCATCATTTTTCCTCCTGTTTTTTAAATCATAAAGGATTACGCAAGCGCCGAAGTTGCCCGGTAATCCTTCACAATAATTATTGGTTTTATTATACTTCATCTGTTAAAAGAAAATCAATATTAGGTTCACAATTTCAAAATAGTATTTCTATTTTCGGCATTTTGCACTTTCTTATACGGCTTTTTTGTCGATAATTTAACACTGTACTGTAAAAAAACAGTGTTATGTACGCAAGGCTCCGTTTACTACGGTAAGTGCTCGGCTGCAGATTTGGCGCAAGCTCCTGCCGTCTTCGCCCGAAACCAACACGGTAAGCCCCTCGGCGCTTGACTTTTCAATAAAACGGTAGACCTCTTCACACAGCTTGGGCGAAAGGCCCATGGTGGGCTCATCGAGCAGCAGTAATCTTGGGCGGCTCATCAGTGCGCGCGCGATAGCCAGCATCTGCTGCTGCCCGCCCGAGAGTGACATTGCCGGTATGCGCTGCTTTTCGTATAATGCGGGGAACAGGCGGTACATGCGCTCAACGTCTGCTTCAACTTCGTTATCCCCGCGAATATGCGCCCCTACAAGCAGGTTCTCCCGCACCGTGGCGGTGGGGAATACATGACGCCCCTCGGGAACCAGAGCGATACCCAGCCGCACCCGCTCCTGAGCACCCATTGTTGTGATATCAACCCATTGGCCGCTCGTACTGTCAAACTGCCCGGCGGGTATACCATGGGGTTTCCCCCTCGGGCGAATAATGCCGTTGCCCTTGTTGCCCGAATAATTATCACCGCAACGGTACAGAATCTTACCGCTTTCGGGCTTCAAGATACCCGCCAGTGCCAGCAGAACTGTAGATTTCCCCGCACCGTTTACCCCCAGCAGTGCCACGGTTTCACCCCTGTTGAGCTGCAGGCTAACCTCCCGCACTGCTTTTACCTGCCCGTAGGCGACATTCAGCCCCTGTACCTTTAGCATATGTACTCCCATACCTTCCGGCGCTATCCACAAATTCAGCCGCCCCGCCGCAGATATACCATTTGTAGTATTGTTTAAATTCACTACTCTCCGAAGATTGCGCTCCGCACCACAGCTGCCGAGAACACCTCCTGCGGCTTGCCTGCGGCGATAATCTTCCCCTCATCCATCGCGCACAGCGTACTGCACAGGTCCTCCAGAAAGGCCATGTTGTGTTCTATCAAAACCATTGTAAGGCCGTATTGCTTTTTTAGCCGAAGCAATAATAATGCCAGCTCATACGCCTCGGCGGTGGTAAGGCCTGCGGCCGGCTCGTCTAAAAACAACAGGCGGCACCCCTTTTTCACCCCGCAGGTGCAAACCAGCGCACGGGCAAGCTCCGCCTTCTTGCGTGTTCCGTAGGGCAGCTTGTTTACAGGCATCTCCGCTTGCTCAGTCAGCCCTAACAGCTTAAGCAGCTCTTCGGCTGCTATTTCTGTACGTTTCATCGATAATATTGCAGTGCGTATATTTTCATAGACCGTCATTTCCTCAAACAGCCGAAGATTCTGGAAGGTTCTGCCCACCCCCATATGCGCAAAGGTAAAGGCACCGAACCCTTGTACCTGCAGCTCCCGCTCATTCAATCGAAGGGTTACGGTGCCGCTGTCCGGCCTATCAAACCCGGTGAGGATGTTAAACAGCGTGGTCTTGCCCGCCCCGTTAGAGCCGATAATGCCGAGCGTTTCGTACTCCTCCACCGAAAGCGACACACCGTCTACCGCCGTTACACCGCCGTAACGTTTTGTAATGCCCTCACAGCTTAACAGGTGCACGGCGGCGGCCTCCTTTTGTATACTTTATAATTGTTACTACAATTAGTATAACCGCGTACAGAATCATTCGGATGTTGGCTACCCCCTGCAGCAGGGCGCTCAACGCCTCAATCAGCATCGCCGCCAGCATGGGGCCGATGGTGGTACCCGCCCCGCCGATTACAACGGCTGCAAGAATATCCACCGAGCGTGCAAAGGTAAAATCCTTTGGGCTGATAAACCCCAGCAGCCCCGCATACAGCCCGCCCGCAAGGCCGGTCATCGCGGCACCCAGCGTAAAGGCCAGCAGCTTCATGCACATGGGGTTAATACCGATAGACGCCGCGGCGATTTCGTCCTGCCCCATGGCGCGGCACAGCACCCCGTTGCGGGAACGGGCAAACCACAGCCCGAATACCCCGCACAGAAGGGCCGCCGCAAAGGCGAGCTCGGGTGTGGTAAACCGGGGGATATGGTAAAGCCCAGCCGCCCCCCCAAGCGGTGCGCAATTTTCCAAAACCACGCGCACTATCTCACCAAGGCCGAGTGTCGCCACCGCCAGATAATCACCCTTTAGCCGCAGTACCACAGCTCCCACCGCCAGTGCGGTAACAGAAGCGGCCGCAACCCCGACCGTTAAGCCTGCAGCCACACCCGGCAGACTTCTTTCACTTACCACCAGGGCAACCGTGCCGCAGCCGTAAGCGCCCGCCGCCATAAAGGCCGCCTGCCCGAGGCTGAGCTGCCTCGCAAGCCCCACGCAAAGGTCTAAGCCTGCAGCCATCATCGCCGCAATAAACATACGGGATAGAATCGCCGCGGCATAGGCATCACGGTTAAGCAGCATGGTAAGCAGCAGCCCCGCCGCGGCGGCAAGGATGTATTTTGTAACCCCCAAGCGGATTTTTTTCATTTCAGAGATTCCTTTGTTGTTATAATGGCGGTGCATTGCACACCCACATTTTGAAAAGATGCTGCAAGGGGCGGCGTCCTTGATCCCCGCGGTTATATCCGCCCGCCAAAGTTTTTTGTAGGGGCGCGCATTGCGCGTGCGCGGTATTACCTGCGATTGCGTATAGACCGTGGGCGAGCACAGTTCACCCCTGCATCGGTTAAGGCGCTGGGTAGTTTCCTGCAGCATATCATCTACACCCTGCCCGTACCCGATTTCGAGTTCATAATCCCGCCCGGGCGCAGTAATAGAAACGCAATCAGCAGCACAAACGAAACCATATCCTTGGTGGCGGTGCCAAAGGCGGCACCCGCAAGCGCCTCGGCAAGCCCCAGTGCAAGCCCACCCAGCACCGCGCCCGGTATGCTGCCGATGCCGCCGATTACCGACGCCGCAAACGCCTTAAGCCCCGGAGTAAGCCCCATGAGCGGCGAAACAAGATACATCGAGCCGTACACCACCCCCGAGATTCCCGCCAGTGCCGAGCCCAGCACAAATGCAAGGCTGACCGCGCGGTTTTCGTAGATGCCGCACAGCCTGGCGGCGGTTTTATCGTCGGCCACCGCGCGTACCGCCCGCCCCGCGCGGGTGTACTTTAAAACCAGTTCCAGCCCCGCTGTCAGTGCCACGCAGAGCAGCAGCGCCGTAAGCTTGGAAGCCGGCAGTGTCACCGAACCGATGCGCACCACCCCGCCGGTATAGCCAAAGGGATATACCCGTGCTCCCGCGCCAAAAAGCAGCATGGCGGTGTACTGCAGCAACAGCGAGATACCCAGCGCCACCACCATCAGCGGCATTCCGCTGGCACCGTATAGCGGGCGGTAGCCAAAACGCTCTACAACAAGCCCCAGCAGCGCGCATACCCCCGCCGCCGCAACAGCCGCAGGCAGCAGCCCAAGCCGAAGGCGTTCGGCGCACAGCCAGCCGATATAGGCCCCCGCCATCATCACATCGCAGTGGGCAAAGTTAAAAAGCCTCAGCACCCCGAACACCAGCGTGTAGCCAAGCGCAATCAGGGCGTATACGGCTCCCACCGCCAGGCCGTTTATCAGCTGTTCCGCCCAGCCGCCCATCCGCCGTTCACCTCAAACTTCGCTTATACTTAACACGATCATGCAAAACCATGCATAATAAATTTGGTACTAAAAATCAAACAAAATGTTTTATGGATTTTTCGTAAATTGATTTATATTATCCGGCTCAATTTCTGCCGCCTCGCTGCGCTTCCCGTTCTGCAGCTCGATGATATGCACCGCTTTCAGCGCGTTGTGGTTTTCATCAATGGTGATCACACCCGTCACCCCGCTGTAATCGGTGGTGTAGGCAAGCTGCTGCGCAATCTCGGCGGTTGCGGCGCCCTCGGTTTTCTGCACCGCCAGCGCAAACAGCTTCACACAGTCATACCCCAGCGCCGCGTAGGCGGGGGCCTGCTCCCCGTAAGCTTTATGGTAGCTGCGGGCAAAGTCGGAATGCTCCTTGCCCGCAGGGGCATAATGGTCGGTGAAATAGATGTTGCTCAGATACTCCCTGCTCTGCACCAGCTCATCCAAGGCCGGAACGTCGAACGCGTCTCCCGAAAGCAGCACGGCCTTTATCCCAAGCTCATGCATCTGCCGTATGATGAGCGCCGCCTCGGTGTAGTAGCCGGGCAGAAGCAGCGCATCAAACGGCTGCTGCTTCAGCTTGGTAAGCACGGTGCAGAAGTCGGTCTCGCCGCTTGCGTAATACTCCTGCGCGGTAACGGTTCCGCCTAAGGCCTTGAAGGTTTTAGCAAATACCTGCGACATCCCGCGCGAATAGTCACTGGAGCTCTCGGTAAGGATTGCCGCAGTACGAATGCCCTTTTTTACGGCAAACCGCGCAATTGCCTTCCCCTGCATGGTGTCGGTATAGCAGATACGGAACATCTCATTGTCTGCCCCGCCCTTGGGTGCCAGATCATCCGCCGTGGCGGAGGGCACCAGTATCGGCACGCCGCAGCCTGCCGCGAGCGATGCCTTCACCCCGCCAGAGGTCGACGGCCCGATGATTGTCTTTACGTTCTCCCTTCCCGCTAACCGGATGGCGGCAAGGGCAGCCTCGGCGTTCTCCGAGCGGTTATCCAGCACTACCAGTTCAATACGCTTTCCGCGTATCCCTCCCGCTGCGTTAACCTCCTTTGCCGCCAGCTTAATACCTTTGAGCGTGGCGTCGCCGTACCACGCAAGGCGGCCGGTCAGTTCAAGGTTTACGCCCAGGCGCAGGGTATTTTCCGATTGCGCGCAGGCGGTAAACAGCAAGGAAACAACCAACAACAAAATAAAAATCCTGCGCATACCACATCCTCCTAAAAGCCGCTGTTCCAGAAAGCTGCACTATGCAATTGTTATGCGCAAGCTGTCCGTTTTATGTAAGAACGGCCTTACTGCAAAAAGCCGGAGAACGCGCCCTTTGGGGGGCACGCTCTCCGGCAATATAGCTTATTCTCTTTACATTATAATACTTATCTCATCGTTAATCCTGCCGCAATCGGCTTTCGCCCTGCTGCCCAAGGCACTGCTTTGCAAGGTCGGCGCCCACATAGCACAGGCAGAAGATGTACCCAAGCGCTGCATAGGGCAGTGGGATCGCCTCTAGGCCCAGCAGATAAGGCCCATACGCCACCAGCGAAACAAGCGTAAATACCACCGAAGCGGCAAGCTTTTGGGGGCGCTTAAATGCATATAAAACGGCAAGCACATCAGCGGGGAAGCCATAGCGGTCGTGCATATGGGGCAGAAAGAACGGCAGCAGCATCGCTGAGAAGAAGCTGAAGGTAAGAATCAGATCGGCATCGGGTAAAGCTCTGGCAGACAGCACAAAGTAGAGCAGCAGGCCGATTGCCGCCGCTGTGATAAAGATACCCGCCACCGAGATTGACTCAACATAGGCATTACCGATAAAGGTATAGATGTTGGGGTAGTTTAAGGTAAGGCTGGCATTGTAGGTATCGGTCTGATTGATATAGATGGTGAGCAGCTCGGTAAGCGGCCTGCCTGCAAGCCATGCGGGAACAAGAGCCGCAAGGAATATGGCGGGTATTATCAGCAGCTGCCTGAACTTCACCCGCCCGCCAAGCCACATCCACACCAGCAGCGGCGCCAAAAAAATGGCCTGCAGCTTAAACGCAAACGCAATGCCGAACATCACCGAGGCCAGCATCGGGCGGTCTTTAATAAAGGCAGCTACACAAAAAAGCAGAAAGAATGAATAGATGATATCGCACTGCGCCCACGCCGAGCCGTTGAGCATCACGGTAGGTGCAAACAGAAACACCCCATAAGCCCCCAGCGCATAGCCGATATTTTTATAAAAGCCATACACCATCACCATCACAAGAACGGCGGCGGCAAGCTCAAACACGCAGGAGAACAGCTTGATGGCGAACAGCCCACGCATGGGCAGCAGCGTCATCAGCTTCATCAGGTACATATAGGGCGGGTTATAGTTGCCCACCGAAACACCCAGCGCCGAAAAACCGGGCGCCGCGTCTACGGCGGTGTACCACTGGCTTAAAAAATCGCGGTAATCGAGAGATTCAACATTAAAAAGCAGCACGCGAGCAGCGGCGGCTACCAAGGTGATGCCCATAAAAAAGCAGATATCCAAAACCCTTATTTTTATCCTCTGCCCAATCGGCAGCTCCTGATAAAAAAAGCGGGTGATTGCCTTTTCCATTCCATTCCCTCGTTTTTATGTTCTAAAAATATTATGTTCGGTTAACCGTCACATATTTTAGCATACTCCGGCTGTGCTTTCAATGAGGAGAGAATGTAAAGATAAAAATTTACAATTCCAGCTCGTCCAGCCGGTTTTCGCTGATTACCCGAACCCCGTTTTGTTCCAAAAGCTCTGCGGTAACGCCCTTACCGTCAATCCTCTTGCCCGTAAAGGTGCCGTCATAGATAATGCTGCTGCCGCAGGAGGGGCTGCGCTCCTTTAAAACGGCGAGCTTACACCCATATAGTGCCGCAAGCCGTAAAGTTTCCTGCGCCCCTTTGACAAAAGGCTCGGTGATGTCCACCCCCGATTTGGTCAGCACGCGGTTGCCGCAGCGCTCGCAGCATTCGCGGGGCGCGGGCAGGCCGCCAAGCTGCTCGGGGCATACGGGGATGAGCGTATGTTTTTCCATCAGCTTTAAAACCGCTTCGCTTGCGGTGCCCTTCGCGTCGTACCGGCAGGGGATATCTAAAAGGCAGGCGCTCACAAGAATATTCATACTTTTAAAACCTTCCTGTCAAAATAATAAATACATTATAGAATTGCTTTGGAGAGTTATCAAGTTTTTATAAAGATTCCCAATATAAGCTTGACATTCACTTTAAGCAATATTATAATTGCATATAGACAATATATTGTCATTTTTGGAGGCAACGCTTTGAAGCAGTTTCTTATCAAGCAGATATTTGCAACTGTTTTTTCACTTAATAATAAGATTCAGGAAGAAAGCAATAAGCTGTCAGGCAAAATCACCTTAAGGCAGTTTATGCTGATGCTGGCAGTCGAGCACATCCCTTCCGGTGAACGCTCTTATAATATGCTGGCCAAAAAGCTTGGCACCACCAAGCAGAATGCAAAGCAGCTGGTGGAAAGCCTTCAGCGAAAGCAATATGTCTGTATCGAACCTCATGCAACCGATAAAAGAGCCGTGAACATCTCTCTCACTCCGGCCGGCCTTCAAGCCGCATTGGAGTTTGCCGAGGCGAGCGACGGCTTTTTAAACCGTGCCGCCGAAAAATTCACCACCGAGGAGCTTGAACAATTGTGGGCGCTGTTAAAACGCTTTTACGCGTTTGACGGCATTGAAATGGACGGATTCGACAATCATGAAGAGGAGACAGAATAATGAACAGAAAACTGATTCTTTCCTATCTGCTTATCACCTTTGGCATATCCTATTTTCTTTGGGGAGTTGTTTTAGTTCTCACCGGTTTATGCGGCATGAAGCTGGAAAGCCCCTTCTGTATAACATTATACCTTTTAGGCTCGTTCGGCCCCGCATTCGGCTCTTATATTGCGCAGAAAAAAGTAAATCGAATTGCAGGGTTTAAAGAATTTATCAAAAAATCCTTCCGTTTCAAAAGCTCCGTGTTCTCTTACTTATTGGTGGTATTGTTTCTGCTGCTGTATTTCATCTTCCCGTTTTTTGCAGGCCAAATCACATTGGGTATCCCGGTTTATATTGCCCTTCTCCTTGTTCCGCTTATGCTTTTCGGCGGCGGGATGGAGGAGGTTGGCTGGCGGTGGGTGCTTCAGCCCGAGCTGGAAAAGAAGCTTCCTTTCGCGTTATCCGCCGTTATCACCTCGATAATCTGGGCACTCTGGCATGGCCCGCTGTTTTTTATCCAAGGCTCCTCTCAATCCCAGGTTGAATTTATTCCGTTTTATCTACTGCTTGTGGGTATGTCCGTTGCACAGGCCGCACTCTTCGAGTTCAGCAAGAATGTATGGCTTTCCATCCTGCTTCACTGCTCCTTCAATGCGTTTCAGATGGCATTTGTGTTTGAAGAGAAGCTATCGACCAGTATTATTGTTTCGTTAATTATGATTGCGGGAACAATGCTGATTAGGCTTTTTATTAAAAAATCAGCGTATGCAACAAAAACGAATGCAGAAGAACAGCATAGTTGAACCACAATAGTTAAGGGCGGAATTTTACTTCCGCCCTTTTGTTATTACTGCTTCTCGCTATAATGGTGCGCCTGCTCCAGAATCATATCCTTCACCTTCATCAGGCGAATCTGGGTGCTGCGCTCGTTCTCATCCAGCTTCATGGTGATGTATTTGATATTCTCCTGCAGCTGCGGAATCATTACATGCTCCAGCGCATTTACGCGGCGGCGGGTTTTCTCAATCTCCGACGCCATCAGCTGGCAGGCCTTCTCTACCTCCGCAAGGCGGAGCATCTGCGGCAGAATGTCGGCAAGCGACTTCACCGCGTCGTCCAGGTCGCCCGAGGTAAACGCAAAGCCGTAGGAGTAGATGTCGTTTTCATCCGCCGTACGGGTTTTAATATCAAATACGGGAATCTCCACGCTCATCACGTTTTTATGCGAGGCCTCAAGCGTTACCTCCTGCTTGGGGGCAAGGAAGGCGGTGTTTACCGTTTCGTCGCTCATGGCGGCGCGCGCCAGCACAAAGTTCTGGTTGGCGGCGGCAATGCCCCTTTCCACCTCTTCGCGCAGTGTCTTATTCTCGCGCACAAGGTCTAAAAACCGGCGCATCAGCTCGTCGCGCTTATCCTTTAGCAGCTTGTGCCCGCGCTTGGCGGTAACCAGCTTTCTCTTTAAGCGCGTAAGCTCCATACGAGTGGGGTTTACATGCGTGGAAGCCAATGCAAATACCCCCCTTAGTCGTTGTTTTCGATGTAATATTTATCAAGGAACTCATCCTTGATACGCTTAAGCTCGGAGCGCGGCAGGATCGAGAGCAGCTTCCAGCCTAAGGCCAGCGTCTCCTCAATATCACGGTTGGTGGTGTAGCCCTGCGAAACATACTGGCGCTCAAACTCGTCGGCGAATTTCGCGTACAGCTTGTCGATATCGGTAAGCGCGGCCTCGCCTAAGATAACCATCAGCTCCTTGGCCTCCTTGCCTCGTGCGTAGGCGGCAAACAGCTGGTTCATGGTATTGGCGTGGTCGGCACGGGTTTTGCCCTCGCCGATGCCCTTATCCTTCAAACGCGAAAGCGACGGCAGTACATCGATGGGCGGGGTTACGTTCTTGCGGTAAAGCTCGCGGCTTAGAATAATCTGCCCCTCGGTGATGTAGCCTGTAAGGTCGGGGATGGGGTGGGTTTTGTCGTCCTCGGGCATGGTGAGTATCGGGATCATCGTGATACTGCCGTTCTTGCCCTTCTGGCGGCCCGCGCGCTCATACAGCGACGCTAAGTCGGTATACATGTAGCCCGGGTAGCCGCGGCGTCCGGGAACCTCCTTGCGTGCGGCCGAAACCTCACGCAGTGCGTCGGCGTAGTTGGTGATGTCGGTTAGAATAACCAGCACGTGCATATTCTTTTCAAACGCCAGATACTCGGCGGCGGTAAGCGCCATACGCGGGGTGGCGATACGCTCTACGGCCGGGTCGTTTGCAAGGTTGATGAACAGCACCGCGCGGTCGATAGCACCCGTCTCGCGGAAGCTCTCTATAAAGAAGTTGGATTCCTCGAAGGTAATACCCATGGCGGCAAACACTACGGCAAACGGCTCGCTGGTACCGCGCACCTTCGCCTGCCTTGCAATCTGCGCGGCAAGGTTTGCGTGCGGCAGGCCGGAGGCCGAGAAGATTGGCAGCTTCTGCCCACGCACAAGGGTGTTCAGTCCGTCGATGGCCGAAACGCCGGTTTGTATAAACTCCTGCGGGTAGTTGCGCGCCGCGGGGTTCATGGGCAGGCCGTTAATGTCCTCACGCTTTTCGGGCAGAATCTCCGGCCCGCCGTCGATCGGGCGGCCAAGACCGTCAAACACACGCGAGAGCATATCCTCCGATACGCCCAGCTCCATGCTGCGGCCCAAGAAGCGCACCTTGCTCTGCGAAAGGTTAATACCGGTGGAGCTTTCAAACAGCTGCACCAAGGCGTTTGAGCCGTCGATCTCCAGCACCTTGCAGCGGCGCTTTTCGCCGTTTGCAAGCTCGATCTCGCCCAGCTCGTTGAAATTTACGTTTTCAACGCCGCGCACCAGCATCAGGGGCCCCGCTACCTCTTCAATCGTTCTGTATTCCTTTGGCATCAGAACTCCTCCTTCTGCTGTGCAAGCTCGCTTACCTGTGTGTGAATCTCCCTAACAACCTCATCATACTCAGCCTTCACGCGGTCATAGGGGGTGTATTTGAAACGCCCGATGCGCTCGTGCACCGGCAGGGAAATCAGCTTATCAATCAAAACCCCGTCTGCAAGGGTCTGCGAAGAAACATCGTAGAACTCCAGTATCAGCTTCATCATCAGGCGCTGCTTCTCAAGCGGGGTGTAGGTATCCACCTCGTGGAATGCGTCCTGATGCAGAAAATCCTCACGGATAGAACGTGCCGTTTCAAGCTTCAGTCGGTCGGGGGCGCTCAATGCGTCCATACCAACCAGCTTTACAATCTCCTCCAGCTCCGCTTCCTCCTGCAACAGGTGCATCATCCTTGCGCGCAGGCTGGTCCAGTCACTCTCTACCTTGGTGTTGAACCACTTCTCCATTGTATCCACATACAGCGAGTAGCTGGTAAGCCAGTTGATGGCCGGGAAGTGGCGGCGGTAGGCAAGCTGTGCGTCCAGGCCCCAGAATACCTTTACAATACGCAGGGTGGCCTGCGAAACCGGCTCGGAGATATCACCGCCGGGAGGCGATACTGCGCCGATAACCGACAGTGCGCCCTCGCGCGGGTTTGCCGCAAGGGTTTTCACGCGGCCCGCACGCTCATAGAACTGCGCCAAACGGCTGCCAAGGTAGGCGGGGTAGCCCTCTTCACCGGGCATCTCCTCCAAACGGCCAGACATCTCGCGCAGTGCCTCTGCCCAGCGGGAGGTGGAGTCGGCCATCAGTGCCACCGAGTAGCCCATATCGCGGAAGTATTCCGCAATCGTGATACCTGTATAAATCGAAGCCTCGCGCGCCGCAACCGGCATATCGGAGGTGTTGGCAATCAGCACGGTACGCTTCATCAGCGAATAGCCTGTTTTGGGGTCTTTTAATTCGGGGAACTCGTTTAAAACGTCGGTCATCTCGTTGCCGCGTTCGCCGCAGCCGATGTATACCACAATGTCGGCCTCCGCCCACTTGGCAAGCTGGTGCTGAACCACCGTCTTGCCGCTGCCGAATGGGCCGGGAACCGCCGCCACACCGCCCTTGGCGATGGGGAACAGCGTATCGATAACGCGCTGGCCGGTAACAAGCGGCATATCGGGCGAGAGCTTCTCCTTATAGGGGCGTCCTCTGCGCACCGGCCACTTCTGCAGCATGGTAATCTCGTTTTTCTTGCCGTCGGCGCCCTGCACCACCGCTACCGTCTGGGTTACGGTATAGTCGCCTTCGGCAATGGAGACAACCGTACCCTCAACACCGTAAGGTACCATGATGTAGTGCTTCACAATCTCGGTTTCCTGCACTACACCGATAACATCGCCGGTTACAACGGGTTCCCCCGCCTTCACAGAGGGTACAAAGTGCCATACTTTGTCGCGCTTTAGCGACGGGATCTCCACACCGCGGGTAAGGCGGGTGCCCGTCTGCTGCATAATATCGTCCAGCGGACGCTGAATACCGTCGAAGATGCTGCCAATCAGGCCCGGCCCAAGCTCTGCGCTAAGGGGCGCGCCTGTAGACTCCACCGGCTCGCCGGGGCCAAGGCCGGAGGTCTCTTCATAAACCTGAACGGATGCCTTATCGCCGTGAATCTCGATTATCTCGCCGATCAAGCGCTGGCTGCTTACGCGCACCACGTCGAACATATTCGCGTCGCGCATTCCCTCGGCGATAACGAGCGGCCCGGCAACCTTTTTGATTGTTCCTTTGCTCATTCTAAGATCCATGTCCTTTCTTGTGGGCTTTATGCCCGGAAGAAAGGGCATAAAACCGATAATAAAAAATGCCGATGCCGCGCAGCGGTAGGAGTGGCCATACCGCGACAGGCATTTTTCGAAGGTTGAAAGATTTTCTTTCAACCTGCCTCCATCTCGCCGCCACACGGCGATACAAATGATTCCGCCCTCTGAATTGCGAAGCGGTCAAGACCGCTTCCTACAACCTTAAACCCTTATGCCTGTAGGAGCGCGCATTGTGCGTCCGCTACTTAAAGTCGCATATATTCCACAGACGGTCAATGGCCGGCTCTACAAAAGCGCCAATCAAACCATTCCTATTTCCCGTCATTAAAGATAATATCAGAGCCGACGGCCTGCTCCACAAACTTCTTTACATTCCTAATGCCCATGCCGTTGTTGCCCGAAACCCCCGGAATGGGGATGACGGCGGGCAGCATAGCATCCTTGCAGCGCTGTATCTCATGCTCCAGCGCCTGCGCAAGGGCCTCGGTGATATAGATAACCGCATAGCCGCCCTCTGCCATACGGCGAAACGCCTTCGCGGCCTCGATGGTGTCGGAAACCGGCACGGTGGTTAGCCCCAGCGCCGCAAAGCCGTAGATGCTGTCGCGGTCGCCCAGAACGCCAATCTTATACATACAGTTCCCTCAGCCTTTCCCGCACCGATTCCGCCGAAAGCCCGTTTACCTTCGCGGAAAGGATGATGCGCACAATCTTCAGCTCGTTCTCCTTCGCCAGCAGATAGGCCGCCAGCGGGTCAACAGAAAACGGGTTGTATTTCTGTGGGCGTATCAGCTCGATGATAACGTTGTCGCACCAGCGTTCAAACTGCTGCATTGAAGCCCGCAACGCCTGTGCAGCACCCGCGTAAGCCGTTGAATCAAGGTAGCCGAGCAGCGCTTCCTGCGAGGATGCCGCCGCCGCGGCCAGTGATACAACGTCTATGCTTTCGCAGGGAGCAAGCGCGCGGGTGATAAACTCTAGGCTCTTGCCGGTCTTCTGGCAGCGCACCGCAACCTTGATATCGGAGGTTGCAGCGGTAAGTTCGGCATACTTTTTAATAAGCGGCGATTTCGAGGCTCTGCCCGCCTCCAAAACAGCGGTGAGCGCGGCTCTGTCAATCATCATATCACACAGCTGGCTGTCGCCCGTATGGCTTAAGGCAAGGTATGCCTCTTCGGCTATGCCGCGCAGCCGCTCTGGCAGGTCTGCATAGCTGCGGCTTTTCACCGCCTGAAAAAGCATCTGCGGCTCCACCGTTGCGTTTGCAAGAAACACGCCGTGCGGCTCCTGATCGGTATAGGCAAGCTTTATTGCAGCCTTCAGGTTGTGAAAATCATTATTATACAAAAACACATCAAAAACCGACAGATCGTCGGTAAGCTCCGCAAGCAGGCCCCAGGTTCTTTCACGCTCGGCAGAAAGAAGCTGCTCGGGGGTTTTGGCATTATCTGCGGGCCAGCCCTTTTCCTCCAGCAGCCGCATGCAGTCTTCCGCACTTTTCGCGGCAAGCAGCGCTTCCACCGACTGAGCATTCAGCAGTGCAAGCTCCTTGGCGCGGATGCGCGCAACGGCATAGGCGTAGCTGTTTTCCGGCATAGCGTTCCCTCCTGTTCGTAATTATAAGATAAACTTAATTCAGATGCAGGAACCGCTATGAAAACAGCAGGGCAGTAATCTTATCCTGCAGCTGCTCATGCGCGGCATAGAACAGCGCCTCAAACGAGCAGTTGATCTCAATATCCCCGCCCGCCTCGGCATCGGGGTATACCAGTATAAAGCCGCCGTTAATGCTGCGCGGCTCCTTGCTCACCTTCAGACTTCCGCCCTTTGCCATGGCTGTAACGCCCAGCTTTAACCCAAAGCCGGTAGGAAGACGCTTTAAATCGGCAGCCGAAAAGAATATCTCGCCGTGCTGCGCCAGCATATGCTTTTCCAAAAGCTTCTCAATCAGCTCGAAATACTCCTTTTCGGGCAGGGCGAGCAGCGCGTTCTGTGCGTCAGCAATCACACCGTTGATGATGCTCTGCTTTTCGCTCAGCAGCGCCTTGCGCTTGGCCAGTGCCGCTGCCGAGCTGGCGCCGGCGAGAAGCTCGTCTGCCTGAGCCTTGCTCTGCGCGAGGATTTCTTCGCTCTGCGCCTTTGCCTTCTGCAGGGCGGTATCATATATCGTCTGCGCCTCGGCTTGCGCCGCCTCAATCTTAGCGGCTGCCGCGGCGTTTGCTTCATCCTCTATCTTTTTTACGATCTTTTCAAGACCAGTCATTGGCAAGCACTCCCAATCCTATTGAACTTGGTGATTTAAATCGTGAGTCTGCCAACGCCCGAAACGGCCAGCAGCGAGATTAAAAGTGCCAGAATCGCATAGGTTTCAACCATTGCGGGGAAGATCATCGCCTTTGCCATCTGCTCCGGCTTTTTGGCAACAATGCCGATACCGGCAACCGAGGTTTTACCCTGATGAATCGCCGACCACAGGCCAACAATACCCATCGGCAGGCAGGCCGCAAAGAACAGCAAGCCCTTTGTAAGGCTCATTTCGGGGGAACCGCCAAGAATACCGATCTGTGTTAGGGTAAGGAAGGCAATCAGCAGGCCATAGATACCCTGTGTACCGGGCAGCAACTGTAACAGCAGTACCTTGCTGAATTTAGAGGGGTCTTCAGTAACAACACCGGCAGCAGCCTGACCGGCAGTACCTACACCGATAGCGGAACCTACGCCGGACATCAGCGCAGCAAGCGCAGCCCCCAGCAATGCAAATACAATACCCATTTTATCCATTAGAAACGTCCTCCTTGAATTTATAATATTTTGTATTCACGGCAAACGGCTCGAATTTTCGCCTGCCGCCCTCATAAAACTTACCGAAGAATTCTACATACTGCAGCCGGTTTGTGTGCACATAGGCGCCCAGCACCTCGATGCCGAAGTTGATGGCCTGCCCCGCCAGAAATACCAACACGAACAGGATAACACCGAATATACTCTTTCCGCCCATCGAACCCATCTGGTTTACTACCGAGGCGATAACGCCTGTTGCAAGCCCAAGAGCCAGCAGCCTGGAGTAGGAGAGGATATCGCTTAAATACCCCGAGATATTGTAAAGACTGTACAACCCCTTTAAAATACGCTTAAACCAGTTTCGTGACTCCCGCCCGCCGGTAAGCACTATGCCCACCGCACCGATACCGGCCAGAACCGAGCTGATAGTGCCCGCAAGCGCCGGAAGGGTAAACGGAACGTTCATTATCTGGGAAAACTGCGGGGTAGCCAATGCCAGTACAATCAGCCCGCCCACCAGCAGGTACCAGAACACCACGTCAAACAACGCGTCTTTAAACTGTTTTGCCTTTAGAAGCATGTAAAACTTGATGCTCAAACCAAAGAACAGGTGAACGATGCCCAGCGCAAACGAGAACAGCAGCATCCGCATCGGGTCCTGCGTGGGGTTAAACCACAGCGGCGGAATACCCACCTCATTGCCGAAGAAGGTTTTGGAAACCACGTTCACCACGTCGCCGAAGTAACTGGAAAACAGTATGCCCCAGATAACGGTAGAGATGCCGCAGTAGAAGAACATACGCAGCGAGCGCTTGGTACCCTCCTCCATATTCTTAAACCGCCAAAGCAGTAGGCCGCAACCCAGCACCAGCAGCAAGCCGTAGCCCGCGTCGGAGAGCATAAGGCCGAACAATATATAGTAGAACACCGACATAATACCTGTCGGATCGATCTCGCCCTTGGCCGGCAGGCTGTACGATTCCAGTACGCCCTCCACCGGCGCGCTGAAGGCGTTGTTCTTCAGCAGCACGGGCACATCCTCCTCCTCGGCGGGGTCGTAAAACTCCAGTGCAGCATCAAAGTTCAGCTCCAGCCGCTCACGCAGCAGCTTTTCGGCTGTAACCGGCACATAACCCGACAGCACAAAGGTGTGCTTGGATTGCGCAAGCTTATCCAGCATGCGGTATTTTTCGCCGCGCAGGGTAAAGTAGTCTACCATAAAACGCATCGCGTTGCGGGTACCCGCATAGCTGATAATCTCGTTTTGAGCATCTTCTATCGCTTCCTTTGCGGCAAGCACCTCGCCCTCCAGCACATGCTGCTGCTCGGCAGGGGGCAGCGGCGGAAGCGAAGCGGGGCGTGCAAAGCCGATGGCACGCATAGCCTCTTCCAGGGCCTGTGCCTGCTGTTTATGGCTTGTGGCCATCACGCAGGTCTGCTCCTTAGAAAGCGTTAGAATATCCACATTTACGGCATCCAGCTCGGGTGCCGCCTCGGCCAAGCGGGCATAGATTGCTTCAAGAGGCATCTCCTCCGAAACCGAGCCGATAAACGCCGCGGTGTGCTTGGTTCCGCCGTAGCGCAGCGAAACGGGCAGCGCCAGCCATGGGCTGAGCGCCTCTATCTGCCCTTCCAGCTTAATGATATCCGCCTTTTTCTCGGCAATCTCCTTTTCGAGCGCCGTAAGGCGGTACGCCACACGCAGCACCTCGTCCCGTTCGGCGCTGTAGGCGTCGTAATCTGCCAGTGAAAGGGTTTTGCGGCCTTCCAGCGAGGCCAAGAGCGACTTCTTTTCCGGAACATAGTCGTCCAGTATCAGCGCCGCCTGCCTTGCCTGCTGGGCATTCTTTTCAAATATCGTGCGCGCCTCGGCAGTGTCGGTTTTCTCAAACTGCTCACCGCCCTGGCTGTCGCATACCTCAACCACGCCCAATCGCTGAAGCTCTTCCAATATTCGTTTTCGGTCTTTTTTTAATGCACAGATATTCACCCTGTGCATTGTTACAACCGCCATAGGCTTTCCTCCTTCTTCTGCTGTTACGATTACAGATTTAAATAGAATAAGTATAAAGCCTATGCAAGCTCACTGATAATCAGCTTAACCGCCGCTTCCTTGCGCCGATTTGCGGCTTCCTTCAGCGCCAGGGTATCCTGCTGCGCCGCGGCAACTGCCTTTTGCACCAATGTGTCTGCCTCGCTTCTGGCGGCTGAAATTATCTGTTCTGCCTGCTGTCGGGCACCGGCAACCATGGCGTCGGCGTCGGCCTGCGCCTTTTCACGCGCCTGGCGTAAAAGCTCTTCGCTTTCGGCAGCCGCCTGTTTTTCCTTTTGTTCGGCGTATGCTTCCGCGGTACGGATAACCTTGATTGATTCAGGCTCCATCTTCCTACCATGCCTTTCTGTGTATGATTCAAGGTTTGAAGGGGTCAATAGTAACTATTGTACAACAAAACTGAATATTTATCAATTTAAAAAGTGTAATTTTACGTCTAAAAACCGTAAAAGTATATCCTGTTTGTAATATTATAAAAAAAGAAAGCGACAGGCCATCAGTAAACCGTGGCTGTCGCTTCGCGTTTTATTTATGTGTTCCCATAAAAAAGAGTGCAATGGTGCCGGGGCCCGAATGTGCGCCGATAACCGGCCCGATATAGGTAAGCACTACCCGGGCTACGGTGGGGAATTTCTCCTTTACAAGGGCGGCCGTTGCCGCCGCATCCTCGGGGCTGTCGCCATGGCCGATGAGAATGGTCTGGCCGTCCGGCTCGGTGCAGGTAAGCACCATCTGCTCCACCATCGCCTCCAGCGACTTGCGCCTGCCGCGCACCTTCTGCATCGGTATCAGGTGCCCGTCGTTATCCACATGCAGCACCGGCTTTATACCCAAAGCAGTGCCAACTGCGGCGCTTACCGCGGTAACCCTTCCGCCGCGTTTCAGGTGGTTCAGGTCGTCTACCGTAAACCAGTGGCAGAGATGGTCGCGGTTTTCGGTTACCCAGTCCTTCAGGGTATCGATATCCATGCCTTGTGCCTTCTTCTGCGCGGCGTGGTAAACCAAGAGCCCCTCGCCGGCAGAAGCCGCGCGGCTATCCACAGAATACACCTTGCTGCCGGGGAAGCGTTCGGCAAGGTCGTTGCAGGCCAGCACCGATGCATTGTAGGTGCCGCTTAACCCCGACGAAAAACAGATATACAGAATATCCTTGCCCTCTTTGAGGATAGGCTCGAAATAGGCCTCGTAGGTGGTATAGTTAATCTGCGAGGTGGTAGAAAGGTTCCCCGCCCGCAGCCGCTCATAAAATTCGTGATAGCCATACTCTCTGGCGTCGGGGTAATGCTGGTAGACCTTCCCCTCCAGCTGGAATTCCAGCGGAATAACAATCAGGCCCAGCTCGTTAATAATCTCCAGCGGCAGGTCAGAGGTGGAATCGGTTACGATACAATACTCTCTCATCGCCATCACTCCTAATTTCAATTCCTCGCAGCGGTCACAGTTTTCCCGCCCTTGGCGTAAAAAGATTCTTCTGTGCGTGCGGATAGTATGCCCTTTAGAAGTGATTATATAATGATTGGGCTTTTTATGCAAGCCTTATGGGCAAGTATGCTGTGTTATACGAATTTGACCAGCTTGTTTAGTGGTGGGATTTTGTAGCAAACACAGCGCGGATAATCATCTGAATTGCCGCGGCAATTAAAAAAATCACCCAGGAGATGTGCCAGTTGCCATAATTAAAGCTGATGAGCATATATACCGCTACCGTAAGCACCCACAGTGCTCCGCTTACAGCGCCGTACACCTGTCTGTCGCCCTCGGGAAGCCACCTTTCCACGTCATCACGTTCTTCCTGCTGCCGCTTCCAGGCGGGCTTAGTCATATTATAATAGATGAGCAGCCCTGTAGCTACCGCCACCATAACGAAAAACGCGCAGATTGCCAAGAACCCCTTATGAAAAAGTTCATCGAATATCATAAATGCAAGCGGGCTTAGGATATACATGCCCACGGCGATAGAAACAAACAGCGCCGAGCGTCTGCGCTCCTGAACAGTTTCAACGTGCTGCTGCTCGGCCTCACGGATAAGCCCCTGCGTGAGCTCGCTTAAATCGCCGATACCCGCAATCACCTCGCCGCAAGCCTCCTCCTCGGTTTTTCCCCTGCCGAGCAGGTCTTGATACTTCTCAATCAGGTCGCTGTAAAGGGACTCCTTCAGCTCGTTGTTCTTGGCGGTTTTGGGTACATCGGCAAATGCACGTTCGATGTACTGGCGGATTTTGAGTTCCATAAAATCATTCTCCCCTAAATAAGTTTGTCAATAAGCGTTTTGGCAGCTTCCCAGTCTGCCCTGCAGCGTGCAAGATACACTCTGCCCTCGGGGGTGATGGAGTAGTACCTTCGGCGTGCGCCGGTTGTTTCATCCCCCCAATAGGAATTGATACAGCCGTTCTGCTCCAGCCTGCGAAATGCAGAGTAAAGCGTCGCCTCTTTCAACTCGTATTCGTTGTTGGTCTTGGATTGGATTGATTGGTTAATCTGGTAGCCGTAGCTGTCGTGCTCGGTGAGGTGACTGAGGATAATAGCCTCGGTGTGCCCCCGGATAATGTCGGATGTGATAGACATACATAAACCCCCGTCTTGCCGTTTGGGCGAGAAACATTGTAAAGGAAGGATTTCGCACTATCCTTCTGAGCTTAGTTACATTATATCACCATATACCTCGCCTGTCAATGTATATTTTATTCCGAACTACTTTTCCTCAAGAAATAACTTATCATAAAATCATAGCACTAAAAAAGGCCGCCGATTACTCGGCAGCCTTTGCGGGGGCGCGTTACAAATTTAATGAGGAAAACCTTAATGAATATCATAAGGAATGTTTAGAAGGATTGGGTTGCAGGCACGCCCCCGGATACAGAAAATATAGTAGCGTGCGGAACTATAAAACTCTATCTGCCTTTTCCACCGGCATTTCCAGACCCACCGGCATTTCCAGCATTCCCGTTGCCGCCGGCGTTACCTGAGTTACCATTACCTGACCCACCTGAGCCGCCTGTATTGTCGTCATTACCGGCAGCACCACCGGCGGCTTCATCGTTATTGCCGTTACCTCGAGTCCGGCTAGAATCTGATGAAACGGCTTGGGTTGGCTTATTGCTAATAGACGATACTTTACTGGAGTCGTTCTTTTCACGGTTCTGCTCCTTATTGTAAGCGTCCTTGTTCTTTTCCTTGTTCTGTTCCCTATTCACGTTCGCGTCGCCGTTTCCCGGAACTGCTGGCTCACTGGAACCGGGGGTAACCACGCCGGAGCTTCCCGGGGTAGCCGGCTCACTGGAACCGGGAACCGGAACATCATCGCCATTCTTCTGGCTCTTTCTATATTCCTTGGTGGCCTTCATAATGTCTTTTACGGGTTTCTTCAGCCACTCATTGATGTCAATGCTGTCGGGGTTTTGCGAAGCGGCCTTCAGCTTTTCAACCAGATTCAGCTTGCCGGGTGTTACGCCAAGCTCTTTGGCCTGCTGCACACGCTCGTAACCAACGCTTGTGCTTTCAACTTCTACGTCGTTCTCGGCATCCTGTGTGGTTTCAATTACAGCATCCTTAATCTCGTCGGCTAAGTTATCTGCCGCGTTCTGGTCGGGGCTGGAGGTTGCAACCACCACGCCGCCGGGCTCCTCGCCGCTGAAATAGCCTGCCTGCTCAATCTGCTTTACGGTTGCACGAACCGCATCTTCAATAGACTTGTTCTTAAGCTTTAAGGTTTGCAGAATCTCTGCGCCGTCGCCGTTTACCGCTTTTGCGCTCAATACTCTGCCAAAACGGTTTACACTAAACTCAATAGAGGGGTTTACGTCAAGACTCACATAGGTGTAGGGCGAAACATACGCCCAGACGGTCGTGCTGCACAACAGTACAGCAGCCGCCGCTGAAGCAGCCCAAACAGCAATCTTCTTGCTCTTGTGCGCCTTCATTTCAATCACCTGCCCAATCGCATAATCTTTATTTTGCAGCTTTTTTATGCAACCGTCATCAGTCAAAGCAGCGGCGTAACCGTTTTTTAACTCAACAATTACCGCTTTCATTTGTTCGGCTCCTCTCTGATGAACCGCATATACTCTGCGAGGTAGGGATAATCACCGGTTATTATCTCTGCCGCCGCTATTATGTATTTACGGTGACGTTCTATAATTTTTCGGGGTACTCCACAATTTTTCTCAATCGTTTTCGTTGGTAATTGTTTACTGTGGCGCAATTCGCTTAACAGAAGGGGGTTCGCCATAAGGTATCGAACCGCCTGCGCACAGGCTTTTTTAGTTTTTTCGGCCTTGGGGGAGCAATCGGTCAGGCTGAAGAAAGAAAAGCCATATCGCGCAAATACATCGGTTATTGCCTCAATCTCCTCTTTCAATGCGCTGTTAGGAGTATGTGAGACTTTTTTGCTAACCTCGGCCTTGAGTGCCGCATCTTCGTCCTGCTCCTCCGGCTCGGTGTCAAACACCGTGGGGTTAACGGTAATCTCGCTCCCGTGCTTCGACTGGGTTCGGATATAATCGATCAGCCTGCGCTTGATCACCAGCTCGGCAAAGGATAAAAAGCTGCCCTTTTCAGCAGAGTAGCTCTTCACCGCCTGCGAAAAGGCCAGCAAAGCCACCGACCACTCATCATCACTTTTGGTAATATAGCGGTGAGCCGTTTCGGCGGCACACCGCAAGATGAAGCGCTCGTTCTTCCTAATCAACTCTTCCATGCGCAAGGTATCATCGGCCGCCAGAACTGCCAGCTCGTCCGTTTGCCTCATAGCAATTCCCCTTCCGTCGTATTATGGCTGCGTTTAAAAAGTAGAAGGTCGCAATGGTAAGTAGATCTTTTAAACAGTGCCCCGGTTCATTCCGCCGCTTGATTGTCATTGTCCGCATATCATCAGATGATATCGCAAGCCTTGCCTTATGGCGATGTCTCCGTTGCCTGCCCGATAAAAAGGATGGGGCAGGAGTGTTATTGCGCAAAAACCATTCTCCGTCGGTGCCGCTTTACCTGCGCCTAGAGTATAATAAACTTGTGTATTCCGTGTGTCGATTATCAATACTTCCTAAGTTAATTTTACATACAATATCGATTAAAGTCAATGAAAGTGAACCTTTAAGATAAGGCCCTCTACCCTATACCGCATATTGCCGCCCCGTGCGCTGCAATAGGTAAATGATTCCGAGCCTTTACTGCATCGGAATACGCCGAAAAGGCCTTGCTGCTTTTGACCGGCAAACGGAAAGCAGCAAGGCCATAAACATTCAACCCGGTTATATGAAGCAACATTACGGCTGCAGCTGCTCCTTGATTTCGCGCCCCTCGCGCAGCAGCGCCTTCAGGGTGTCGGCATCCCCCGCTTCCATCGCCTGCTTGTAGGCGGTGAGGTTATCAATAAGCAGCGAAAGCTCCTGCGTCAGGTTGTCACGGTTTTGCATAAACAGCTCGGTCCACATCTCCTCGTTTAAATACGCCACGCGGGTAAGGTCTTTAAAGCTACCCGCGCTGTAGCCTGTGTGCTCTTTCGCGCACGGGCTTTTAACATAGGCGTTAGAGAGTACATGCGCCAGCTGCGAGGTATAGGCAATCATGCGGTCGTGGTTTTCGGGGGTGGTCACTACCACCGCGCGGAAGCCTACCGCAAGCGCCAAGCCGTCCAGCAGCCTTACGGCGCGCTCCTCCTGCTCAGTGCCCTCGGTTGGGGTAAGAATAAGCGACGCTCGCTGAAACAGGTCGGCGGTGGTGTAATCAAAGCCCGAAAACTCCCGCCCCGCCATAGGGTGTGCCCCGATAAAGGTAACCCCCGCGACACGGCATGGCTCAGAGAGCGCACCGCATACCTCGCGCTTGATACCGCACAGGTCGGCAATCACACAGCCTTTTTTCAGCAGCGGCAGCTTCTCGAGCACAGTCTTGATGGTTAAGGCGGGGTAAAGCCCCACAAACAGGATATCACACCCGGAAAGCGCCTCATCGGTAAGCACGCCGTCCATCGCGCCGCACGCCAGCGCCTTTTGCTCGGTTCCCTTACTGCGGTTCAGGCCGTAAACCGTATGCGGGGTGAATTTTTTGATTGCTTTGGCTAACGAGCCGCCGATGAGCCCCAACCCGATAATACCGATTTGTAACGTCTGCATAAAACCAATCCTTCCGGCGTTTTATACTTATCACGATTATAAAACCTCTAAAAAATCGAGCAGAAAGCTTTGATTTATGGGTTTTGCGAAGATTTTTTAGAAAGGTTTTAATGAGTGATTAGTATTGATCAGCTTTTCTTTCCCATGTAGCCCATCATCCCGCCAATCTTTTTCATCACCGCGTCAAACTCTGCGGGGCGCAGGGATTGCGGGCCGTCGGAGAGTGCCTTGGAAGGGTTGTTGTGCACCTCAATAATCAGGCCGTCGGCACCCGCCGCAATGGCGGAAAGCGAAAGCGGCTCCACCATCCACGGAATACCCGCGGCGTGGCTTGGGTCTACCACCACCGGCAGGTGCGAAAGGCGCTTGAGCATGGGGATGGCGCTGATATCCAAGGTGTTGCGGGTAGCCGTTTCAAAGGTTCTAATGCCGCGCTCGCACAAAATTACCTGCATATTGCCGCCCGCCATGATGTACTCGGCGCTCATCAAAAGCTCCTCCATGGTGTTGGCAAGTCCGCGTTTTAAAAGAATGGGCTTGTTGGTTTTACCCAAGAGCTTTAACAGCTCGAAGTTCTGCATGTTGCGCGCGCCCACCTGTATCACATCCACCTCGTCAAACAGGGGCAGCTGGTCGCCGCTCATAATCTCGGTAACAATAGGCATACCGGTAAGCGCCTTGGCCTTAAGCAGCAGCTCGATGCCCTCGGCGCGCAGGCCCTGAAAGGCATAGGGGGAGGTGCGGGGCTTGAACGCGCCGCCGCGCAGCATCGTAGCGCCCGACGCCTGCGCGGCCTTCGCCACCTCGCAGATCTGCTCTTCGCTCTCTACCGAACAGGGCCCCGCGATCACCTGCATATACCCCCCGCCAATCTTATGCCCGCCGATGTCGATAACGGTATCGTCGGGGTGGAACTTGCGGTTGGCGCTCTTGTACGGCTCCTGAATACGCTTTACCGTTTCCACATAGCTTAAAGAGCCGATGCTGTCGATATCCACACGCGAGGTATCGCCTACCAAGCCCACAATGGTGGTATGTACGCCCTTGGAAAAGTGCCCTTTAACGCCAAGCCCGTCAAGAATGCGCTGAAAATCCTCAAGCTGGTCATCCCTTGTTCCCTGCTTCATTACAACAATCATGTCTGTATCCTCCTAAATCACACAAAATTTAAGGGCGACGCTTCTGTGTAAAAAGCGTCGCCCTGATTTTGTTGCCTTGTAAGCAAATCAGTTTTACCTTTTAACAGCAGCCCTTAATCCGCACCCTATTAACCCCGTGGCGTAATAATAGCCCAGGCTTACATAATAGCGGTAACCCTTGTAAAGGTTTTGAGCTGCCATAAAACCGATTGCTCCTTTTCGTTTTGTTCTGAATCTATCATAGACCCCATATCAGATTTTGTCAACGCTTTTTCGCTAAAAAGCTTTAAATCGCTAAATTAACGTTAAGAAGCGCCGCCTCGTGATCACTCGGCAAACTCTTAAATCTGCCCCTTCTGGCGCATGGCATAGGCCTTCAGCAGCGCAATCTGCGTCTTTGCATCCTTGATTTCACCCGAAAAAACCTTTTCAAATGCCTTCTCCAGCGGCATGGTGCATACATCCAAAAACTCGTCCTCATCAGGGCTCGGGTTGGTTCGGGTAAGGCCGGTGGCAAGGTACAGGTAGATTACCTCATCCACATAGCCCGGCGAGGGGTACAGCTCCCCAAGGCTTTTAAAGCGCGCGGCAATAAGCCCGGTTTCCTCGGTAAGCTCGCGCCGGCCGCATTCCAGCGGGTCTTCGCCCGGGGAACGCTTGCCTGCGGGAAGCTCTAAAACCTCCTCCTTATACGGGTAGCGGAACTGCTTAACCATCGTAATGGTGTCATCCATTGCAAGCGGCAGCACACACACGCCGCCGGGGTGTTCAATTACCTCGCGCATGGCGGCTTTACCGTTTTCCAGCTCAACCTCATCCACACGCACCGATATGATGTGCCCCTTATATACATGTTCACTTTTCATCGTCTTTTCAATATGTGCCATCCTAGCATCTCCCTGAAATAAATTCCTTACTTTTCATCTATTTTACACTCTTTATGGGGTAGTTGTAAAGTATTATCCTTTCAGGCTGTGTTTCATCTGCCTCAACGGCAATAAATCGGCTTTGTTATGCGCATGAACGTAGATTTTAAAGAATAGAATGTAGCGCAGTACCACTTGGCTTAACATTAAGAAAGGGATGAAGAGTAACGCATGGAAACCTACAGCAGATTCTACGGCATACCGCCCGAGTTTTACACGCTTACCAAACGCTTGGCAGCCATTGCGGGGGAGTGTATACAGGCGGAGCTGTTCTCGGCGGGCAAAAGTGTGCTTGGGCGCGACCTGTGGGCAATCAGCTTCGGCGAGCGCCGGAACGCCGTACTGTTTGCGGGCGGCTTCCATGCGCAGGAATGGATTACCGTTCTGCTTCTAACAAGGTTTCTGGAAGATTACGCCTACACCGTTTATCGGCACCCCCAAAACATCCACAGCCGCCGCGAAAACAAGCCCCCCGGGCTGATTGTGCTGCCCTGCGTCAACCCCGACGGGCTGGAGCTTGTCGTTAACGGGTTTGAGAGTGCGGGGCTTTACAAAAAAACGGCCAAGTCTATCTCGGGCGGCGACCTTACCGGCTGGAACGCAAATGTTCGCGGGGTGGATATCAACCACAACTTCAACGCGAGCTTTGAGCTGGTAAAGGCAGCCGAACAGGAAAACGGCATCACAGGCCCCGCAAAACGTCAGTACGGCGGCGAGTACCCTGAAAGCGAGCCCGAAACACGCGCTCTCTGCCTGCTGTGCCGCATGTATCTGCCGAGCCGTGTGGTGGCCTTTCACAGTCAGGGCGAGGAGATCTACTATTCCTATGGCAATAACACGCCCGCATCCGCCTACAAAACCGCGCAGCAGCTCGCAAAACTAAGCGGCTACGCCTTGCGCGAGCCCACCGGCATGGCTTCACACGGCGGGTTTAAGGACTGGTATATCAACCGCTTCGGGCGCGAAGGCTTTACCATAGAGATCGGCAAAGGGGTAAACCCGCTGCCGGTTACCGATCTGCCGGATATCTACAGCCGCTTATCCGATATGCTTTTTTGGATGGTCAAGGGTGAAACTATCGAGAATCGGGCTGAATCCTGTTGACTGTGCCCACTTAAGGATTATAATGTAATTATTGTAGAATAACGCTATCAGGATATTTGAATGGTATAAAGGATGTTTTTAACATCATGAAAGGACGCATAACAGATGTATGATATATGTGCTTTAGGGGAGCTTCTGATTGATTTTACCCCTGCCGGCATTTCGGATGAGGGCAGGCCCCTGTTTGAACAAAACCCCGGCGGCGGGCCCGCAAATGTAGCGGCCTGTATAGCCAGGCTTGGCAGAAGCTCGGCGTACATCGGCAAGGTGGGCAGCGACCCCTTCGGCAGGTCGCTTATCAGCACCCTCCGTTCGTTCGGTGTGGAGGTGAAGGGGGTTAAAACCACCGGTTTCTACCCCACCACCCTGGCTTTCATTACCTTGGATGAAAACGGCGAACGCAGCTTCAACTTCTTTCGCAACAACACCGCCGACCTGCGCCTTACCCCCGGCGAGGTGGATATGAGCCTAATAGACGAGGCTCAGGTATTCTGCTTCGGCTCGGTCTCCATGACGGGCGAGCCTTGCTGCTCGGCCACCCTTTCCGCCGCAGAATACGCCAAAAATGCGGACAAGGTGGTATGCTTTGACCCGAATATTCGCCTTGCGCTGTGGGAGAACGACCTTGTCGCGCGCGACAGCTGCCTGCGTGCGCTGCAGTATACCGATATTCTTAAGCTCTCGCTGGAGGAGCTTTCCTTCCTCACACAGGGGATGAATCTGCACGACGGCGCGCTCACCCTGTTAAAGCGCCACAACCTCGACGCGGTAATCGTAACGCGCGGAGAAAAGGGCGCCTACGCCCTTACGCTTTCGTATGAGATCAGCGTACCCGCCTACCAGGTGAAAACCATCGACACCACCGGCGCAGGCGATGCCTTTTTAGGCGGCTTACTCTACCGTATGCTGGGCTTTGGCAAGCGCCCGGAAAAGCTCTCCAATGCCGAGATGATGCTCAGCCTTGATTTCGCAAGCGCCGTAGGCGCCATGGTTACCGTAAGGCGCGGCGCCATGACCGCCCTGCCCACCCTCGATGAGGTTTACGAGTGTATGCGCAAGACGGTGAAGGAATAGCTTCATAAATGGAACGCCCCTAAAACGGAGCAAACCTGCTTTCGTTTTTGGGGCGTTATTCTTTTGTGAACAACCCTGTCGTTTATTCTTGATGCCGTATTTTTGTTTTATTACTAATATCGCTTCTTGCAAGCTGTTTTGTTCTTATGCAGTTCTTCTGCAAAGCTGAATGGCTTCTTTGCTCGGTGTAATACTAATCTCCGATAAAAGTATAAGCCTCTCTACCGCACGGGGTGGAAACCGCAGATTGAATATTCTTTTCAATACTATCGTTCATCTCATAAATACCTTCCCGCGGGCATCCAGCTTTTTAAAAAACAGCTCTTCCTCAAACCGCTTTAACATCCACACCTTCTTGGAGGATACGCAGGTTTCGCCCTTTTTATCCGAGATTGCGCAGCAGATATGCTCGTTAGCGATATTTTGGGCGTTCACTTGGAGGATACTAATGATTGTCACCTCAAATAATACTGTTTCATTGAATAGTATTATAACACGCTTGATATGACATGTCTTATCAGCCAATCCTTGTGACAATCGGCAGCCGCAGAAAAGCGCGGCTGTTTTTTTGTATCCTGCAAACCACTCGTTAGGCGAAATGTCTAAAAGAAGGCTACTGCCGATAATCCTGGTTGCTGCAATTATAGTTTATTTTTTTAATGTCGGTAAATCTGCAGTAGCCGTAATCTCCTTCCGGAAAGTTCCATATTGCTTCACAATATGAAGCCACCTTCATGCCGTCGAGCTCTTTGTAATCTCGAAACGGCGTTGACCATTTTGCCTTTCGAAAAGATCCGTCATTTTTCAATTCATATCGGTCTTCACTGATAAAATTGATCAGTTCGCCTCTTTCATTAAAATAGAGGGTTGCTGATACAGTACAATAAGCAGTATTAAAAATAGCTTTTACTGTCGTGTCGTCAATTTCCTCCCAAGAAATTCGATCATCAATGAGGGCGGCCGGTGCAAAAAGGCATATATCATTTAAGAGAGTGATTGAATCGCTGATTCTCATTTCCTGACCCTTTGCATCTGCCACAGTAATTAGGCCCGCCAGTTTTATATGCATATTCGCTTTTTTATCCGTATACGAATGCAAAGCATATATAGGCAGTCCGTAAACCTTCAATTTCATATAACACAGACGAATGAGCTGAGTGTCTAAAAAATTATATTGTTCAATATCGAGTGGCGTCCAATCTGAATTATTACTCATTTTCATTTCGCCTTTTGCCAGCACCGAGAAACTATGTACTTTTTCCTTACCAATTGCACCGACATATTTTATATAGTTCTGAACAGGTTTCGGTAAATCCTGAATATCTTCCAGTGTGAGAATAGTATTATCAGCTCCATATATCTTCTCAAGTGCTCTTTTAGCCTCATTTTTATATTCTCTCAGAAGACTGCCGGAATTATAAAACAATACCAAAGCAACACAAATAAGCAATAGAATAATACATACCCAAATATATGTTCTGTCCATTTCAAGCACCCCCGTTAGATTGATAATTGAGATTTATGGATTTCATCGGTTTTTTTAAGCATTTTATCTATATACTCATACAGATTATCAGTTTCCTGTGCCGTCAGGCAGCCGGTTATATCTGTGATAAACCGATTGTCCTGCAATTCACGGTTCTGCCAAAACAAATGGCATTTTTCAGTCAAAACGAGCCGGTATGCCCTTGTATCCTGTTTATTTTTTTCTATTTGTAAAAAACCTTTTTTCTCGAGCTTCAGCGCAAGCTGTTTTACATTTTGGCGGGAGCTTCCAATCAATTCTGACACTTCACTAAGGGTTGGCGGTGTCTCTGAAAATTGATTAATAGCGGCTACCAAAAACCACTGTTTTGCTGTAATATCATCTCCTTCGAGATATTTATCACTCACAGCCTGTAATTTATTTGCCAACAAAAACAGGTTTCCAAACAAGACGGCCTGCTTATCAGTATTATTCAACGCTTTCACTCCTTTTTTAGTTTAGCCATAAGCTTTCCTTAGATTATTATAGACGGATTATATGTAATATATTACGCATCGTTCTTCTTGTCAAGCGAATAATATTAATCTCCGATAAAATCATTGATAAAAAAATGCATCAAAGCCCATAAACGAAAGGTTTTGATTTGATTTTTATATGCTTTTTAATCGGAACTTAGTATAATACTGCTTTTTTCTGCCTGATTATCCCAGCTTGAGCCTTGGGGCAGGGATAGAATGAAAAATGGGAGAAGAATACATAATACTGATCTCTTATTAAAATCGCCTGCTTGGCCGGTGGATACTTATCGATGTTCCTGTCCGCATAAAACTGAAATGTACCGTCAAGAATAAACAGGAATAGTCTGATAATTATCCTCTGATTTGTAATGCCCAAGGGAGGCGGGTATCATTGAGCTCAAAGCTAACCCCGGACGAATACTCCGAGATTGCAAAAAAGGCCGAACATAAATCCAGTACGGTAAAAGACTGCATCATGGCCTTTCTGGTTGGCGGTTTCATCTGCACCATCGGCGAGGCGCTCATCTCACTTTATATGCGCGGCGGAATGGCAAGGGATGTGGCAAGCACCCTCTCCTCCATTACGCTCATCTTTATCGCAGCGCTGCTTACCGGGCTGCATGCGTTTGATAATATTGCCAAGTATGCGGGGGCCGGAACACTGGTGCCCATCACCGGCTTTTCAAACTCCATGGCGGCACCCGCGCTCGACTTCAAGAGCGAGGGCTTCATTCTGGGGCTGGGCGTAAAGATGTTCTCTATTGCCGGGCCGGTCATCGTATACGGCATCTCCGCAGGGATTATCTACGGGATTATTATCTATCTTTTTAAACTGTACTAAAATTAATCTCTCATTAAAGGGGTGCATCCCCCATTTAAAAAGGAGGCTGCAGCATGCCGACACGTCAGGGAAGATACACCTTGCGGCTGGATAGCTGCCCGAGCATTGTCAGCTTTGCGGCGGTGGTAGGCAAAAAGGAGGGCGAGGGGCCGCTTGCGCAGGAGTTCGACATCATCTGCGACGACACCACCATGGGCGAAAAAACATGGGAAAAGGCCGAGAGCCGCCTGCAAAAGGACGCCGTAAACAGGGCGCTTTCCAAGGGTGGGCTTTCTGCCAGCGAGATGGATTTTATCCTTGCGGGCGACCTGTTAAACCAGTGCATCAGCTCCACCTATGGCCTGCGCGACCTTAATATCCCGTTATTCGGGCTGTACGGGGCGTGCTCCACCATGGCGGAATCGCTGTGTCTGGGCTCTATTATGGTAGATTCGGGGGCGGCCGGTCACTGCGTGTGCGTAACCTCCTCCCACTTCTGCTCGGCCGAGCGGCAGTTTCGTTACCCGCTCGAGTACGGCAGCCAGCGCCCGCCCACCGCGCAGTGGACGGTAACAGGTTCCGGCTGCGCGGTTGTTGCCCCATCCTGCAAGGCACCCTATGTGCGCGCCGTAACGGTGGGCAAGATACAGGATATGGGCATTACCGACGTCAACAACATGGGTGCCGCCATGGCGCCCGCCGCGGCGGATACCCTTAAAACTTTTTTTATGGATACCGGTACTACCCCCGACAATTACGACTTAATCCTCACCGGCGACCTTGGGCAGGTGGGCTCTCAGCTGGTGGAGGAGCTGCTGCAGCGTGAAAGCTTTGATATCAGCAAGCGGCACAGCGACTGCGGGCTCTTAATCTTCGATATCAAAGAGCAGGGGGTAAACGCGGGAGGTTCCGGTTGCGGCTGCAGTGCCTCGGTGCTCTGCTCGCATATTTTAAATAAGATTCAGCACAAGGAGCTCAACAACGTCCTGTTTTTAGCAACCGGCGCACTGATGAGCCCCACCAGTTTGCAGCAGGGCGAGAGCATTCCCGGCATAGCGCATCTGGTACACCTTTCAAGCACAAGCTATCAGGATGACTGTACGATAAATGGGCACTAAAAGTATTACGAAAGGCGGTTAATGGATTATGCAATATCTCAATGCCTTCTGGGTGGGCGGCATGCTGTGCGTTATTGCCCAGATACTCATCAACAAAACCAAGCTCACACCCGCAAGGATTCTAACCACCTATGTGGTGTCGGGGGTAATCTTGGGGGGCTTTGGTGTCTATAAGCCGCTGGCTGAATATGCGGGTGCCGGCGCTACCGTACCGCTCACCGGCTTCGGCTACCTGATTGCCAAGGGCACCAAAACCGCCATCGAGCAGCTCGGCCTGATGGGGGCCTTTACCGGCGGGCTAACCGCTACCGCCGGCGGTATTGCCGCCGCTATCTTCTTCGCGCTGCTGATCGCGCTGATCTTCAAGCCGAAGGATAAAACCTGAGAACTCCTTTTCATGATATTTTCCTCCTTGAAAATAGTAAGCGGGGCGGTAATACTTATCTTCCTGATGAGTATTTTAACCGCCCCGATACTTTTATGCGCGATCTTATTCGGGTTGTTTCATACTTTATTTTCACTAATAACCGGTATAATAAAATCAATGTTCGCCATTCCTGCTGCAACACCGAATTAAAGGAGCCTGATCGATGCACAAACTCAAGTTTATCCTTAAAACCATCCTCGGTATGGATTATAAAACGATGCTTGCAAAGGCGCGCGTGGTGCATGAGCGCACCCGCAAGCTTACACTGTTTATATTAATAGATATGATCTTTTGCGGCATAAGGTACGGCGCGGGGTACATGGATTACACCGTGCTGGAGTTTTACCGTCTTAACAAGGCGCAGCGTGATACCTATATGACACGCGGGCGCAGCAACCAGCTGGTAAGGGCGCTTAACAACCGCGCCTACTGGCACTTTTTTGAGGACAAGACCGAGTTCTTAACCCGCTTTTCCGCTTATCTGAACCGCGCGTGGATCAACCTGAAAACCGCCGACGAGCAGGCCTTCGAGGCGTTCTGCGAAGGGCGTGAGCGGATGATGGTAAAGCCGGTGGACGGTGACGGCGGCAAGGGCGTAGAGCGCATTCTGCTTGCCGATTACCCCGATAAAAAGGCGCTTTACCGCAAGCTGATGGATAACAACCAAACCCTCTGCGAGGAGTATGTGGTGCAGCACCCGGCTCTGTCGGCTATCTACCCCGATTCGGTGAACACCCTGCGCATCGTGTCGGTGGTAAGAGAGGATGGCGGGGTGGATATCACCCGCTGCCTCATCCGCATCGGTGCTGGCGGTGTAGTGGATAATATCTCAAGGGGCGGCATGGCGGCACTTATCGACAGCAAAACCGGCGAAATCGTCAAGCCCGCCCATGATAAGAACGGTAATACCCACTATGTCCACCCCATTACGGGTGCGCCGATTGTGGGTGCCGTTATCCCCATGTTTGACGAGGTTTTAAAGATGGTTACCCGCGCTGCCAAAGAGGTGCCGCAGGTGCGTTACTGCGCGTGGGATGTGGCGGTGTGCGAAAGCGGGCCGGTGTTCATCGAGGGCAACCAATATCCCGGGCACGAGATTCAGCAGCTTCCCCCCCACAACGAAAACCACACCGGTATCTGGCCGATATACAAGCAGTACCTTGGGATTAACCCTTAGCTGCACCATTTGCTGCCCCAAAAGGACTTTTCTCTTTATTTCTTTACTCAATGTGCTATAATACGATAGGAGTGTGATAATTTTTGCCATTTAAAGGAGTATGCTCATTATGCACGCACTGAAATTCACCATTAAAGCCATCCTATGCATGAATTACAAACAGCTGTTTGCAACAGCTCGTGAGGTGCACAAACGCACTCATAAGCCTGTGCTGTTTATATTGATAGATATTGTTTACTGCGGGCTGAAATATGGCTCGGGGTATATGGATTATCTGGTAATGGAATTGTACAACCTAAGCCGGGCTCAGCGCGATACCTATATGACGCGCGGGCGCAGCAACCAGCTGGTAAGGGCACTTAACGACCGCGCCTACTGGCACTTTTTCGAGGATAAGACCGAGTTCTTAACCCGCTTTTCCGCTTACCTGAACCGCGCGTGGATTAACCTGAAAACCGCCGACGAGCAGGCCTTCGAGGCGTTCTGCGAAGGGCGTGAGCGGATGATGGTAAAGCCGGTGGACGGCGACGGCGGCAATGGCGTAGAGCGTATTCTGCTTGCCGATTACCCCGATAAAAAGGCGCTTTACCGCAAGCTGATAGATAACAACCAAACCCTCTGCGAGGAGTATGTGGTGCAGCACCCGGCACTTTCGGCCATCTACCCCGATTCGGTGAACACCCTGCGCATCGTGTCGGTGGTAAGAGAGGATGGCGGGGTGGATATTACACGCTGTCTGGTTCGCTTTGGCTCCGGCGGCGTGGTGGATAACATCTCAAGCGGCGGCATGGCGGCGCTTATCGACAGCAAAACCGGCCAGATTATCAAGCCCGCTTACGATGAAAACGGAAGCACCCACTATGTTCACCCCATTACGGGTGCGCCGATTGTGGGTGTCGTTATTCCCATGTTTGACGAGGTGCTGCAGATGGTTACCCGCGCTGCCAAAGAGGTGCCGCAGGTGCGTTACTGTGCTTGGGACGTGGCGGTATGCGAAAACGGGCCGGTGTTCATTGAGGGCAACCAATACCCGGGCGCGGAGATTCAGCAGCTGCCCCCCCACAACGAAAACAACACCGGTATCTGGCCGGTTTATAAGAAGTACCTGAAGATTTAACACACAACACAGCAATCATAGAAGAAGGAAAGGGTACCTACATGAAGCTTAAACACGCAATCTTTGACATGGACGGCCTGCTGTTCGACAGCGAACGGGTTTACTTAAACGGCTACAACGACCTTGCACCCAAATACGGCATTACACCCGACTACAAGCTGTTTTTAAAAACCGTAGGCACCGCCTATGAGCGGTCTAAGGCGGCCTTTTTAGAGGTTTACCCCAACCTTGATTACGACGCCATGCGCGACGAGCTGCGCGTTTACATGCGTCACGCAATGGAAAGCGCATTAATCCCGCTCAAACCCGGCGTACATAACATCCTCTCGGCACTTAAAAACAACGGGGTAAAGGTCGCGCTTGCCACCTCCACCCGCCGCCCGCTTACCACCTTTATGCTCAAAACGGCGGATATTGCCGACTATTTTGATATCAGCGTTTGCGGCGACGAGGTTACCGAAGCCAAGCCCAACCCTGAAATCTTCTTAAAGGCGATGCAAAGCCTGGGTGGCACCCCCGAAACCACCATGATCTTTGAGGATTCGCACAACGGTATCCGCGCGGCCAACGCGGCGGGTATCCCCGTTATCATGGTGCCCGACCTGCTTGAGCCGCTCGATGAGTTGAAAACCTTCGCGGTGGTGAAGGATTTAAACGAGGCGTTAAGCCTGATATTGCCGATGATTATCGTAGAAAACAAATAGACAGGAGCGTATCTGCCATGCTGGATTACAAATTCGATACCCAGTTGCTGATTGAAGGGCACGACCTTTCGGAGGATGCGATTAACGAACACATCGCCAAGAACATCGAGGGCGACTGCCTGATTGCCGTGGGCGATGAGGATTTAATCAAGATCCATTTTCACACCAACACGCCGTGGAAGGTGCTGGAGTATTGCGCCTCACTGGGCGATATCCACGACATTGTCGTAGAGAATATGGAGCGTCAGGAAAACGGCCTGCAGGGGTAGGCACAGGTAAGTAACATCATCTGTTTTGCGAGAGGAGAATTACAATGAACTGCCCTTTTTGCGGTGCCGAGCTGGAGCCGGGGTATATTTACGGCAGAAGGGATTGTGGCTTACTGTGGCTGCCTGCCGGTGAAAAGGCGCCCTTGCTTGTATCAGAAGAAACGGTTAAGCACCAAAACGGCATGATATTGGGTGAAAGGCCGGGCTTGGAAAATACTAAGCTTGAATATCATCTTTGCAGAAAATGCCGCAAGGCGGTCAGCATTTTTTAGCTCGTATAAATACCATCCGTGCCGGGGCCTGTTGGATTACCTGCGTGAAGGGTTCGCATTCCGCTTAATGGCCTAAAAGGAACAAAACCTGCCTTTTAAATTATATTTAGGGGGAAAGATTATGCACTTGTATAATGCAAGTTCACTGTTTAATGAAGCGTCCTCAGAAGAGATTCTCAGCATCGTGAACAATCCGGAAAAGCTAAGGGCTAAGTTAATCGAAATAAAGAAAATGCTTTTAAAGGTTTATAACTTTAAAGCCTATCATGTACCGGAGGATTTCACAACGGCCTCTTATATCATCGCCACCAATCATTTAACCGATTCCGATGCTCCGCTGATTATGAGCTATTATTATGATGTTATGCGTCAGGTGATGGATACCTATCCGCAGCTGTTTGTTTTCGCCAAGGAAAACTGCTTTAACGGGGTTTCCATCCCCAAGGAATTATTGCCGATATTAGAGATGGAAAAGGTGATTCCGGTAGACCGAAACAGCTTGGGCGGTTCTATGGCGGCAATCAGAACCGCAGAGAAGTGGTTTAAGGAAGGCCCAAAGCCAAAGCACTTTTTGATATTCTCTCAGGGAACCATCTATGACATCAACAAGGATAAACCGGAGGATATCGAGCGCGGAGCGTTCTGGCTGGCGAAGTCCCTGGGTATTCCTGTTTTGCCGGCGTTTATCGAGCAGGCGGTTGAAGGGGCCGAGAACCGCTTAATCTTCGCTAAACCAATCTCCATCCCCAAAAACTGCCGCGACCTTGATGAGGTTAAACAGTTATGGCTTAACCGTGTAATTGAAGCGCAGAATGAACTTGCAACACTTACAGGTATCCCGGCAAGAGAGGTGGCGCTGGATGCAGAACACCAAACAAGAAAAAGATTCAGACAAACCGAAAAGGCGTAACTCACCCTAATTGATAAGCTAAACTTAAGTTAGGAGGTATTGCTTTATGTCTGATGAATTGAAAATCAAAATGTACTCCTTTACGGTGGATTGCACAGACCCGCATGAGTTAGCAAAATTCTATGCGGCGTTGCTCAAATGGGAAGTATTGTCTATCGATGAAGATTATGCGTGTGTATACGCTCCGGGAACCAATCAGGGGGCATATCCCGGTATAACGTTTCAACGGAACCCTGCGTATCAACCGCCTGTGTGGCCGGAAAAGCCTGAAGCTCAACAGCAGATGGCACATCTAGACTTCGCCGTTAACGATTTGGAAAAAGCAGTTGAGTATGCAGTCCATTGCGGAGCAACCATCGCAGAGGAGCAATTTTCTGATACATGGAGAGTTATGCTCGACCCCGCCGGACACCCTTTTTGCCTATGTCAAATGAAAGCAGTTATCGAGAGCGCCCATTTCGCGTTGTTATAGAAAATCACGATATTTCTGTAAATATGGGTTTGATGGGTTTACTGAATTTGTTAAATCTTCAGAGTGGGAGAGGGCTAAAGATACCTTCTTTTCAGTCTTATAGTTATAATAATTCTTGCTGTTATTACCCATATTTCTAACTGCATAAAATAAGCACATCGGTAGTTTAAATACGACTAAAATTAGATTCGATTCTATCGTATAATTCCTAATAGATTGGTTGTTGTACATGATATTATCCCACAATAATAAGAAAAGTAATCTCAAACAAATAGCCGTCTATTTGCTATTGGTGTTTGTGCTGCCGCTTTTCTTCGTGCTTCTAAAAATGTACACGCCGCTGGGCCGCTCAGACGCTTTAACCCTAATCCTGTTTGGCCTAGAAGCGGCTGCCCCGTCGCTGGCTGCCATACTGACAGTCTTATATTTCGAAGCAAGCCATGGGCTCGGGCAATTTTTAAAAGAGCGCTATGTGTATCATTTCAATTTCAATATGGTGCTGCTTAGCTTATTCCTTCCGGTTGTGATAATCGGCGCAGCCAAGCTGTTTTCTTGGCTGTTTTTTCATATTCCGCCTACACTCGGGGTACTGACTTTTAAAAAAATCCTTATCGTGTGTTGGGCGCTGATTGCCGAAGAGCTTGGCTGGAGAGGCTTTTTTCAGGATAAACTCGGGATATACCTGAATGAATTAGTAATGCCGATCATACTGGGTATTATCTGGGCTGTATGGCACTATCACTATTTTATTTCCGGAACAATGTCCGCCCCTCTAATACTCTTCACACTTGGCTGTATCGCAGACAGTTACATCTATTTTGCTGTTACAAAAGCGGCAAACGGCAATATTGTTCCAGCGTCTGTATTGCATTTTTCAGAAAACCTCTGCTGCAATTTGTTCTCCATCAATCCGGAATACAACAACGGAAGTATCATACCTTATCTGCTGTATGTTACAGGCTCCCTGATTGCTGCAGCAATTACAATATTCATAACAATTAAGCGTAAAGAAAAAAACAAGGCATTATTATGAGCAATCCGGGGCCCTTATCGAGCTTTGCATGTATTGCCTATGTGAGGTGAAATTATGCAGTTCTATGAATTTGGCAAGAATAATACAAAGACTGTTATGTTCCTTCACGGAAATCTTATGACATGGAGGCAATTTTCTGATATATATCCTTTGTTGGATAACGAGTACCATGTAATTATCGTCGGCCTGGACGGTTTTGACGAAAACGAGAACACAACCTATCCCGGATTTGAAGAAGAAGCTAACCGCCTTTCAACCTATATTAAGGAGCACCTGAACGGTCATCTTGATATTCTGTTCGGCGAATCTCTCGGGGGTGGGCCTTCGGTATATCTTTTAAAGGACGATCGCGTACGGATCGGCCACATGGTATTAAGCGGGCCTGAGTATATGAATTACGGAATTTTCAATAAACCGCTGATTAAAATAATGCCAAAAAGATGTGTTAAGATAATAAACAGTATAAAAGGCGAGAATCCCAAACTGCCGTTGTATCTTAAAAAACTGCTTGCCCGTAAAGATAATAATATAGAAACAATGCTTAAAAAGGTGAGCCTTTGTGCAACCGAGGCTTCAATTAAAGCAACATGGGAATGGGGACTAAAAATGTATCCCATTCTTAAAAATTGGCCTCCTCAAACCAAAGCCAGCGTATCCGTTTGGTATGGCGAGAAGGAATATAATATGAAAAAGGCATTGAAAGAACTGCATAGGCTCTACCCCAATATGCAAGAGAATTGTTTTGCGGGGCTTGGGCATGGAGAAATTATTGATAATCCACACCGTTTGGTTGATGAGCTAAAGAAATTAACGGTTAAATAATCCGTTTTTCACAGATGAATTCTTTTTTTGTTTGAACATAATACACCCCTGCGCCGGACCGATGCTTGCTGAATGCAAACCTCACAAAACCCTATCTTTCCAAAAGCGCTCAGATATATGCGAAGCGTATCCTATAGTCTGTACACCGGATGTACAGACTTTTTTTAAATTGCATGATGACTTTCTCTTTACTTCTTTGCCAATAAAATATTTATAATATGACGCATCGTTGTCAAGTTACAACGATTATACTGAAATCACAATCAAAAACACAACCGAAAGGAAGTATTGTGATGACAGAAGGCACCACCCTGTATTGCCAAAGCTGCGGCATGCCCCTTGCAAAGGCCGAGGACTTCGGCACCAACACCGACGGCAGCAAGAATGAGGACTACTGTACCTACTGCTACCAGAACGGCGCGTTTTCCGGCAACCAAACCATGGAAGAGATGATCGAGCTTTGCCTTGATTACAGCAAGGATTCCGGCCTTTATACCGACCGTGAGCAGGCAAAAAAAGAGATGCTCGCATGGTTTCCCACCCTCAAACGCTGGAAGCAAGCATAGCAGGAAAGACTACCCGTGATACACTTCGGTGTTACAACAAGCTTAAAAGGAATGACATTGACATGGAGAAACTCGACTTTAAAAAGCAAAAGGAATTCTATCTGCCGCCAACCGAGCCAACCCTTATTAACGTTCCCGCCATGCGGTTTATTATGGTGGACGGTAAGGGCAACCCCAATATCGAGCGCGGCGAATACCAGCAGGCCGTTGAGATACTGTATGCGCTCAGCTACACCATTAAAATGAGCAAGCTGAGCGGGCAGCAGCCGAAGGGCTACATCGACTACACCGTAGCCCCGCTCGAGGGGCTGTGGTGGCTGGAAGACAGCACCGACATGGATTTTTCCCAAAAATCCAAATACTGCTGGACCTCCATGCTGCGCCAGCCCGAGTTTGTCACCCAAGAAGTGTTTAGCTGGGCCTGCGGCGAGGTGGCAAAGAAAAAGCCGCACATCGACGTAAGCAGAGCGCGGCTGTGCGACTTTGAAGAGGGGCTGTGCGTTCATATTATGCACATCGGCCCGTATGAAACCGAACCGCACACGCTTGCAAAGGTAGACGCTTTCATTGAACAGCAGGGGCTAAAAACCAACATCGATGCGGTTTTGCCAGACGGCACCATCCGGCGCCACCATGAAATCTATCTTGGCGACCCACGAAGGATATCTCCCAAAAAACGCAAGACCGTGTTGCGGCATCCCGTTGTGAAGGCCTAACTTTCCCATAGATATTGAAGCTACAAATGAATCGCCCCCTTCTCATATCACAGGGGGCGTTCCTATTTAAGGAGATATATGAAACCATTCTTTGAGCTGAAATCGCTCTATATCTGCGTAAAGGATATGGAAAGAGCTATCCGCTTTTACGAGTACCTTCTCGGGCAAAGGGTAACCGAAAAGAGCGATATCTACAGCGTTTTTAACATCGGAGGTTTTCGATACGGGCTGTTTGCCCACGAGAAGATGAACGAACCGAAAAGCTGGGGCAACAACTGCCTTCCTAGCCTAACGGTAAGCAGTCTGGATACCGCGTTGGAAAGGCTTCAAGCGCTACATGCCCCGATAGTGTTCCCGCTCACTGCCATCGGCACAAATCTGGTGCTGGAGTTTGCCGACAGCGAGGGGAATATCATTGAGCTTACCTGCCCCCTAGCTAAACACAACTCAACTGCAGGGGATACATGAAAACGCGGCAGATGATTTCTGCCGCGTGAGCGTGTCGAGAAACTCGACACGCTCCATAAGGGGGACTTCGTTCGTCACCAAACCAAGTGGTTTGGTTCCTCAGCCGTCCCCCTCATGAACACCCCCAAGCAAAAATGTCTGCTCACCGCAGACATTTTTAGCGGTATTGCTCCGGCGGCGCATGTCCGCCTGCGCAATGTTATTTCAATTTATACTTTTTGACAGCCTAACGCGGCAGATGATTTCTGCCGCGTCATTGTTATAATCTAAGTTTCCTCATCCTGCTGAATGCTCAGGGTAAGGCAAACGGTATCCTCTCCCTCTCGGGTGAGGTTGAAGCTTGCGCTTTCGCCATACATCAATCCGATACGCGCCGCAAGGTTTGCAAGGCTGGTGCCGGTAATCCCCTGCTTTGCCGTATGCTGAAGCTGACCTGTCTGCCTCTTAATCTCCTCTGCCTGCGCCGCCGTTGCCCCTGCGTCATCCTGCACCGTTACGGTAAGTACATTGCCATTAAGAGCAATCCTAATATCGATGAATAAGCTGTCACGGTGGTTTTCAAGCGAACGCATAATCGAGCTTTCCACCATCGGCTGCAAAAGAATTTTGGGTACCTTCAGGCCGTTAACCTGTTTATCGGCGGTAATACGGTACTCCAGACGGTCATTTACCTGAACGCGCTCTAAGAAGAGATACTCCTTTACATGCTCCACCTCTTTGGCAACACTCATACATTTTTCGGCGTTCATGGCATAGTCCACCATGGAGTAGAGCGTTTGGGTCATGGTTTGAATCTCATCCTGCCCGTTGCGCATCGCCGTCAGCTGTATCGACTGCAGCACATGGCACAAAAAATAGGGGTTGAAGGTTGCCTCCAGTGCCTCCAGCCGCAGGGCCTGCTCCTGCTGCAGGATATCGCTGTTCTGATTTTGAAGCGTCTCAATCCTGTCTGAAAGTGCTAAAAACCGTTTGTTTAAAAGCTCTCCCTCCAACCCGCCTTTAATATTCTCCAAAACGGCGGGCTTCCCTTCAGCAAGGCTGCCCATCGCGTCTGAAAGAGCATATAAAGGCTTGGCAAGACGACGGATATATAAGAAAAATACCAGCGCACCAATTAAGGCTAGTGAAAGAGCAACCCCCATAAATCTTATACTGTTATTCAACACCGCCTGAAAAATCACGCTTTCCGGCTCAAGGCTTACAAGCCGCCAGCCGGTATCTTTGGAGGTATCATAGGCCAGAAGGTAGTAATCCTTCTTAATCTGGGCAACCGAACCCGCCGCAGAGGCCTGTCCCACCAGATAGGGGCTTAGGTAAAGCATATTGGTGGCATTGACGATTGAGGTATTGGTGGAATAATACAGCCGGTTTCCGGAATCCAGCAGTGCAAGAATACGGCTGCTGTCCCGGGCAATGGCTTTAAAAAAGGAGTCATCTACCTCCAGCACCACAACGGCCAGCGGTTCTTGTGTTTTTATATCAATAATTGTTCTTGTAACGGTAAAAAGGCAATCCTTCTGCATACTGGGGCTGATATAGAGAAAATCGCCATTTGAAAGCGATTCCGTAAACCCGGGTATCTGGTTTTTCGGGGGATTTTTATTCTCCTTTACATCGGTGTTTCCCACCTCAAAGGTGTAGTTTTTGTCCTCACCCAGCAGATAAACCTTAAAGGAGTGTATATCGTTGCGCGAGTAGTAGATATTGCGAAGCAGCGTTTTAACATACTCCCCACCCTCAAAGGTACTCTCCGGCATACTGATAATCTTCATGAACTTCTCGTCGTTGCGAATCGAGATTGAATAGCTTTTGAGCGTTGCGTAGTAGTTTTCGAGCTCGCCTAGGCGCATCTCTACAACAGCTGTCTCTTTAGAGGCTTGCCCCAACCTCATGCTGTTTACCATGCCGCGCGCCATATACCCCAACAGCAGCAATAAGCAGGCAAGCAAAGAAAACGCCATTACCAGCGCCAGTTTTGCCGAAATCGTTATCGATTTTTTTTGTCTTTTTGTTCTCAGCATATCGAAAGCCATACCCTTCATCCTTCTGCGTTTTGCACAAAACGGCAATTTAGTTTATTATAGCACGTTTTCTCAGAAAATTTAAATGTTTTATATAAAATTTTTACTATATAATTTACAAAATCTATTAAAAAGGATATACTAATATCAAAATAATGGGATAATAAAGCAGCCGGCGGGGAGGACAGTTAATATGAAAACAATCCTTTTTAGAGCTCTTGCCGTTTCTGTAATTCTTGCGCTTTGCTTCGGCTGTGTGAGGATGGAAACAGAATACCCGGCAGCCCAGCCCGAACAACCTGTTGCACACGAAAAGATTGAGCTGAACCTAATGCTGAACAGCCCCGAGCTTGACAAGCAGTACCGCCAGATGAAAGATGTCTATGAGGCCTACCGTTCAAACGTAATCATACAAATGGATGTTCGGCGGGATGACTACGGTACGGTATTAAAAACCAAGCTGAATGCCGGTGAAGCACCCGATATCTTTATTACCAGTGCCTACAACGATAATTACCTATATCAGAGGTATTTGTATGCGCTGGACGATCAGCCGTTTATCCAGAATATCGAACCTGCCCTGCTGGGCGGTGTTACAGTAAACGGCCGCATTTGGGGTTGCCCGCTGCTGGTACAATCCCATTCCTTCATTTACAATAAGACGTTGTTTGGTGCTGCAGGCATCACCGCGCTTCCGCAAACCCTTGATGAATACCGCGCGGTGTGTGAGAAGCTCAGCCAAAACAACATTCAGCCTTTTGCCACCGGCTTTGCCGATTGGTGGGTGCTGCCCCAAACCTTCTACCCCTCAATGAGTGACGTGAATTCGGGGGATTACCACGGCCTGCTTGAGGCCACCCGTCAGGGTACCGTCAAGGTAGGGGAACTGCCCGAAACTGCCTTTGCGCTGGACGTGCTCGATCTTGTAAAGCAGTATGGCGGCCTTGAGCCGATGAAGTCGACCTTCGACAGCCAGTGTTCAGATTTTGCCGCAGGCAAGGCAGCGATGATCCATCAGGGCTCGTGGGCCGAGCAAACCATCCTAAACCAAAACCCCGAGTTGAAGCTTGGGTACCTGCCGGCACCGCGTTTAAACGGCACAGGCGTTATCGCCGCTGATTCCAACCTCACCCTGCGGGTTTATAAGGATTCCAAGGTGTTGGACGAAGCGCTTACCTTCTTAAACTGGCTGATTACCTCAGAGTACGGTAAGTGCTGGGTGCCGAATCAGGTAAAGCAGCTCTCGCCTCAAAAGGATGTACCGGTACCGGATACACCGCTTTCGGTTCAGGCTGCCGAGGCCATCAAGCAAAAGCAAACCTGTACCTGGTGGATTTTTGAAAGCCCGAACGATATCGAGCAGCCGCTGGGGCTTGCGCTGCAGGCCTATGTTTCGGGCACCCGAAGCCGCGCACAGATTCAAGAGGATATCACCGAGCTTTTTGCGCAAGGTAAAACAAGCTGACATAACATCAAGAGACGGTTATGGCGTTTGCGCCGGAGGGGACAAAAATTATGCAGATGCAGCGCCTGTTTGAGATGGTATACCTGCTCACCGAACGAGGCCACGTTACGGCAGCCGAGTTTGCCGAGCGGTTTGAGATTTCAACCCGTACCGTTTACCGCGATATCGACGTGCTCAGCAGTGCTGGCATACCGGTGTATACCTGCAAAGGCAAGCACGGGGGGATTCGTCTGCTGGGCGGCTTTACGATTGATAAATCGCTGCTTACCGAGCAGGAGCAGCAGGACATCATGGCCTCCCTGCAGAGCCTGAGCGCCATCGAGGTTCCTGGCGCCGAGCAGACACTTACCAAGCTCGCAGCACTTTTTGGCAAAAAGCGCACTGCATGGCTGGATGTGGACTTCACCTATTGGGGCGGCGGTACAAAGGAGCGCGAAAAGTTTGCGCTGCTTAAGCAGTGCATCCTGCGCGGCGAGGTGCTGGCGTTTGACTATTACAATTCCATGGGCGAAAAATCAGCCCGAACCGCGGAACCGCTTCGGCTGATCTTCAAGGGGCAGGACTGGTATCTCTACGCGTTCTGCCGCAAGAAGCAGGAGCTTCGAATCTTTAAGCTCTCCCGCATCAAAAACCCGGTGGGCACCGGCGAAACCTTTACGCGTGAAATACCCGACACCCCCTACACCGGGGAGGATCACCCCTTTAACGGAGTAATGGTACCCATTACCCTGCACATGGGCGAACAGCTGGCCTTTCGCGTCTACGACGAGTTTGACGAAGAAAACATCACCAAAAACCCCGACGGCAGCTTCACCATTCACAGTGACTTTCCGCAGGGGGAATGGCTGTACGGCTACCTGCTTTCCTACGGCGATCAGGCCGAGGTACTGGGCCCGCCCGAGGTACGCCGCGGAATCGGTGAACGTTTAAAAAGGATGGCAGCATTCTATAACGATTAATAATCCCGCAAGAGGGGTTAGGTTGTTAAAAGAATATAAATCGAAATAACATTGCGCAGGCGGACATGCGCCGCCGGAGCAATACCGCTAAAAATGTCTGCGGCAAGCAGACATTTTTGCTTGGGGGTATTCATGAGAGGTTTTGTTTTCTGTTCATATAATGTGCTGTCATTCGCCAAGGGTTTGTGCTACTATAATACTAATTTCAAATAAGCAGCCTAACGAAACATTCTGCACAGAAGCGCATAGTATAAAGACAGAAAATGCCACAATGAAGCGAGGCATCAAGCAGATGAAAAAGCTGATTCTGGTTACCTCCCCACCCGCCAGCGGAAAGACCTATGTATCCAAGCAGCTGGCTAAGGCACTCAGCCACGTGGTTTACCTGGATAAGGACACCCTCATCCCGCTTTCCAAACAGATTTTTGCGGTGGCGGGGCAGGAATACGACCGCAGCTCGGAATTTTTTAAGAAGAATATCCGCGATTACGAGTACGAAACCATCGTGGCGCTAGCCATGGAGGCGCTGGACTACGATGACATTGTGCTGATTAACGCGCCGTTTTCGCAGGAGATCCGCAGCGCCGCCTATATCCATGCCTTAACGAAGCAGCTTGCCGAAAAGGGCGCAACCCTTGCCGTGGTATGGGTGCAAACCGAGATTGAGGTGTGCCGCCAAAGGATGATTGCCCGCAATTCCGACCGCGACACCTGGAAACTTACGCACTGGGACAAATACATCGCCACCTGCAACTTCACCATCCCCACCACCTTCGATGACCCTAAGGTAAAGGATGACTTGATTATCTTCAAAAACTCCACCGACGAGGAGTTTTCAGAATCACTCAAGCGGACGGTGAAGCTTCTGGAAGGGTAAGCCGTATCACGGAAAGAATTACTGCCCTGAACATACGGGTAAGTAAGAACGGCACATCCAAGGCTGCGGCGGTAGAATGCGATGAGCTAGCCGCATTACAGAGGCTGCATGGTATTTCATAAACAGCATTATGCCATTCACGGAGCGGCTACAGCCGCTCCCTTATTCTTGTTGCGTACATACCAACGCCAATGGAAAAACCTCCACAATCACAAATTCGTATTGCCTAAACCGGCATTTTAGTGTTTAATAGAGTATATACCTCTAATATTAAGGAAGTTACGATAGATGAGCAGATTAAACATTGTTCTGGTAGAGCCGCGCATCCCGCAAAACACCGGCAACATCGCGCGCACCTGCGCGGTGACGGGGGCAAGGCTGCATCTGGTGCGCCCCATGGGGTTTGAGCCCAGCGACAAGGAGCTTAAACGCGCGGGCCTGGATTACTGGCACTTTTTAGACATCACCTACTACGATAACCTCGCCGATTTCTTTGCCAAAACCGCGGGCGGGGAGTATTTCTATTTCACCACCAAGGGGCGGCATGTGTATTCGGATATGACCTACCCCGACAACAGCTATCTGGTGTTCGGGCGTGAGGACGCGGGCCTGCCCGAGCAGCTGCTGTTTAAAAACCCCTCGCGCTGCCTGCGTATGCCGATGATTAACGATGCACGCAGCTTAAACCTCTCCAACTCCGTAGCCATCGGGGTGTACGAGGTACTGCGCCAGTGGGGCTTCCCCGAGCTGAAAAACGAGGGCAGCCTGACGAAATTTGATTGGAACGAGGCGCTGTAAACCCTATCTGTAATGATTATAAGGATAACATCGTTTGTATATTGAGTGAATTGAGTGAAGAATAGGGCGCTACGCGCCGGATAAGGAGAACAAAACAGCATGACCAAAGTTAAGTTTATAACCGATTCGGCGTGCGATCTGCCGGAAAGCGACGCGCAGGCCTACGGTATCAAGGTGCTGCCCATCCCCATTACGGTAGACGGCAGAGGCTATCTTGAGCGTGTAGACTTCAACTCGCACGAGTTTTACGACATCCTTAAGGAAAGCCAGGCTGTCCCCACCACCGCGCATATCACGGCAATTACCTACCTGGACGAATACGAAAAAGCGTTCGCGCAGGGCGCTCAGGCGATTATCGTTACCACCATCAGCTCCACCGGCTCCTCGATGTTCGACGCCGCAAGCCTTGCGAAAAACATGTACTTCGACGAGCACCCCGAGAAGGCCGAAAGCCTTGAAATCTTTGTGGTGGACTCCCTAAACTACACCATGTCCTACGGCCTGCCGGTAATCGAGGCCGTTAAGATGGTGCGCGAGGGCAAAACGGCGAAGGAAGCCGCTGACTACCTCACCGATTACTTTACCCGCGTGGAGATTCTGTTTACCCCCTTTACGCTTGAGTACGCCAAAAAGTCCGGGCGCATCGGCGTGGCGGCTGCGTTTGTGGGCGAGGTGCTGGGGCTTAGGCCTGTTATCAGCATCATCGACGGCTCCATGAAGATTGAAGACAAGGTGCGCGGTGATAAATCCGTAAACCCGCGCATTGCCGAGCTTGTCAAACAGCGCATGGACGACCGCAAGGCCCCCTACCTGCTGGTGCGCGGCTCCCGCGACGGCGTAGCCGACGAGCTGGCGAAGGTGCTTACCAAGGAGCTTGGGCACCCGCCGGTGGGCATCTACTACATAGGCGCGTGCATAGCGATTAACAGCGGGCCGGAGGTTGTGGGCGTGGCTTATCTGGGGAAAAAGAGAAGATAACTGATTATGAAACGAGGGCAGCCGAACGGCTGCCCTCGTTAACTATTCTGCATTGCGATTGGGCAGAAGAATACCCACCCCCAACCCCCTTCCCGCACACAAACTTGTCATAGAATCAAACGCTCCTATGCGGGAGGGGGAGAGATGTCCGGGGGCTTCGCCCCCGAACGAGTACCCCTGTATTGCAGATAAGCGAGCACGCTTTCTCTTTTGTAGTCTGATAGGATAATAACCGGAACGGTCAAGACCGTTCCCTACGAATTTAGTCTTTAACAGGGTAGACACATAGGTCTGCCCCTACAAAATAAACAGAGCCTGTTCCCCCACTCCGTTTTCTACCGAATAGTATCGGTAATCTTCCCTGCGTCGGCACTTCCCCGAAGGGGTCGCGAGGCGTACGCATCGTTGCGGTAGAACCGTGAGCGGTCGCGCCTCAGCGCGACAAAACGGTGCCACTGTTTGAGCCGCGGCGAGTTTGGCGCCGTTTTGAGCGATTCTATATTCGAAGCGCTACGCTTATCGCCGAGTGATTTGTGCCGACGCACAAGCTAAAGCGGTTTTTGCATCCTTTTTGACGCACTCAAAAAGGATGCCGCCTGTCCGTGCGGGTACGGACAATCCAAAGATTTATAGAATTTTAAGGTGGAACGGTCAAGACCGTTCCCTACAAATTTAACCTTTTGCAGGCTAATACAATATTACCGCTGACAACGGAACGACACGGGGTCGTTCCCTACAAATTGTCATAAATATAAACCAAGACCGGAACCAATCAAGGCTCCGGTCTTTTCTGTTGCACCCTATTTAAGCATCCCCTCAAAATCAGTGGTCGCGCAGCGGGTGAGCGGCAATTGTACCGGCCTGCCCAGTGCCGCGGAGGAATAAACCGCCAGCACCAGCTCCAGCGCCCGCTTTCCCGCCTCGCCGTCCACCGCCGGTGGACGATGGTTAACAACCGCGTCAATCACATCGGCGTAAAGGGGGGTATGCCCGTAACCGTACACATTGGGCGGGTTGTCGGAGCAGGCGGTCTTCACCGTTTCGGCCTCGTCCATGCCGTCGCCGAACCGCCACTCCTCCAGCACGTTTACCGATTTTCCCCCCGCCTTCACCGTGCCCTTCTCACCAAACAGGTAGAGCGTCTCCTCCAAGTTGTTCGGGTATACGGCGGTGGTGCCCTCGATTACGCCCATCGCGCCGTTTGCAAACCGCACCAGCGCAAGGCCGAGATCCTCCGCCTCGATGTAGGGGTGCGCAAGGTTCGCGGTGTAGGCGAACACCTCGGTGATGTCGTCGCCCAGCATCCAGCGCAAAAGGTCGATGTTGTGGATGCACTGGTTCATCAAAGCGCCGCCGTCCTGCTCCCAGGTGCCGCGCCACGGCGCCTGACGGTAGTAATCCTCCCCGCGGTTCCAGCGGATATGCGCGGTGCCGTACAGCATCTTGCCAAACCGCCCGCCCTCCATCGCTTCGCGGATTTTTCGGACGGACCTGTTAAACCGGTTCTGGTGGCACACCGCAACCGTCACCCCCGCTGCCCTGCCCGCGGCGATGATATCGTCGGCATCGGCAAGCGAAAGGGCGATGGGCTTTTCGATGATCACCGGGCAGCCCGCCTGTATGCAGGCAAGCGCCGCCTTCGCGTGCCCGCCGCTCTCGGTGGCAACGGCGGCAAGCTCAGGGTGGATTTCACTCAGCATCTGCGTGTAATCGGTATAGATAGGCACCTGCGAAAGCCCAAACTGCGCCGCCAGCTTTTCGGCGTGACTACGCTCGATGTCGCACAGCGCCGCGATAGCAAGCCCGTTTGCCTGCGCCGCCGCAATATGGTTTGGCGCGATGCGCCCGCAGCCGATGAGCGCATACCTCAGGGGGCCGCTAGAGCACCTCGATGTTGTCACGCGTCAACACCTCTTTCATGGCGTTTTTGGTGTCAAACACCGCCTTGGCGTGCCGCCCCACCAGCTTGTAGTCCACATTGGTATGCGAGGCGGTAATCATCACAAGGTCGGCTTGGGCAATTACCTCGGCGGTCAGGCTGATGCTCTTGCGCACGGTGCCGCCTAGCTTAAACTGCGGCACATACGGGTCGTGATAGGAAACCCGCGCGCCCATCCTTTCCAAGTGCTCCATCACATGCAGGGCGGGGCTTTCGCGCACATCGTCGATGTTCTGCTTGTAGGCCACCCCCAGCATCAGCACCGAGGCGCCGTTCATCGGCTTGCCAAAGCGGTTGAGCAGCTTTGCCGCACGCTCTACACAGTAGCGCGGCATGCGGTCGTTAATCATGCCCGAGGCCTCGATCATCGAGGTGTGAAAGCCGTATTCCCGCGCCTTCCACGCAAGATAGTATGGGTCCAGCGGGATGCAGTGCCCGCCGAGCCCCGGCCCGGGGTAGAACGGCTGGAACCCGTAGGGCTTGGTTTTTGCCGCCTCGATGACCTCCCATATGTTGATATCCATCTCGTTGCACAGGATCGCCAGCTCGTTGATCAGCCCGATGTTGATGTTGCGGTAGGTGTTTTCCAGTATCTTCTCCATCTCGGCCACTTTTGGGGAGGATACCTCCAGCACGTCGCTTTCCAGCACCTCGCGGTAGAGTGCGGCAATAGCGGTGCTTGCGTCTTTGCCGATGGCGCCCACCACCTTGGGGGTGTTGCGGGTTTTGTAGATAAGGTTGCCGGGGTCCACCCGTTCGGGCGAGAAGCCGAGGTAAAAGTCCTCGCCGCACACAAGTCCGGAGCCTTTCTCCAGAATCGGGCGGATCAGTTCCTCGGTGGTGCCGGGGTAGGTGGTGCTCTCCAACACCACCATACTGCCCTTTTTCAGGTACTTGGCAATCTCGGTGCAGCTGTTCTTTACATAGCTGATGTCGGGCTGCTGGTGCTCATCCAGCGGGGTGGGCACGCACACTGCAATAAACTGCACATTCTCTATAAACGAAAAATCGTTGGTGGCGGCCAGCATCCCGCTTTCCACAAGGCTTTGTAAATCCTCGCCCGCCACGTCGCCAATGTAGTTCTTGCCGCGGTTTACCTTCTCCACCTTCTCGGCCTGTATATCAAACCCGATGGTGTGAAACCCCGCCTTGGCCTTTTCCACCGCCAGCGGCAGCCCCACATAGCCAAGGCCGACCACCCCCACCAGCAGCCGCCGTTCCTTGATTCGGTTTAAAAGGTCGTCCTTCATGCTCAGCGGCATCGCTTTTTACCTGCCTTTATGTGATGTTGGGAACGACCTAAGTGTCGTTCCGGCATTTGATTATAATTTTGTAAGGGCGCGCATTGCGCATCCGCCGACAAATCGGCAACCCTATGAATACCGCGGACGGCCGATAGCCGCCCCTACAATCCCAATCGAAGCTCCGTAGGGGCGAACTGTGCTCGCCCGCGCCCCTGCCACAACCCCTCTTGTAGGGGGCGGCGTCCTCGACGCCCCGCAGTTTATCGCAAATCCACGATGGTGATGTAGGGGAGCTTACTAAGCGCCCGTGAATCTAAACGTAACCGCAGATAATACCACGGGCGATTGATAATCGTCCTACAAGATTCGCAAGATACCGCAACGGCACAGGGGCCGGAGAATTGAGGTTGATTGGCGCAACGGTCAAGACCGCTCCCTACCTGTCTTTCTCCCGTACTCTCTTTATCGGCTTCACCGCTACCCCGGTGCGTGCAATCACCCGCTCGCCATACACCGTATAGTCTTTCCCGCACACGGCGCATTTAGCAAGGTTGTTTTGAAACGACAGCTTATTGCCGCAGGCGCAAACATAGCCTATAACCCTTGCTGGGATGCCGGTTACCACGGCATAGTCGGGCACATCGTGCGTTACCACCGCGCCTGCGCCCACCAGCGCGTACTGCCCGATGGTACACCCGCACACCACCGTGGCGTTGGCCCCGATGCTTGCGCCGCGCTTGATGAGTGTCTGCTTAAACTCGTCCTTGCGCTCGATGAAGGCGCGCGGGTTTATCACGTTGGTAAATACACAAGAGGGGCCCAGGAACACCTCGTCCTCGCACACCACGCCGGTGTAAACCGAAACGTTATTCTGCACCTTCACGCCGTTTCCTAAGCGAGCGCCGGGCGCCACCACCACGTTCTGCCCAAGGCGGCAGTTCTCGCCCACCACGCACCCGCTCATCAGGTGGCAGAAATGCCAGATTACCGTGCCCCGGCCTATTTCACACGGCTCATCGATATACGCACTCTCGTGCGCGGTATACTCCTTCACCCGCAAAACTCCTTTATGGCAGCGGCTACCTCCTGCTGCTCGGCCTCGGTGATCTGCGCAAACAGCGGGATTGCCAGCGCGCGCGCGCTCAGATACTCCGCCTGTGGCATACTGCCCTTTTGATAGCGGAGCGGCTCAAACACCTTCTGCAGATGCAGCGGCACAGGGTAGTAAACACCGGTGGCAATCCCCCGCCCGGTCAGATACTCGCGCAACGCGTCGCGCCGCTCGCTTAACAACACATATAAATGATAGGCGTGCGAGCCGCCGGGCGAGGTGTGCGGCAAGGTGATGCCCTCAAGCCCCGCCAGTGCGTCATCGTAAAATGCCGCCGCCCGCTTGCGGCTATCCAGGCTCTTGTCAAGATTCTTTAATTTCACGCGCAGCAGCGCCGCCTGCAGCTCATCGAGCCGCGAGTTATACCCCACCACATAGTTATAGTATTTGCTGCTTACGGGCGGAGCGGTGTTGGGTGTAATGGGCGCACCCTCATAGGCCGGCACCTGCTCCTTTAAGCCGCTCGGCACATTGTAGGCAGCCTCCTCGCAGGGGATATCCGCGCCATCTCTCTCACTCTCTGCCGCTTTTGCCGCCTTTTCCAAAGCAGCTTTCGCCATCAGCTCATAGGCGCGCCTGCCGTCCTCGCCGCTGCCGTGGGCACGCAGGCCGCGGCAGATATCGGCTAAGCACTCGTACTCGGTAACAATCATACCGCCGTCGCCCGCGCAGGCAAGGTTTTTGGTGGGAAAAAACGAAAAACACGCGATATCCGAAAGGCTGCCCGCCATCCGCCCCTTATACCACGCGCCCATTGCCTGGCAGGCATCCTCTATCACAAACAGGCCGTTTCGCTTGGCAATGGCGTTAATCTCATCCATCTCCGCGCACTGCCCAAACAGGTGCACCGGCATGATAGCCTTGGTTTTTGGGGTGATGAGCGCCGCAATCTTTGAGGCATCAATGTTATAGGTATCGCGCCGCACATCGCAGAACACGGGGGTTGCGCCCACCGCGGCAATACTTTCGGCGGTGGCAAAAAAGGTGTAGGGCGTGGTGATCACCTCATCCCCCGCGCCGATACCCAGCGCCTTTAGGGCAATCACCAGTGCGTCGGTGCCGTTGCCCACCGAAACGGCATACTGAGTACCCACATAGGAGGCAAACTCACTTTCAAAGGCAAACACATTCTCGCTTAGGATATACTGCCCCGAGCGCAGCACCCGCAGCACGGCGGTTTCGGCCTCGCCCTGCAGCTCGGCATATTCACGGTGAAGATTCAACAGCGGTACTGGCATAAGCAGCTCCTTCTAAAATACAATTCAAGTTTATTTTGGGGTGACAGCTGAAAATTATGCGGAGTACAGAATAAAACCTTTCATGTCACTTTATCAGTTTATGAATCCGGCATCGGTAATTTCCCCATATAATGGCGACGCAGATCCACACTGTTATAAAAAACAGGAAGCCCTGCATCCTGCAAGGCTTCCTGCTTCTATATCCAAATGTGATTTACCTTAAAACGGATTCTTCCCGTCCAGCCATCCATGGTTCTTCCAATGATCGTGATCTCGGATGCACCATGTATTATTCTTCATCGCGCCGCGCATCATACCAAACATAATCCTTAAAAAGAGTTTGGGGCGCATCTTTTCGTTATGTACGGCTTTAAGAATCCCGTCTGCCATGCGCGCCGTCTGCCTTTTAAGCTTTGCCTGATTCTTCTCGCTTACCTCTGCCCACTTGCTTGCTGCCACGCGCCCTTTCAGCGAGAATACGCGCTTTACCCCCCAGTAGGTGAGGGTGTTGTTCAGCGTTTTGGCGGCGTGCGAAAGCCCCGCGCCCGCGGTGGTGGTTACCGATACCCCCACCTTACTAAACATCAGCGGGTTGGGCCGGTGGCTTACCCACATATAGCACAGATGGTCGAGCAGCGTCTTCATCTGCCCCGAAACATCCAGCGCATAGATGGGGGAAGAGAGGAGGATGACATCCGCCTGCTCCAGCGCACTTACAATCGGCTGAACCTGCTCACTGTGGGGGCAGGTCTGCTCCCCGTTCATAAAGCAGGAGAAGCACCCGTTGCAGAAACCCTGCATATCCCGCGGCAGATAAAACTCCGTGAACTCGGTTTTCTCCCGCTCGCTCAGCGCCTCCTTTAACAGCCGCACACAATTCCATGTACTGCCCTCATGCATATTCCCGTAAATAACTGCCACCTTTATCATGTCTGTATCTCCTTCTATATTCAGTGGTTCACAATGGCCTAATCACCGAGGTTCTGTAAAAGTGCCGGATATGCTTTTCCACCAGTATAAGCGCCTTATTAAGCTCCGCCTCGCCGTTATCGTACCTAAAGAACAGCGAAAAGATCGGCGCGTAAAACTCCCATGCCAGCACCTCTGGGTCTACTTTTACAAACAGTCCGTCGTCTATCATCCGCTTGAGTATCTGCGACTGATAGGTAATTGCGTCGTCAAACATCATACGGCAAAACAGCGCCGCGGCCTCGGTGCTGCAATACCGCTCGACGGTGAGCATGCGCCGCACCTTTACCATCGTTTCGTCGGTAAACACAAAGCGGAACACCTGCAGCGAATTCGCAATCAGCTGCTCCTCGGTGTAGCCCTCAAACAAGCGCTGCACCTCGTTGTTTACAGAAAACCCGCCCTGCTCGTCGGTAATCTGAAACCGCTGAAAAAAGCCACTCATTCGCTCGGCGTACCGTGTAAGGATACAGTCGTAGATGGCGCGCTTATTAGGGTAGTGCTTGTAGATGGCGCTTTCGCGTATGCCTACCACCCCCGCAATATCCCGCACCGATACAGCTTCGTAGCCCTTCACCGAAAACAGGTTAAGCGCCTCTTCCAGTATCCTTTCCTTGGTCGTCATCCATTTGCCCCCCCTAAGTGAACGATTGTTAACCCTGTTCTTATTATAGTGAACAGTCGTTCACTTGTCAAGTGTTTTTAGAGGCTTACCCGTAACAGGCAAGCCTCTTCATGTATTGCTTATACTCCGCTTTACAGCGCCAGCTCCTTATCCATCTCTTCCTCCTGCTCCTCATACACCTGCGAGCAGATGAAGTCGTACATCTCCTTGGCGGTTTTAAAAACCTCCTCCATGCGTTTACGGCTAAGGGCAAACGAAAGGTCGGTGGGGTAGCGGGTTTCAATGTAGAACTTGTTGAGTACGGCGCTCTCGTCCATCCAGGTAGAGAACTCCTTATCATACCGCAGCGCCTGCCTGCACAGCCAGGTAAGGTTGTGCCCGTCCAGCAACCGGTCAGAGGCCACCAGCAGGTAGGCCTTCAGCGCCTTTTCAATCGTCTGCTGGCAGTGGAAGGCGCACATATTGTAGCATTCGGGGTGCTGAAGCAGCAGCTCGGCGGCGCGCATATCCTCGCCCGACTTGTTCAGCCAGTCGATATGGCGCTTACTGTCGGAGGAGCGCTGTCGATGTCTTGTCACAGAACCACCCCCGTATCCCTGATGGTGCGCGCAAACGAGTGCGGGATGTTCAGCAGCTCTTCCCACTCGCCTGGGGTGTAGATTACCACATCAAACGGCTGCTCGGAATCAATACCGAGGTAGATACTGCGCTCGATATCGGCCTTCTCGGCGGTATCCACCACCACGCACAGCTTAAAGCTCTGCAGCCTGCCGCCCACGCCGAGCTTCTGGTTAAACAAAATAATCTGCTCGGGCTGCACGGTCTTTCGAATATCCTTCGCAACGGCTCGGATACATTCCATGGTTTGCGGTTCCATAGTCAGCACCTTCTTTATAAAATTGAGATTTGGGTTTATGCGGAATGCTTCCCCATTGCCTTTTTTACGGCGGGGATAATCAACAGCGCAAGCAGCCCGCCGATGAGTGCGGTAATCAGCTGCGGGTAGGAAAACATCTTGGAAAGCACCTCAGCCTGCTTGGGCTTGATTTCGGGAATGAGCTTGAGCAGCGCGGGAACCGAAAGCCACAAGAAACCCGTCTTTACCACAGCGCCCAGCACGATACCTACTATCCCGTACAGCCCCAGCGGCTTCTGGTTTGCCCTTTGGGCAAGGGTAAAGAATATCCAGGTAACCAGCACAATCAGCACATTCCCAAGCGCAATAGCAGGTGTAAGAATAGGCTGCGCCTGTATGCCCAGAATCAGCGCCAGAATGGCAGAGAGCACACCAACGGTTACGCCGCTCAGCGCGCCCACCGTTGCGGCGGTTACAATCAGAATAATATTTACAATCGAGCCGGTTACCAGCTGGGTAACGCTCATCGGGCCAAGGATTACCGCACCAGCCGGTATCAGCTTGCCCGCAAACTGCGCCACCACCAGCAGCGCCAGCATCAGTGCCGTACGCACAATCCAAAGAGTACTTTTATGTTTCATAAAAAATCATCCTTTCCATCGTTCATAGTACATTTAATAGTACATTTATTATAATGTTATTACAGTTGTCTATTCAATTCATCCAGCGTCAGGCTGTAGGCGGGAATGCATTCGGTTAAGAATACCTCCACCTCGGGCAGCGCCATCGCTTTAAGTGCTTTGATGGTTGCCTCTTTTGCCGAACTGAACTCGGTGTTGCCCGCCCGCTCCTCCTCCACGCATTTAATCAGCGCCGAGAGCTTGTCGGCAGCCTTCACCAGTGCGTGGTACTCTGCTTCGTTCTCACCGGGCAGCACCAGCTGCTCATACTCCGGCAGCAGATCCTTCGGCAGCATGGATAATAGCTGCCTGGAAGCCGAAGCCTCCACCCTCTTATAGGCTCCCTTAATCTCGGGGTTTAAATACTTCACGGGGGTGGGCAGGTCGCCGGTAATAATCTCGTGCGCGTCGTGGTAGATACCCATAAGCGCCGCATACTCGGGGTTTACCGTTCCGCCGAAGCGGCGGTTGCGGATGACTGCCAGCGCGTGGGCGATTAGCGCCACCTCCAGCGAGTGCTCACTAAGGTTCTCGGGGCGGTTGTTGCGCATAAGCCCCCAGCGGTTGATATATTTCATGCGGGAAAGCATTGCGTAAAAGCTTGTCTGCATGGGGTTTGCACATCCTTCTTTTGATTCTGCAGCTTCATTATAGACCTTAAACAGGAAAATGTCTATATATAATTTATACAAATTTAGTATATTATAAAATTTAACTTCGTCATATGAATAAATTATCCTGATTATTGCCACTCAATTTGTAAAGTGGTATAATCGGAACATGGCAAACGGCATCCAATGGTTTACAGGTGTTAGCCCGCTGCCTGCCTCAAAACAGAAGCCTATACCATTTTCTTAATATATCCGATAGGAGCAAGCTTTTCACAATAGGTGAAAAGCCTGTTTGTGTTGTGCACAGCAAGGTTCTGTCACCATATTTTCTACAGGTTTTCTGCCCGCTGCAAAATCGGGTTCTTAACCGGAAAGGCAATACGCAATGATGACATCAAAAAAGCTTAAAACCAACGAACGGTACGGACAAGCCTTTTTAATAGGGCTTGTGGTTGCCGCCGTGATGTTTTTACCCTTTGTCATCTACGACAGGGGCTATTTCTTCTTCTTTGGCGACTTTAACGTGCAGCAGATCCCCTTCTACAAGCTGGCGCAGGAGGCGGTGCGCACCGGCGACATCTACTGGAACTGGTTTACCGACCTTGGAGCGAACTTTATCGGCTCCTACAGCTTCTACCTGCTGGGCAGCCCGTTCTTCTGGCTGACGCTGCCCTTCCCCACCGCGTGGGTGCCCTACCTGATGGCGCCGCTGTTCTGCCTAAAGTTTGGTGTCATCTCGCTTACCGGCTACGGCTATATTACCCGCTTTGTAAAGAACAAGGATTACGCGCTGCTCGGCGGTATCCTGTATGCCTTTTCGGGCTTTGGCATCTACAACATCTTCTTTAACCACTTCCACGAGGCGATTGCGTTCTTCCCGCTGCTGCTCATCTCGCTGGAAGAGCTGATGATGAACAAGCGCCGCGGGTTCTTTGCGGTTTCGGTATTCATCTGTGCCCTCTCGAACTACTTTTTCTTCGCAGGGCAGGTAATGTTCGTCATTCTCTACTTCATTATCCGCCTTTCCACCGGCGACTATAAGCTTACGGTGAACAAGTTCCTTACCATCGCGCTCGAGTCGGTGCTCGGCGTAGCCATGGCGGCGTTCTTGCTGGTGCCTGCGGCGCTCGCGGTAATTCAAAACCCGCGGGTAGATGACTTTTTTACCGGCTGGAGTGCATTGTTTTACGGCAACGTGCAGCGCTACGGTGCCATTCTGCAAACCTTCTTCTTCCCGCCCGACCTTCCCTCCCGCCCCAACTTCTTCCCCGACGGCAACGTCAAGTGGGCGTCGGTGGCTGGGTGGCTGCCGCTGGTTAGCATGTGCGGCGTCATTGCCTTTATGCAACGGGGCAGGGGGCATTTTGTAAAGCGCGTGCTGCTGCTCTCGCTTACCTTCGCACTGGTGCCTATCCTCAACAGCGCGTTCTTCCTGTTTAACAGCAGCTATTACGCGCGTTGGTTCTATATGCCTATCCTCTTCCTCTCGCTTGCCACCGTAATTGCGTTTGAGGATAAAGAAGCCGACATTCTCAGCGGCATCCGCTGGACAGGCTTTATCACCGCCGCCATTGCCGTTGCCATCGGTCTGATGCCCAAGAAGGACGGCGACAAAACCATCCTTGGCCTGGAGGAATACCCCGACCGCTTCTGGCTGTATGTGGGTATCTCGATGCTGTGCGTGGTGCTGATGTATTTCCTGTTTAGGTTCTTTAAGGAGCGCAAGAACTTCCCGAGAATCCTGCTGGTGACAGCCTGCATTATCTCGTTTGCATATGGTGCCACCTTTATCGGCCTTGGCAAAACACATTCCTATTCCACCGACTATATCATCAACACAGCGCTCAACGCGCGCGATAACTTTAAGCTGCCCGAAACCAAGGATCAGTTCTGGCGTGCGGATGTTTACGACGGCATGGATAATCAGGCGATGTACTGGCATCTGCCCAACATTCAGGCCTTCCACAGCATTGTACCCGCCTCGGTGATGAATTTCTACGAATCGATCGGAATAGAGCGTCAGGTGGCGTCGCGCCCCGAAACCAGCAACTACGGCCTGCGCCCCCTTGTTTCGGTGCGGTGGCTGTTTGTGAACAAAGACGGCAACCGCGATTTCGGCATGCCGGGCTACAACTACTACGATACCCAGTACGGGTATGAAATCTATGAAAACACGAACTATATTCCCATGGGCTTTGCCTATGACAGCTATGTGGATCAGGTGCAGTTTAATAACGCCCCCGAATCCCGCCGCACCAACCTGATGGTGCACTCCATCTATCTGGATTGGGAAACCGCCGACCGCAACGCGGATATCCTCACCCATGAGGAGGATTCGAATATTTCAGAGCTTAACGAGGAGCAGCTTGCCGACGACTGCAAGGCCCGCACCAGCCAGAGCTGCTACTACTTCAAGCCCGATAACTACGGCTTTACCGCCGCCATCAACCTGCCCAGCGAGAAGCTGGTGTTCTTCTCGGTGCCCTACGACAGTGGCTTTGTGGCCACTGTAAACGGCAAGCCCGCACGGATTGAGAAGGCAAACGTCGGCTTTATGGCGGTGCGCGTACCCGCTGGCTCCAGTACCATCCGCTTTGAATACTTCACCCCCGGCCTGTACGAGGGTATCTATGTTTCGCTCGGTGCGCTGTTAATCTTCCTTGTATATATGGGTATCTGGCTGCTGTGGCTGCGCAAGCACCCCCGCCAACTGCCGCCCGAGGAACTGCCCGAAAGCAGTGAACCCCAGCAGCTTTCACTCTATATCGACGACGAGATGCCCACGCTTGCGGTAGACCCGCTGGCGGAAAGTGAACCCGCCACCTTTACGGCGGATACTGCCGCTCCCGGGCAGCCCAAGCCCCGCCAGCTGGGTGCCTACGTTTCACGGGCCGCGCTTTCCAAGCCGCTGCCCCCTCAGGCACAGGCTGCCGTACAACCACAGGCCCCTCCCCAGGCTGAAGCTGCCCCCGAACCGGCTTTGCATGAACCGGCAAGTGTAATCCAAGAGCCTGCCGCCGCTCCAACGGTTCAACCGAATGCTGCCCCTGTACAGGCCGTTTTCGAAGCGCCGGCAGAGCCTAAAGCGGTTTCGGCAACGGCAAACACCGCCGTATCGCCAACCCCTGCCACACCGGCCCCGGCCGCGCCAGCACCTGCGTCGTTTGTGCCGAAATCGGGGTTTGTGCCCAGTTTTAACCCGGCGCCGGAAAGGCAGTTCAACGCCTCGTTTGTAAGGCCGCGCCCGGCAAGCCCCACCCCTGCACCTACCCCGGCTGCCGAGCCGCCGAAAAACGCCGAAGCGCCTGCCGCCGCACCCACAGTGCCACAGAACGACAGCGCCTCCCCCATGCAGCGCATCACTCCCGAGCAGTTTAAAACCATGCTGTACGCCGACGACCGGTTTATTGTAGACCCAACCAAGCCCGAGGAGAAATAAACCGTTAGAATAGAAACTAGGAGGAACACCATTTCAATGACTACACTATACATTGTCGTACCCTGTTATAACGAGCAAGAGGTACTGCCCGAAACCAGCAAGCGCTTTTTGGCCAAGCTCAAGGCGCTGATTGACGGCGGCAAGATCACCGACAGCAGCCGCATCCTGTTTGTAAACGACGGCAGCAAGGATAAAACATGGGATCTGATTGCGCAGTATCACGAGCAGGACTGTCATTTCAGCGGCTTAAAGCTCTCGCGCAACCGCGGGCACCAGAACGCGCTGCTCGCCGGGCTGATGACAGCCAAGGAGCACGCCGACTGCGTGGTTTCGCTGGACGCCGACCTGCAGGACGACATCAATGCCGTAGACGAGATGCTCGCGAAATTCGAGGAAGGCTGCGATATTGTATACGGTGTACGCTCAAGCCGCGCCAAGGATACCTTCTTTAAGCGCACCACCGCCGTCGGCTTTTATAAATTTATGCGCGCCCTCGGTGCAAACGTGCTGGAAAATCACGCAGACTACCGCTTAATGAGCAAGCGTTCCCTTGACGCGTTAGCGGAGTTTTCTGAGGTAAACCTCTTTTTGCGAGGCATGGTGCCGCTGGTGGGCTTTAAGTTCGCCACCGTATCCTATGTGCGCGAGGAACGCTTTGCGGGCGAATCGAAATACCCGCTCAAAAAGATGCTCTCGTTTGCCTTTGATGGCATTACCTCGTTCAGCGTTAAGCCCTTAAGCATCATCACCTCCATCGGCTTTATTGTGTTTGTGGTAAGCATCCTTGCCGCAGTCTACGCTCTTGTTACGTTTATACTGGGCCACGCGGTAAGCGGTTGGACCTCCACCATTATATCTTTGTGGTTTTTGGGCGGGGTGCAGCTCATCTGCCTTGGCGTGGTGGGGCAGTATATCGGCAAGATCTACAACGAGGTAAAGCGCCGCCCGCGCTATATCATCGAGGACTTTCTGAATCAATAAGCTAATTTGATATGAAAAGCGATTCAACATCGATAGAGTTTTTCCGCATAGGTACTGCAGAGCTTGTGGAAGGCCATGGTGTTCATGCCTTCCCGCTGCATACCCATGCGGTTTTTTGTATCGGCGTTGTAACCGAGGGGCGGCTGCTGATTCAGTTTGGCAATGAGAGCCCTTGTCTGCTTACAAAGCATCAGGTATACTTCATTCCCCCTTTTGTCCCTCATACCATCAGTCCCGCGGAGGACACCCCCTACGGCTACTGCGCCGTTTGCGTACCCGGTGCAGCCCCCGACGGGTCGGTTCACTGCGCGCAACGGGTATTCCCGGATGAAGCATTGGGTGAAAAGCTGCTTACCGCCTGCCGGGATTACAAGGAGAGCGGCGACAGCTCCCGCTTTTACCCCATTGTAGAGGATTTTCTCCGGCAGAATATCGTTATAAAGCCCTCGGTGGCTAACCAAAACAGGCAGCTTGCCGAAGACTGCGCCGATTATATCCAAAACCACCTAAGCGAGCCCTTCAGTCTGCAAAGGCTAAGCGGGTATGCACATGTGTCAAAATATCATCTTGTACGGTGCTTTGAAGCACAGATGGGCGTGGCACCCTATCGCTACTATCTGCAGGCGAAGGTAAAAAAAATCAGGCAGGGGCTGCTGCAAGAACAATCCCCCGCCGATTTGGCCTATTCACTTCAGTTTGCCGACCAAAGCCATCTTTGCAATGTTTTTAAGCGGTATGTCGGTATTACTCCCAGCCGGTTCAAGAGCAGCTATCGCAAGAAATGATTCTAAACCAGCGGTGGGGTAAAGGTTGCGAGGATATACAGCCCTTCTTCCGAGGCCTGCACCTTATGCTCTGTACCTACCGGGATGACAGCCACACAACCCGCGGTGTAGCGATGTTTGGCACCGCCCATGTAAAGGGTTCCGCTGCCGGATATCACCTCATGAATTTCAAGGTTTTCGGCATGAGTATGGGTATCCAGCGTGCACAGCGGCTCCACCCTTACCAGATGGCAGCTCAACAGCCCGTTAGTAATGCCCCCTGCAACCAGATGCTTGAGCGATACCCCTTTAAATTTAGGGTGCGCGTTATACCCAACCTGTTCAGAGCATATGGTATCCTTCAAGGTATAAACGCTGCCCTTTTCAAACTGTTCCGAAATAGTCAATCCTTTCGCCTCCTTATGTTCTTTTACTCTTTTATAACAAATCGGCGGCTGAAAAGATTGCAAATAATTGCTCGGATTACAAAATCACGCCCTCCACCGTAAATAATACTAACCCCACGAACCGAGCTGTTCGTGGGGTTTGTTTTAGTTTAGTGTTGGCATCAGACGTCAGACAGGTTTGAAAACCTCAACACGGTTTTTCCCGTTCCTCTTGGCCTGATAAAGCGCCTTATCGGCATTGCGGAAGAAGCGCTTGGGGGTGTCCTCCTCGGTGGGTACGGCGCCGTACAGCCCGATGCTGACGGTGATCATCTCAAGTGCAGAGAGCGGATTGCTGATATTCAGCGCCTCCACCGCCGCACGGATGCGCTCTGCCGTTTCGGCTGCCTGCGAAGGCTTGGCTCCGGGCATTACCACCGCAAATTCCTCGCCGCCGTAGCGCAGCACATAGTCGCGCCCGTCGTCCGAGCACTCCCGCATCAGCCGGGCTACCTTCGCAATGCAGCTGTCGCCCGCGTGGTGCCCGTAATAGTCGTTTAAGCACTTAAAATCGTCGATATCCAGCATCAGTATGGAAACGGGGGTTTGTGCCGCAATAGCGTTCTGCCACAAGGCAGGCATGTACTCATCCAGAAAACGGCGGTTGTGCAGGCCGGTAAGCACGTCGGTATGCACCAGCTCGCTTAACTTATGATTCATCTCTTCAATCTCGCGGTTCTTCTGCACAATAACGGCGTGGCTGCAAAACGCCCTTCGCGCACCCACATAACGCGAGGTGGAAATTACTATAGCAAGCGCGGCTACAACGGTAGTATTAAAAATACTGTCAGAGAGCTTCACCTTCCCGCTGTAAGCAGTTACGAACATGCCGATAAATACCAGATGATTGACCAAAAACAGCACAATGCCGCGTATCGGGTGCATATAGGCGAGCGCCGCCACGCAGATGACGATGGCAAAGTACAGCGCAACACTTTTTGCATCCCCTCTTGGGATATAAAGAATAATAACGGTAGACCATACGCACACAAAACAGCTGTATAAATAGGTGTAAAGCAGAACTCGCTTCGCCTTTACAAACACATTCTTATAAACGTGCAGCAGATAAATACAAAACGAAGCCGAAACCACCGCTAAAAACACATAGTATACAGCACGAACGCGTCCGGTTAACGATTCTGCATCAGGGTTGATAAAAAACAGGTCGATAAGATCAATCAGTGTAAGGAGAAGCACAACGGGCAGAAGAATCCTTGCAACCAGCAGGCACTTCTTTGCAAGCTCTGCGGCAAAGCCCTGTTCCTGCTCGTCTGTAAGCGGAGGCAGTAGTTTTTCATTAATCAATTTCATGCACAATCTCTTTTATTATGTATTATTCTGTCGAATTTAACTATATAAGACTATTGAAGAGAGGGTTAAGGCCATATGCCTTAACCCTCTGCAAAATGCAGTACTCAGGTAATTCCGCAGTCGTAATAATCCTTCCACTTTTCCTCATGCACGCGGTTATCAATGTAACGCAGTATAAAGAATACGGCGGCAGTTACCACCGTGATAACACCCACTGCCGTAAAAAATGCCCGTATGCTCTTATTCATATGCAACCTTTCCTTTCTAACGCGGGTTCAAGCACAAAAGAGAATCAAGTCATTCCTGGTTCACTGGTTAAAATAAGTAAATATCCGATAGGAGCCGTTAAATATATGGCTGTTGTATTTTAGCCTTATCATACCCTACATATCAAACCTTGTCAATAAAAACGTAAAGTTCAGTTTGTTAAGATTCTTTTCTCTTTCTCACTAAAAGCAGTATCAAAGCAATTATAATAGCGATAAGAACAAAGACAATACCAACAAAATAGCCCTCAAATTCACTTGAAGGCTCAGAAATTGACGATTCAGCCTTCATGTTACCTGCCGTGGTATTATCAATAACAAGCTCTCTGCTTACCTCATCGGTTTGGGTATTATCTATGGGGTAATTCACGTTAACCCTATATCTGCCGGGGGAGATTGCGTTACCGTTTAATTCAATGGGCACCATAACACTGGTTTTCGGGGCCATCTTCTCAAGGTCAAAGTCACCTTCATAAAGGTGCTCGCCCACATGATCAAACACATCATAGCTGATTTTAGCCAATCGGTTAATAACCGGAAGATTGTTGGAAAGCGAAAGAACAGCCTTTCCCTCGTCTTGATCAAAGCTCAGGTCTCCGACTTGTATAGCAGGGGTTTCTGTGGTTAGCGGCTGCGCAAGACGAATGCGAACCGGAATGGTTATCGCTCTTTTTACATTTATCTGAAAATTAGCTTCCCGGCTGAGAGACTGATCATCTTCCTGCCGCGGTGCGGCATCAACAAACCGGATTGCCCCGATAGCCTCTCCCTCGGGTATCGATGGAGCGGCGACACTGAACCTGATGGTACGGCTTTCGTTCGGCTTTAATACAAGCTGTGTTTCAAAGGGTACAATATGGTCAGCCATCATATAGCTGCGGTCAATATACCCAATATCATCGCTGGTATTGTTAGTTACATAAATCAGCCCGCCATGAGGAGAGGTGTAGCAATCCGCTGTCTCAACCGCTATTGCAGCATTGCTTGAGGTGTTGTTATAGATTACGGCCGACAGTTCTTGTGTTTGCTGAGCTTTAAGATCAATATAAAAATAGCCGGCATCCCCTTCAATCTGATTCGATGGATAGATTGGAATTACTGTGAACGGTGCCACCGAATTATCAATCAGGCTGCCGTTTGAAAACAAAACAGTCATGGCCATTACAGCCGTTAAGAACAGCCGGCCTTCCATTCTAACCATCTCCTTCAAAATCAAAACCACCAGTTAAACTGGTGGTATGCACCAGCCCTAAAAGGGCATATTACTGGCACAGCGTCTCAAGACGCACTGAATGGTTCCGCCAACCGCATTACTATTACGGGCAGCCGCTAAAGCGGCTG
>NZ_FNID01000006.1 GCF_900103835.1 Acetanaerobacterium elongatum | reverse complement strand
GAGCGAATAAACCTCAAAACCGAAAAGCTGCGGGATAAATACGAGCGCACATTTAAATTTGATAAGATAAACACGGCGTGGGTAAGCGATATTACCTACATCGCAACGGATGAAGGCTGGCTGTATCTGGCGGGGATTATGGATTTATGAGGCAAGGAAATCGTCGGCTGGGCTATGGACGCCCGGATGACGAAGGCGCTTGTCATAAGATGCTTTGCAAACGCCAGAAGGAAGCGCGGCAGCCCCAAGGGTGTGATTTTGCACAGTGACCGGGGCAGCCAATATTGCAGCAAGCAATATCAGAGGCTGCTTAAAAAGCATGAATTCAAGTGCTCGATGAGCCGGAAGGGCAACTGCTGGGATAATGCTCCCATGGAAAGCTTTTGGGGCAAGCTCAAGCAGGAATGGCTGAACGACCAGCATTTCCGAACCCGTGAAGAAGCGAAGGTGGCGGTCTTTTGGTACATAGAGGTTTATTATCACCGGAAGCGGCTGCACACCGGGAACGGCTATCGGACCCCGGCTTCGTTTAGCGGCCACGTTGCTTAAAGCATTAATTAGAGCCGCTGCAATCTTATGGTAAAAGCCAATGGCATCGAAATGCTGAAATGAACGCAACTGGGCTTAATTCAGAGCAAAGCTGCAATAAATAACGAAAACTTGATGTTTTCTTTGTCTTTAAAACTTAGGCCGGGCCAGATCCATCTTTATTAGTATAACTAGAAATTTTATCATAGGCATCTACAACAGCTTTCATTATCACCAAAACCTTGGCCCAACCATTATTACCATTAGGATCGAATCCAAACTTTTTCCACCCAGGAATATGTTTTCCTTTTGTACCTTTCAAAATATGGTTTTTATCCGTGGATTTGGTACCAATTCTTTGGCTCATAGGGCGGTTTTGGTAGGCTTTAATCTTTTCATTGATATATTTAATTGTCTTTGTATAAATGCTTTTAAATGCAGTACTTAACACTAAACAGAAATTAGACCAACTTCGTATTCCGCTTGGCGACGAAAAGTAGGTTATAAGTGTTTGAAACGTAACCAGAGCACCTGTAATTATAAAAAAGGCTGCTATAGCGGCTTCTTCAATTCCAGTAAAATAGCCAGAAGGATCACTCATATTTGTTGGATTATTTAAGCAGTAAGTAAATAAGTTATATTGAATCAGACTATCTTGGTCAATACCTAATATATTCGTATCATCCGCATTAATGAACCTACCAATCTCCGGCTCATAATACCTGCTATTAAGATAATACAGCCCCGTCTCGGTATCATACCGGTACCCGCGGTAGGGGTTCTTTACACCAACAGTATCGGCAAGCGAACCTGTAATCCCAAGCAGCTTGCCCCAAGTATCATAACTGTATGATACAACCTCGCTTCCGCTGGTGTCAAGGATGCCGGTAATATCATTCTGCCCGTTGCGGATATAGTAATACTCGGTGCCGTTCAACTTAAAGCCGTAAAGGTTGCCATCGGCGTCATAGAAAGAAGCTGCGCCACCATAAAGACGACGCAGTTTACTTATCTATCACTATTTATTGTTTGCTTGTTCTATTAATACTTTAATTAATCAGAATCATCATTCCAGTCTATTTTTTTACAACGTATAAATACCTCATTTGATTCGTTAAAGATAAAATTATGTGTCCATGAATCTTGATTATTCAGTATTTCGCCATATAAATATTCAGAAAGGCTAATATACTTATCAAAGTTTGCCATTTTAATCCAATACTCAGTCACTCCATAATGTGTAAAACTACCAGAGAATTTCTCGTTTCTAATTTTAACAATTACATTATAGCTTATTTTAGTTTTTGAGTAGTCGCGTACATAAGTAATACACTCTATCTCTGAGTCATGTAAATGTTTGCTGGAAAATTTGTTAACAAGTCTTTTAGGTAATTTATTGCTAATCTTATTGAATTCCTCCCAATATTCATTTAAATTTTGTAACCAAGTGTTCTGCTCTAATCCAATTAAAAAATACCTCAATTTTTATCCTCCTAGAAAATAAAAATAGGATCACCAAGAGGGCCAGGGATAAAATTAAAGTCAGGAATAGAGTAAGTTCCGGAACCTGGTACAGGGGCATAAATGAAACCCGGTAACCCGTAGGGTACTTCTATGTTGACTGCAATTTTATTTACATTAGCATCCCAATCCCAGCCCGTTTTTTCTTTTATTTCTTTCTTAATGCTGTTAGGCGGCTCGCCTTTCTTGTTCTTGTTTTTATGATGTGGCGTTCCGTCTTCATTTTGATTGGCTACTTCTGATTTATTTTTTTCTACGTGAATATGCTTTTGATCATTTTTTACACGCGGTTGATCAATCCGGACTGAATATCCCTTTGATAGGGGTATGGAAGTACCAATGATAGCAGGTGCAGCAGATGTAATTGCATCAACTTGTTTATCATCAATACCAAAAAACGACTTTATAAAACCTAAAAACTGATCCCACAATTTAAAATGTCCTGATGGATCACGATATATTATGGGGTTATTATCACAATATGCGAATAGATTATAAGAAATAATACTCCTATTGGAACCAAGGTATGCATCTACATTAATGAACCTACCAACCTCAGGATCATAATACCTGCTATTCAGGTAATACAACCCCGTCTCGGTATCATACCTATACCCGCGATAACGGTAGGGGTTCTTCACACCAACCGTATCAGCTAAAGAGCCAGTAATCCCCAGCAGCTTACCCCAAGTATCATAACTGTATGATACAACCTCGCTTCCGCTGGTGTCAAGGATGCCGGTAATATCATTCTGCCCGTTACGGATATAGTAATACTCGGTGCCATTCAGCTTAAAGCCGTAGAGGTTTCCGCCGGCGTCGTAGAAACAAAAGCGCCACCCACAAGGGCAGCGCTTTTTTAAAACCGACAATTCTTTTTGTTGCTTCTCTTATAATCATTTTACATGATTAGGTTTCCAGTAATAATGTAACAAATATTAGAGTGAATTTTTCTTTGACTCATGAGATTAATAAACTCATTGACTGTAAAAGTTCCTAAAACAATTTCCTTATCATAAGATTGATAGCGTGCAAGAACATAAATCATTTTAACTGGTGATTGTTGTACTAAGTGATTGAGTATGGCTATAAAACTATCCATATATTGATTTTCAATTGTATATGGCGTAATATCTTCGAGATACTTTTTTTCAACCCAATCAAGAGTAAGGCTGCATTTTTCGTCTATATATTTACATATTTTAGTCCCACCCACTTCATCTTTGTCGGCTGATAAATTATACCATGTTCCATCTGATAAGGTCATAAACTTCCAAATGTCACAATATTTTTGATTGTATTCTAGATAGATATTTGTATTATTAAGTATCTCCTTGCTCTTTGTTTTTTGATTAACAGAAAGGATTATTAAATCAAACATATAACACCTCAATACCATTTGATGTTCAAATCTGTAACAATGCTAACCCCTTTATTAACAGTAGATACCAGTTGTATTACCCCCTTACTATTCACATAAATATCTGGATTTTTGCCAACCTTTTTCAAAATACTTGGCGATACATCTTTTAAAATGGCGTTTTTTGCCCCACTAACTCCATGAAAATTACCAGATACCATTTTTGATAGTTGTTGTGCTGAATATTTGGTAAAACCGCCACCACTACAAGAGTTATGTACCAAAATACTTGAATTTGACACATAATAAGTATGGAAATCCTCAACTTCAAAATTATAGACTGTTGCAGGCGTTTCCAAGATTTCATGCTGTACTTGTTCAACAATTACAATTTTCCCAGATTGCAAAACTAGCTTGTCACCAGCATTAAGTTCTATTGCCTTAATCCAGCCCTTTTGCGGAACATAAAATGGGTGTTCTGGCGTTGTTGTTATATTTTGCCCGTCAACTTTTAAGTGAACAAATTCATCTGTTTGACGTATAAAGTTTTGCACAACCCGCTTTAGCCCTTTTTCACCTGTTTCCGGATTTTCAGACCAAACCAAATCTCCAGTTTTTATCTGCTCTATTGGCTTATATCCATCTTTTGCAGCAACCAAGGTTCCGGCGACGAAACAGGCTGCAGTAAGTGCTTTTGCAGTCTTAGCACCTTTAATTGCTTTACCTACAACCGAACCAGCTGCACCAATACCGCCCCACATAAAGCCATCTGCGGCACCATCTATTAGTCCTTTTTTTAGCCCCATCTTTCCGCCGGTTGCATATCCAACGGCTCCTCCGATTGCAGCACTTGAAACTGTACTTATTGCAACTCCTATTAGTAATGGTGCTAATGCTCCGCCAGAACCAACCGTTAAAACTATAGCAGCAGTTAAGGCAACTGCTCCGATAGCCAGTTTAGCCCAGTTCGGCAATTTCCAAGTACCCTCAAGATCTAAATGGTTGACAGGATTATTGGTACAATAAGCGAACAGATTTCCACTTAAAAGGTCATCGCTGTTCTCAATAGTATTATCAAGAGTATCCGCATTAACAAACCTGCCAACTTCCGGGTCATAATACCTGCTATTCAGGTAATACAACCCCGTCTCGGTATCATACCTATACCCGCGATAACGGTAGGGGTTCTTCACACCAACCGTGTCAGCCAGAGAGCCGGTAATCCTCAGCAGCTTACCCCAAGTATCATAACTGTATGATACAACCTCGCTTCCGCTGGTGTCAAGGATGTCGGTGATATCATTCTGCCCGTTACGGATATAGTAATACTCGGTACCATTCAGCTTAAAGCCGTAGAGGTTGCCGTCGGCGTCATAGAAGTAGTCAAGCGTATCAGTGCCGTTGGTTTCACGAACCACATCGCTGCCGTTTAAATAGTAATTGGTCGTTACGCTGTTGAATACCTTCTTAGTACGGATGCCGCCGTCGTTGTATTGATAGGTGAGGGAATCGCCGCTGCCGCTGTCTGAAAGCGCTGTGAGCTGTCGGCCCTCCCATGTGAAGGTCTTGGTACCGAAGGTGAGCATGTTGCCGATCTCATCGTAGGTAATGGCCTGCCCGTTGTAGGTCGTCAGCTTGTCCTTCCAGTTGTTATCGCCATAGGTGTAATTGATAGTGTCGGTGGCGTTCGCAGGCTCCACCGCCGGGTCGGTATATGCGTATGTTGTTTTACTCTGAATGTTACCGCCGACATCGTAGGCGTAAACGATGGTTTCATCCTGCCACAGGTTGTCCTCTCGGGTCAGCTGGCTTAACGCGTCGTAGTGGTAGGTGGCCTTCAGATTAGCATTCTCGCTGATGGTCTCGATGTTCCCCAGCTTGTCGTAGGTGTAGCTGAGCGTACTACCGCCGTTGTTAATGCTGGAGAGCAGGGTAGTCGTTTTGCTGTCGGATACATCCTCATAACTGTAGCCAACCGCGTAGTTGTTCGCCCCGTTGATGGTCTTGGTGGTTAATCTTGCAAGAGAATCGTAGGCATACGAAAGCTTCTGTACATCGTTGAGCTTAATGCCGTAGATTAGGGTGGGCGACTGCGTTGCGGCACTACCGTATACATAGCTGGTTTTGTACGAGGTGGTGCCGAAGATGTTAAAGAAATCTGCCAGACGGTTTTTGGTGTCGTATACAAACTTCATGCGGTGACCGTCGCTGCCGCTTACGCTTTGCAGCCTCTTTGCGAGGTCGTAGGTGTAGCTGTAGGTCGTATTTGCCTGCAGGTTCTGAGAACTGTACAGGTTGAACTTCCTATAATGAGTAGAGAATTATCCGAGCAAAGGCAGAAAAAAGGCAACTGAGAGAAAGAGCTCAGATGCCTTTGGTTGGATAATTCCATTGCGCGAAACCGCGGATGGATTGGCAGAGGCTATGGGGAAAGTATCTTTGAATTTCACACAAAAATGTTTTGATAAGTTCATAGCGCAGGTATTTCGATATTTGTTATTGTAAAACTGTGCCATTCTCTGATAAAATGGATACAGCAAAGCAAGCCTGTCGTGTTAACAGACTTCAAAAGCTTTGTAGTTTTAGACCGCAGGTGGAGATAGACCGGTTCTGAGCAAACCGGAGTATCCGCACCTCGGGCACTGTGAGGGCTTTCTGCCGATGAGTTTTTGGATCAGCTGCTCGGCAGAAAGCTTTTCTTTTGGAATCAGCTTAGTTCCGGTTTGCAGCTTGCAGATTCTCAGCTTTTTCTGTTTTCCACGGCTGGAGAGGAAACCATAGTGACGAATTTTTGTGAAGCTAGACGGCAAGACGTGCATCAGGAACCGCCGAATAAACTCCTCTGCACTTAACGTCATCTCTTTCCAGTGGCTACTGTCCCGGTAATCCCTCCATTTGAACGTAACGACACCATTTTCAAGCTTGAGGATTCGGTTGTTGGAGATGGCTACCCGGTGGGTATAACGACCAAGGTATTCCACAACACAGGCAGCATCCTTAAACGGCGGCTTGCAGTAAACCACCCATTCCTTCCGGTAACAGACATTCAGCAGATTCTGGTCAACATCCGGAAACTGCAAGTTCAGTAGCGCCAGAAACTTCCCCCGGAATTTGCGGGATAGTACTCGTACCGGGAGAAAGAACTTCTTCCGTGAAGCTTGCCATCTGCCCAGAGCGGTCAGTCCGCCGGACGGAACAATGCAGTGGATGTGGGGGTGAAAGCAGAGACTCTGTCCCCGGGTGTGCAGAATAGCGGTGTGACCAATTGTTGCTCCCAAATACTTCTTGTCTTTGGCTAACTCCTGTAACGTCTCTGCCACGCAACGAAACAGCAGATTGTAGCAGTCCCTTTGGTTTCGGTGAATTAGGGAATTGAGCTCCTGAGGCACCGTAAATACCACATGAAAATAGCTGACATCCAACAGATCCGCTTTCCGGGCGTCAATCCAACGCTCTTTGGCAAGGGTTTGGCATTTGGGACAATGCCGGTTACGGCAGGAATTGTAGGAAGGCTTTGTATATCCGCATTCAGGACAATAATCCATATGTCCGCCAAGGTGGGCGGTTCGACAGTTCTGGATAGCATTCATGGCTTTGAGCTGTACAAGGGACAGTTTATGGCCTTGGCGGTAAGCCGCACCGTATTGTGTAAGGATATCCTGTACCTCAGGCATCGGACTTCACCCTGGGGTTGCGTCCTTGCCCTTTTTGTAGCGAATCCAAAGGGCTTTCAATTGCCTGATTGATATTGCTTAAATGCAGATAGAATGCTGTGGTTTGGATAAAGGTATGTCCCAGCAGCTCTTTGATTTGGCATACTTCCACACCGGACTCCAACAGATGCGTGGCAAAGCAGTGCCGTAATGTATGAACAGTAAACGTGTCTGGCAAATTGGCCTTTTTGCAGTATCGATGGAATGCGTCCTGAATAGCCCGCGTGGTCATGATGCTATTCTTCCGTCCTCTGGAATAGAACAGATATCCATCTGGATGACTGGGACGATATTGTTTCCAATACGTACGCAGAAGCTCCAGATTGCGCTGCGAAAGCACAGTAAAGCGGTCTTTGCCGCCTTTTCCGTGAAAGACAAAGATGCGCATTTGTTCGCTGTCAATATCCTGAACGCGCAGGTGTGCAACTTCAGATATGCGCAATCCTGCGCCGTAAACAGTCTCAAACATTGCTCTGTCCCGCAGGTTGTCTATCACAGAAAAGAAACGCGTAAGCTCTGTTTTGCTCATGATGGAAGGGAACTCACGGTATTGGCGGCGTCTGGGAATGATCTGATAATTCAGATTTCGACCCAATACAGCGCCAAAGATAAAACGGAGAGCGCTGTTGTGGATATTTACTGTGCCAGAGGCTTTTCCGCAATCCAATTGGTGTAGCAGAAACTCTCGAATTTCAACCTCACCCATTGTTTCTATTGGACGGTTATCAAAGTAGCGGAGAAACATCGTAAGCTTGCCGAGATACTGTTCTACCGTACGGGGTGACAGTCCTCGCAGTTTCACCTCGTCATATGCTCGCTGATAGACCTCTTCGTTTGTCATGGAATCATCTCCTTAAAAAGTGATGCTTCCATTGTAATATACATGCGAAAAACCTGCCGCTCTTGCAGCAGGTTTCGTAGAGTTGTGAGTTATGGCCGTAATAACCACCGCGTTAGCGGTTTAGTGCTATGTTTATACAAGAAAATATACCAAAAAGCAGGGATAAGTACAGCTTTTGTACCTATCTCTGCTTTTTTCTGGGGCTGACTTTTGAGCTGCCTCGCTTTTTGCAAAAGTTACAGTTAATTACTGGCTAATAACACAACGAATCACTCCAATATTTTCTATGATGCTTATGTGGCAGACACCTTAAAAAAATAGCGGTTAAATCAAACCAATAAAACTTGAATAATGTGCGCCACAGTGCAAATAATACTATCAACAACAATACTGCCGGTATACTTCAATGTAAACTCTTAATATTCTAAAATGAAATGAAATAAGGGAGGAACTATAATCAATGAAAGCTACCGGGATCGTGAGACGTATTGACGATTTGGGCCGGGTTGTTATCCCAAAAGAGATAAGAAGGACGATGCGAATCCGTGAGGGCGACCCCCTAGAGATATATACCGATAACGACGGCGAGGTTATCTTTAAAAAGTATTCTCCTATCGGGGAGCTATCCTCGTTTGCTACACAGTATGCCGATGTGCTTTATAAAACGGGCGGCGAACCAGTTGTGGTGTGCGATCGTGACCATGTAATCGCTGTATCCGGAATTCCCAAGAAGGAGCTTCTGGAACGCCGGGTTTCCCCGCAGCTGGAGGAGCTCATGGAGCAGCGTAAAACCTACTCCTTTACATCCAAGGAACAGCGGAAGATGCAGCCGGTGGAGGGCGTGGAGCGTTATGCGCTGGTTTGCGCGCCCATTATCGCGGCAGGCGATGTGGCAGGCTCGGTAATGTACTTGTGTAACGAGAACCAAAACCCCGCGGGGGATGTAGAGGTAAAGCTTGTGCAGGCGGCAGCGGCCTTCTTAGGCAAGCAGATGGAGGAATAACAGCCGGAATATTTAAGTTTTGTGCGTATTTCTGCCGTTTAGCCCTTGCATTCGCAGTATAAATGTGGTATCTTTATTAAGGTAATGATGTTCGTATTGAAAGAGTGGGTTGCCCCACTCTTTCATGCGTATTACGGGCTTATACTAAAGCCCGCGGCAGACATCTGATACTTATATTCGTCTAAGAAATGTACAAATAATCGAGCAAAAGCTTTGATATATGCGTTATGCAAAGATTATTTCGCTGCATCTCTAACGAGGACTAGTATCAAATTAGGCGGTTGTGAATCGTCAGTGAACGGAGGGTTTGCTTGGCAAAGAACAAGGAACGGAAAAGCACGGTTGAGGTGGTCTACGACCTTTGCGCGCCTGTTGCGGAGCGTATGAGGTTTGAGATTTGGGATATCCGCTTTGAAAAAGAAGGCGCGTCGTGGTTTTTGCGCGTTTTTATTGATAAAGAGGGCGGTATCACCATCGACGACTGTGAGGCCTTCAGCCGAACCATTGATGCGATGCTTGACGAGGCCGATCCTATCGAGCAGAGCTACTATCTGGAGGTATCCTCACCGGGGCTGGACCGGGAGCTGATAAAGCCCGAGCACTTTGCCCGCTATCTGGGAAGTCTGGTGGATGTTCGAACCATACGCCCGGTTGACGGCATGCGCGATTTTACAGGCACGCTTACCGGTTATGAAGACGGGCAGGCCTTTGTAAAGCTGGAAGACGGCGAAACCTATACCTTTAAAAAGGCTGATACCGCGTTTATACGCTTGAATATTGATGATATCGATACCGATATTAATTTTGGAGGAATAGACGACAATGAATAACGAGTTTTTCGACGCGCTGAATCTGCTCGAAAAAGAGAAGGGTATCCCCAGCGACCTTTTGATTGAGAAGATACGAAATGCCATACTCAACGCCGTGAAGCGTGATTACGGCGCATCCGATAACGTCATCGTAGAGATCGACCCTGCCGAGGGCACTTTTAACGTAGCCATCCGCAAGCAGGTGGTAGAGGTGGTTGAAAACAATGCCACCCAAATTCAGCTGGAAGAGGCCAAGAAGTACAGCAAACGCGGCAAGCTTGAAGATTATGTCGATGTTAAGCTCGAAACCAAGCAGTTCGGGCGTATTGCCGCGCAAACAGCAAAACATATTATTCGTCAGGGCATCCGCGAGGCAGAAAGAAGCCAGACGTTTAAAGATTTTCAAAGCAAGCACCACGAGATAGTTACCGCTGTGGTGCAGAAGGTTGACCCTAAGAAGGGCAATGTTACCCTTGAGATCGGCAAGAATGAAGCCGTTCTGCCAAAGAGCGAGATGGTACCCGGCGAGGTGCTGCGTGAGGGCGACCGCGTGAAGGTGTACATTGTTAATGTAGAAGAAGGCGATAAAGGCCCGAAGGTGATGATTTCGAGAACCCACCCTGGGCTGGTGAAGCGCCTGTTTGAGATGGAGGTGCCCGAAATCTACGACGGCACCGTTGAGATCAAGGCCGTTTCGCGTGAGGCCGGTTCCAGAACCAAGATTGCCGTTTACAGCAAGGATGAAAACGTAGATCCGGTAGGCGCCTGCATTGGGCCCAAGGGCACCCGCGTTTCCCGTATTGTTGATGAGCTGGGCGGCGAAAAGATCGACGTGGTGCGCTACAGCGACAGCCCCGAAAAGTTTGTGGCCGGTGCGCTTTCACCCGCCGACGTGGTGAGTGTGGAGGTATTAGACCTCAACGCCCGTTCCTGCCGCGCAACCGTGCCCGACAGCCAGCTTTCACTTGCTATCGGCAACAAGGGGCAGAATGCAAGGCTCGCAGCAAGGCTGACGGGCTATAAGATAGATATCCGGCCGGAAAGCGGCCCGATCGGCGAAGACCTGCCCAAGGGCGAACAGGAGTAATTGATAAGGTGTCGGGGGCAAAACCCAGTCAATCGTAAAAGAAGGAATCTTCAAACTCCGGAAAGGTATGATTTAGACTATGCAGACAAAACGTGTGCCGCTGCGCATGTGCACCGGGTGCGGCGAAATGAAGCCGAAGCGGGAGCTTGTTCGAGTGGTGAAGAGCGCCGAGGGCGAGGTGTCGCTGGACCTGACGGGGCGCAAGGCGGGCCGCGGAGCGTATGTATGCAAAAACCCCGACTGTTTGAAAAAGGCACGTAAATCAAAGCGTATTGAGCGGGCATTCGCAAGCGCCATTCCCGACGAGGTTTACGACCGGCTTGAGGAGGAATTGCGAAAAGATGGATAGCGATAACGCAAAGCTGCTTGCAATGATTGGCATGAGCAGGCGAGCAGGCAAGCTGGTGCTGGGCTTTGATGTTGTGGCCGATACGGTTCGCTCCGGTAAGGTGCAGAGTGTATTCTACGCCTCGGATATCTCCCCAAAAACATTAAAGGAGCTGCGCTTCTTGTGTGAACGGGAGAGTGCCGAAGCGGTTGCGGTAAACGCCACGATGGACGAGATTGGGCATATCACCGCCAAACGGGTGGGGATATTTGCGGTAACCGACGCGGGATTAAGACGTAAGATCAGTGAACTGGCTGAATGTGGAGGTAAGATATGATAAAACATAAATTATTCGAGGTTGCAAAGGACTTAGGGCTTCAGAGCAAGGATTTAATGGATTTTCTTGCTCCGCGCATGGAGCTTGATAAAAAACATATGACGTTGCTCGATGAGCCGACGATGAACCTTATTTACGATCATTTTACAAAGCTTTATGCGGTGGAGGGCTACGAGCTGCCACTGCCTTCTGGAGCAGCCCCGGCGGGTAATCCCCAGGCAGGCAATACAACAGCAGCCACTTCCAGTACGGCACCTGCCGCGGCCACTCCGGTTGCTGCTGCACAGCAAAAGGCTCCTGCTAGCGGCTTTCAGGGGGGGCAGCCTAACAGGCCCGCACAGCCGAAGCCCGATCAGCCGCAGCAGAATTCCAGCAAGGGGCAGCCAAAGGTTACCCGCCATGTGGATACCCGCGCCGCAAACGTAGACCTTGAAAAGTATAACGAGAAATACGAAAAGATAGCCCCTGCCTCCAACATTGTCAAGGACAGCGTGCAGAATAACAAACAAAAGCTCACTCAGAAATCCGCGATGAGGGGCAAGCAGAAATACGGCAAACGCGAAACAGAGGCCGATAAGCTCAAGAAGCTTGAGATGATTAAGAAAAAGCGGCAGGAGATTAAGGTTGTTATACCCGATATGATTACGGTAGGGGAGCTTGCCTCCAAGCTGACGGTAACAGCCTCCGAGGTTATCAAAAAGCTGATGCACCTCGGCATTATGGCCAGCATTAACGAGGAGATCGATTTTGATACTGCTGCGACGATTGTTTATGAGTTCGGCGCGAAGGTAGAGAAAGCGGTTGTCGTTACCATTGAAGAGCGTTTAATCGACATTACCGAGGATGCCGAAGAGAATCTGGTGGAACGCAGCCCCGTTGTGGTGGTTATGGGCCACGTAGACCACGGCAAAACCTCGCTGCTCGATGCTATCCGCAACGCGAACGTTACCGCTACCGAGGCTGGCGGTATTACACAGCATATCGGTGCATACCGTGTAATGATTAACAACCGTTATATTACCTTCTTAGATACCCCGGGCCATGAGGCGTTTACCGCAATGCGTGCACGCGGCGCTCAGGTTACCGATATCGCCATTCTGGTGGTGGCCGCCGATGACGGCATCATGCCGCAGACCGTAGAGGCCATCAACCATGCCAAGGCAGCCGGCGTTTCAATCATTGTAGCCATCAACAAGATGGATAAGCCGGGCGCCACCCCCGACCGCGTAATGCAGCAGCTCACCGAATACGAGCTGGTGCCCGAGGAATGGGGCGGCGACGTAATCTGTGTTCCCGTTTCGGCCAAGAACCATACGAATATCGATAAACTGCTGGAAATGGTACTGCTCGTTACCGACATAAAGGAACTCAAGGCCAACCCCGACCGTCTTGGCAGAGGTACGGTTATCGAAGCGAAGCTTGATAAGGGCCGCGGCCCTGTTGCTACGCTGCTGGTACAGAATGGTACCATGAAGGTGGGCGACTTTGTAATCGCAGGTACCGCTGCGGGGCGTGTCCGCGCCATGCTCGATGACCGCGGCAATGCTTTGGCCTCCGCCGGCCCCAGCGTTCCTGTCGAGATCACCGGTCTTGACGAGGTACCCAGCGCGGGCGATGTATTTAACGTAGTAGAGGATGAACAGCTTGCCCGTAAACTGGTGGAGCAGAGAAAAGATACCGCTCAGGAAGAGAAATTCAGCCGATACACCAAGGTTACACTCGATAACCTGTTTGCCCAGATAGAACAGGGCGCAGTAAAGGATTTAAATATCATCGTAAAAGGCGATGTGGCAGGCTCGGTAGAGGCAGTACGCCAGACACTGGAGAAGCTTTCGAATAACGAGGTGCGTGTTCGTGTCATCCACGGCGGCGTAGGTGCGGTAAACGAATCAGACGTGATGCTTGCCAATGCCTCCAACGCCATTATTGTAGGCTTTAACGTTCGTCCCGATCCGGTGGCGCGCGCCAATGCCGAAAGTCTGGGCGTAGAGCTTCGCCTGTACCGCGTAATCTACGATGCGATAGACGATATCAAGGCCGCAATGAAGGGCATGCTTGCGCCAAAGTTCAGGGATGTAGACCTTGGCCGCGCCGAGGTGCGCCAGACCATCAAGATTACCAATGTAGGCACCATCGCGGGCTGCTATGTGGTGGATGGCAAGATTACCCGTACTGCGCAGATACGCATTGTGCGTGACGGTATTGTTATCGCCGACGATAAGATATTGTCGCTGAAGCGTTTTAAGGATGACGTAAAGGAAGTTGCGCAGGGCTATGAATGCGGCATCGGCCTTACCAAGTTCAACGATATTAAGGAAGGTGACGTACTCGAGGCCTACATGACGGAAGAATACCGCGAAGATTAGTTTTTAACTGCGGCTTATACTTATCTCAATGATAAAAAGGTTTAATAAGAGATTGGTATTGTCTCCGTATTTTGCAGGAAAGGGCATGGATCTTAAAATGGGAAACCATAAAGTAGAACGAATCGGCGAGGATATCCGCCGCGAGCTTACTGATATCATGCGTTCCCTCAAAGACCCGCGTATCACCGGCTTGCTCAGTATTGTAAAGGTGGATCTATCCGGCGATATGTCTCACGCCAAGGTATATGTCAGTTCGATGGACGGCTTTGAAGCCGCCAAGGAGGCGGTGAAGGGCCTTCAGCATGGCGCGGGGTTTATTCGCCGCGAAATCAACGAGCGCCTCAGTCTTCGAACCTCTCCGGAGCTTAAGTTTATTGCCGACAACTCCATTGAGCACAGTGCGGAAATCAGCCGCCTGCTCAAAGAGGTGGAGCCCGCGTCCCGTGCCGAACAGAGCGGGGAGAATGCGCAGCAATAGCCCATATAACCATACATGCTATTTTAAGGGCGCGCATTGTCGCGCCCGCGGTTTATCTCTCGGGTTTTCATATGCGTAATTAAATTCGTATCTTAAAGGTGGAACTGCTGAATGAATATCGGCTTGAAAAAGGTCTGCGAAGCACTTCTTGCACACGACAGGTTTCTGATTATTACCCATCAAAGCCCGGACGGTGACACGCTCGGCAGCGGCTTTGGCCTTTATTACGGGCTCAAGCAGCTGGGCAAGCGCGCAAGGGTGGTTTGCTCCGATGAGTTTCCGGCTAGGTACAATTTTCTGTTTCAGGATTATCAAGACGATTCCTTTGACCCCGAATTTATTGTAGCGGTGGATTTAGCCGATAAACAGCTGTTCGGCTCCCAATATGCAAGCCTTGCCGATCGTGTGGATATCTGCATCGATCATCACCCCTCCAACACCCGCTATGCACGCGGGGTACTTTTAAAGCCCAAGGCTGCGGCCACCTGTGAAATCATCTATGAGGTGCTCAAGGGCATGGGGGTTACGTTTGATGAGCGCATTGGCACCTGTATCTACACCGGCATTGCCACCGATACCGGCTGCTTCCGCTTTTCGAACACCACTGTAAACAGCCACCGCATTGCCGCGCATATGATGCGGTATAACGTAAAGATCGGTAAGATTAACCGCCTGATGTTTGAAACCAAAACTCAGAGCCGTATTGCCATTGAACAGCAGGTACTCAATTCAATTGAGTACTATTTTGACAACCGCTGCGCCATGATCTCGGTAACAGGCGATATGCTCAAAAGCACCGGTGCCACCGAGTGCGAGCTGGAGGGGCTTTCCACCCTTCCGCGGCAGATTGAGGGCGTACAGATCGGTGTAATGCTGCGCGAAAAAGAGAACGGCGATTTCAAGGTTTCCATCCGCTCCAACGACGGCTTCGATGCCTCAAAAATCTGCGGGCTGTTAGGCGGCGGCGGTCATGTGAAGGCGGCCGGCTGTGTGGTTAAAGGCGGGCTGGAGAATGCTAAAAAAGTTCTTATAGAAACGATAGCGCAGTTTGTTTAAAGGGCTATACCCATATAAGATAACACATAAGAATCTTGCTGTAATATCAAGGAGGAAGTAAAAATGGATGGCATTCTTTTAATGAACAAGCCGCAGAACTTTACCTCCTTTGATGTTGTGGCCAAGCTACGGGGTATCTTGAAAACCAAAAAGCTCGGGCATGCCGGAACGCTTGACCCGATGGCAACCGGCGTGTTGCCGGTGTTTGTGGGAAGTGCCACCAAGGCATGTAACCTGCTGCCCGATTCCGATAAAACCTACATAGCCTCCCTTCGGCTGGGTATTACCACCGATACGCAGGATATCTGGGGTAAGGTAACGGCCGCGCGTCCCCACTCTGTAACTGCCGCTCAATTTAGGGCAGCGGCGGCACGGTTTGCCGGTGAGATTACCCAGCTTACCCCGATGTACTCTGCCGTAAAGGTAGACGGGCAGCGGTTGTATGATATCGCGCGTAAGGGCGGCGAGGTAGAGCGCCCCACCCGCACCATTTATATCCATAGCCTTGCTGTTTTGAATGAGGACGAGCAGGCAGGGGAATATACCATAGAGGTATCCTGTTCCAAGGGCACCTATATCCGCACCCTGTGTAGTGATATCGGCGAGAGCTTAGGCTGCGGTGCCGCAATGACCTCGCTTGTTCGCACCAAAGCGGCGGGTTTTACACTAAACGACTGTCTTACCTTTGATGATGTTCAGCGGCTGATGGAAGAAGGAGCTCTTTCTGAGCAGCTGATTGATGTAGAGCGGGCGTTTATGAGCTTACCCTCGGTAAGGCTCAGCGAGGAAGATACCCGTCGGTTTAAAAACGGTGTAAAGCTGGATATAAGCGCACTTACCGTTCCGCTTACCGAGGACAATATCAGGGTTTATGGCTTTAACGAAGAGTTCATAGGGCTTGGTTATATTGAGCAGGATACACAGCTCTTAAGGGTACGTTCATTCTTTGAGAACAATATGTATAAAAAGTAAGAATAATGGAATAATATAAGTTGTATGGGCTAAAATTCACTTGCATTCTAAAAAGAAAGGGCGTTTGCAACGTTGATTACGATAACAACCTTAAAAGGCAAGCCCCCTAACGTTCCGTGTGCTGTAGCACTTGGTTACTTTGACGGGTTACATATCGGGCACAGGGCGGTTATCCGTAAGGCCAAAAGCTATCAGGCCAAAGGGTTGAACACCTGTGTTTTTTCATTTTCCACCACCACCGCTAACCCCAAAAGCGGTAAAGGCAGTCAAAACCTTATCACCCTTCCCATGAAAGAAAGATTACTGCGGCGTATGGGCGTTGATTACCTCTATGTACCTGATTTTACCGAGTTTAAAGACCTTGAGCCTGAACAATTCGTTAAAAAGATACTGCAGCAGAGGCTCTGCGCTAGGGTAGTGTGCTGCGGTATCAACTTTCGCTTTGGCAAGGGGGCACAGGGGGACGTAAAACTGCTGGAACGCCTTTGCAACGAGCATGGTATTACGCTTCATGTGGTGCCTGATGTGCTGGTAGATGGAGAGACTGTCAGCACCACCCGTATACGAACGCTGATGGAGGAAGGCGAGACGGTGCTTACTGCCAAGCTGCTGGGCAGGCCGTTTTCCTACGACTACCCGGTGGTAACAGGCAGGCATATCGGCCGAACCTTAGACTTTCCCACCATCAATCAGCAGTTTTCAGAGGGGATGTTCCTTCCGCGCAAAGGGGTATATGCCTCTTATGTAACTCTTGGCAGCAAGCGCCTGCCGGGGGTTACCAACATCGGCGTGCGCCCCACCATCGAGGGAGGTCTTCAACCCAACAGCGAAACCTATATCATCGGTTATACCGGAGACCTTTATGGCAAGCGAGTGGAGGTGCACTTGATTAAGTATCTGCGAGAGGAGCAGCGGTTTGAAACTCTTCAGGCGCTTAAAGACGCCATTGCCAACGATACCGCCGCCGTACAGCAGAATTTTGACCGCTGGTTAAAGGAAGTACGGTGGAAATGAAATGATAGCATTTGGGCTGGGTGCGGGGTATTTACTTTGTCCTTCAGTTGTGCTATAATAAACCAATAATGTGTGCCGTAAAATTGGCCGCATTCCATGCCACGTCTTCTTGGCTTAGGGGTTAAGCCTTGTATTCAAGGAGTTTTGCCCGCCCTAGGCTATGATTCAGTGGACTATTTTAAAGAGGTGAAAGCTATGTTAAAAGAGCAGAAGACACAGGTTATTCTTGAGAATGCCAAGCATGAGGGTGATACCGGTTCCCCCGAGGTACAGATTGCGATTCTTACCCAGCGTATCAACGACCTCACCGAGCATCTCAAGGAGCACAAAAACGACCACCACTCCCGCAGAGGCTTGCTGAAGATGGTTGGCCGCCGCCGCAATCTTTTAAACTATCTGATGAAGAAGGATATCGAGAGATACCGCGAAATCATCAAGAAGCTCGGCATTCGTAAGTAATTTTATGAGTATGAAGGCAGGCGGAATCTCCGTCTGCCTTCAAACAAATAGTGTAAACATCACCCAATGTTTATTTTGTACGGCGTTTGTGCAAAATAAAAATAATAAGTTTGTTTTTTGGGTTGTGCCGCTTAGGTTTTAGCAGTGAATCGGGTGCTTAAGCACTCGGCGTTTAAGCATCGGATTTATTGCTAAACCGCGGCTGCCCCAATACAATATAAATTTAAGGGGGCGCCCTGTGCTTTTAGGGAGCCCTGAAAATTGGAGGTAGCATATGTCACAGTTCAGAACCTTTGAAACTACCTATGCAGGCGGCAAGCTTGTAATAGAAACCGGCAAGATGTGCGGGCTATCCAACGGCTCCTGCCTTGTTCGTTACGGTGAAACCGTGGTGCTGTGTAACGTTACGGCATCCCAAAAGCCCCGCGAGGGCATCGACTTCTTCCCCCTTTCGGTGGATTTTGAAGAGAAGCTTTACGCGGTAGGCCGTATCCCCGGCTCGTTCTTAAAGCGCGAGGGCAGGCCCACCGATAAGGCCATTCTTGCCTCCCGCCTGGTAGACCGCCCCATCCGCCCGCTGTTCCCCAAGGATATGCGCAACGATGTGTCGGTGGTTATGACGGTAATGAGTGCAGACCCTGACTATTCCCCAGAGATTGCCGGTATGATCGGTACCTCTATCGCTATCTCGATTTCCGATATCCCGTGGAACGGCCCCATCGGCGGCGCAAATGTTGGCTTGGTAGACGGCCAGGTTGTTATTAACCCCAACGCTGAGCAGCGCGCGAAGAGTGAAATGAGCGTTACCGTTGCCGCTACCCGCCAGAAGATTGTTATGGTAGAGGCCGGTGCCAATGAAGTGCCCGAGGATGTAATGCTCGACGCCATCATCAAGGCGCATGAAGAGATTAAGGGTATCATCACCTTCATTGACGGTATCGTAGCCGAAATCGGCAAACCCAAGTTTACCTTCGAGTCTATGGAGGTAGACCACGACCTGTTCGAGGCAATTAAGGCGTTTGCCATCGATAAGGTAAAGTATGCGCTGGATACCGACGACAAGAACGTGCGTGACGCTCGTCTCGCCCCGGTTGTAGATGAGGTAACCGCCAAGTTTACCGAAGAATACCCCGACCTCGCGGCACAGATCCCTGAGGTAATGTATAAATTGCAGAAATACGTGGTTCGCCGCTGGCTGCTTGATGAGGGCAAGCGTGTAGACGGCAGAGGAATTGACGAGATTCGTCCTCTTTCCGCCGAGGTTGGCCTGCTGCCGCGTGTACACGGCTCCGGCCTGTTCACCAGAGGCCAGACACAGGTGCTCACCATCGCTACCCTTGGTCAGGTTCGCGACGCCCAGATTCTTGACGGCATCGACGAGGCCGAGAGCAAGCGCTATATGCATCAGTATAACTTCCCTTCCTACTCGGTAGGTGAAACCAAGCCCAGCCGTGGCCCCGGCCGTCGTGAGATCGGTCATGGCGCACTGGCAGAAAGAGCGCTCGAGCCGGTTATCCCGTCGGTAGAAGAGTTCCCCTACGCCATCCGTATGGTGTCTGAGGTGCTTTCGTCCAACGGCTCCACCTCACAGGGCTCCATCTGCGCCTCTACCCTTGCACTCATGGATGCGGGCGTGCCTATCAAAACCCCGGTAGCGGGCATCTCCTGCGGCCTTATCACCGAGGGTGACCGCTTTATGACGATGGTGGACATTCAGGGCCTGGAAGATTTCTTCGGCGATATGGACTTTAAGGTAGGCGGCACCCACAAGGGTATTACCGCCATTCAGGTAGATATTAAAATCGACGGCCTTACCCCAGAGATTATCAAGGAGGCCTTCGAGAAAACCCGCAAGGCTCGTCTCTATATCCTTGATGAAATCATGGCCAAGGCGATTGCTGAGCCGCGTAAGGAGCTTTCCAAGTATGCGCCTAAGATGCTCACCATGAAGATCGACGTGGATAAGATTCGCGAGGTAATCGGTCAGGGCGGAAAGGTTATTCAGAAGATCTGCGCCGAGTGCGACGTTAAGATTGATATTGAAGAGGACGGCAGCGTTTTTGTTTCATCTATTGATATCGATAATGCCCGCCGCGCTATCCGCGTTATCCAGACCATTGTAATGGACCCTGAGGTAGGCGCATTCTATAAGGGTAAGGTTACCCGCCTGATGAACTTCGGTGCATTCGTAGAGATTGCCCCCGGTAAGGAAGGCTTGGTACACATCTCTAAGCTCGACACCAAGCGTGTGGAGAAGGTGGAGGATGCCGTTTCGGTAGGCGACGAGATTGTGGTAAAGGTAACCGAGATCGACCAGCAGGGCCGCATCAACCTCTCCCGCCGCGATGCGCTGCTTGAGATGGAAGCCAAGAAGAAGCAATAATCACATTGTAATCTAAGCGGAGGCGGATGTGTGAAGTCATCCGGCCTCCGCTTTCGTCTATTATATAGAGAATTAAGACTTTAAAGGGAAGGCGTAGTTTAATATGATGGAAAAACTTACTTGTAAACTGCTCCCTATTGTTTTTTCGGCTTGCATGGTGCTTGGGCTGGGCGGTACACTTTATGCCGCCAATACCTTCAGCGCAAGGCATTCAGCCCTTACAGCCACCTCGTCAAACGAAACCAGCAGCTCTGTCAGCAGCGGCGGCCCAAGAGAGGTTACCGATACCACAACACAGGTAAGCTGTGATGTATCGGCGCTTACCTTACCCAATGGGGTTACAGAAGCTTGGCCGGGGGTGGGCGAGATTATCGAGAGTTCGGTAAGCGATAAGATTGCCTCGCTGGTAAAGGACATAGGCCCCTTAAGCTTTCATGTGTTGAAGACTTATAGGCTGAGGATTCTTAACCAGTCCGCCATCGAGTTTACCGATTACAAGGGCCTGGTGAAGGTGCGTTTCCCCATCCCAAGGGGAGCAGACGGAACACTAAAGGTATACCGCTATGATACAACCGCTTTAACCGATATGGCGGCTGTAAAAGACGGCAACTATCTCCAGTTCTTTGTACACGATATGGGCTACTTTGTTATCGTTCAGAGCAACGGTATAGATGAAGCCCAGCTAGTCGGCGGTGTTACCGAAGCGCCTGCCATTCCCGAAACCGGCGCACCTCATCAGTCGCTGCTGCCCATAGTTATCGCAGGCTTTAGTTTGATCATCTGTGTGGTATATGTTGCCTGCCGCAGAAAGCGCGGCTAATACTAATCACCGATAAAGTATATTCAGATAATGCGCTGGCATCATCATAAAAATCTTTATCAAAACCCATATACGAAAGGCTTGGATTTGTTTTTTTATATACTTTTTAATCGGATATAAGTGTAAGTGTATTCTGGGCTTAGGCAATAGGTAAGCAAAAGGAAAATTCATGACAAAGATAGGCACCATCCAAACGGAAACTCCGAGGATGGTGCCTAATTGTTTTTCAGTATTCACTAGCGTTGGAAGTCATTTATTGAGCAATCTCCGCATTGGGGGTATGCACCGGTTTTCGGGCAAAGGCGGTATTCAGTGCGGTACAGAGCATTACAGCGGCAACGGTGAGGTCGGCAATACGGGTGATAAACCAGTAAGGCTCAAGAGCATAGAACGCATTTGCAGCCGCAGCAGTGAGCATACCCAACGCATTTGCTGTAATAAGCACAAAGCCCATAATACCGCTTATAAAAAAGCAGCGACGGGAGAATTTGCCCTCATTGCCTGATACAGCAAACGCAAAATACAGAAAATATACCGTCATAGCGATAAGAGAAAGCAGGGTGAGCAGGTTTTCACTGATCGGCAGAACGGTGGCGTTATGCATAAAGGCATTTAACAGCCTGATGGTTGCCCATGCCGCGGGCAGAAGCGGAAGGAACTTACTGCTCCCGGTAAGGGAATGGCCCGAAACAGCTCGAACACCAAGATACAACAGCACAGCGGATGCAATAAGCCCCAAAATAATGGCAATCATATCCTTTGGTTCCTGCGAGGCGTTTAAAAAGGCGTCCGGCGTGCCAAAAGCAGAGGAGAACAGGTTCACGGCACCGGCAAGCAGAAGAAAGAAACCTAAGGCGCGCCCGCGATGGGGCAGGGCAGGGGTTTCCTCAAAGAAGCTTTTGTCCAGAAAAGAAACCGTAAACGTTACGATAAAAACCGCCGCCAGCAGCCCATATAATATCGGAATGGTAGCGCTGAAGCTGGCGTAAAATCCGGTACTAACATCAATAATCCAAAGATACTGCCAGAGCCGCAGAGCGGCAAGGGCGGCGGCAGAGGCCACAGCCAAGCCGCAGATAGTTCGATATCTCAATTATAACATCTCCCAAACAGACGGCCTCCAGAGAAACGTCACATAATGTTTCAGAAAGCCCAATTAATAATCGTAATTCTAATCATAGCACATTCTTATGGCAATTTCAAACAAAATGGTTTTTGTCAGCCCATTATAAATGAATTTATCTATGTTAAGTGCCTAATAAGGCTTCTGACTATATTTTAGTTCATTCTATGGTAAATTATTCTTTTCTGTGTTCAGCGGCCTTCGTAAAGGACGGATAATCACTTAACAACAGCCGGCTATGGCCGGTTCCGCCAGCAACCGCACGATAAATATTTATATTCCTAACTGCAAACGAATATCTTAATTAACGCCTCCACCTTGCCTTACTCCAATGGTTTGCCGAGTTTATTGATATTCTCTACTGCATACAGCGGTAGATTCACAATCCACTCTTCTCTCTTGTAATCTGCCATAGATGTACGGACGGAAAGTGCGGGATTGTATTTATCCTTATATACCCGCAGACTTTTGGCTTTAAGATTAACTTCCGCTTTAACTTCAACCGGAATGATCAGCTCGCCAGTATCGATAACAAAATCAATCTCGCAGGAACCTCGGTCATTGGTATAATAATAAACGCCTAAATCGTCAATTGTTTTCAACTGCTGACAGACATACTGTTCTGTCAGTGCACCTTTGAATTCGGTAAACAAATCATTGCCGTCAAGCAGCGTGCTCTGACGTAGCCCGGTCATACAGCCTAGAAGTCCTACATCAACTATGAACAGCTTGAAGGCCTTCAAATCTTCATAGGCTTTCAGTGGGAAGCCCGCCGCGCTCACACGGCTGACCCTATGGATAAGCCCGCAGTCGGAAAGCCACATGATTGCCGTTTCATATTCCTTTGCCCGTCCACCTTCACGCACAAGGCCATAGACGAATTTCTTATTTTCTTTAGCAAGCTGTGAGGGAATACTGTTCCAGATCATACGGATTTTTGGCACGATTTCATAGGGTGCGTGCTTGAAAAAATCCTGTTCGTAAGCTGCAAGAATTCGCTTGTGAATATTACGTACTTCGTTGAAATCTTTATCATCAGCAAAGCTCTGTACCGCCTCCGGCATACCGCCGACGAAATAGTAATGCTTGATTGCATCGATATAGTTCTGCTTGAAAGAGGTTATCATCGGATAATCCTGCTTGTCAAGCAGCTCTGCGAAACGCTCGTTTCCGGTTGCCATCAAAAACTCTTTGAAGGACAGCGGATAAAGTTTCAGAAAATCTACCTTGCCTACGGGGAAAGAAGTCCCCTGATGCAAAGCAATACCCAGGAGTGATCCAGCACAAACAATATGATATTGTGGTGCGTTCTCGTAAAAATATTTTAGAGAGGAAAGTGCTCTCGGAACTTCCTGCACCTCGTCAAAAATCAGCAGCGTATTGTCCGGATTGATTTTTCGCCCGGCATAAAGCTCCAGCCCCATAATCAGACGGTCCGTATCAAGGTCTGATGCAAACAGCTCCGTCATTCTGGAATTAGAATCGAAGTTAATATATACAGTATCAGCATAGGCTTTTTTGCCGAACTCTTTCATTAGCCAAGTCTTACCAACCTGCCTAGCACCTTCAATAATTAGTGGCTTACGATGCTTGCTTTCTTTCCATTTATATAGATTTTCGATTGCTATTCTGTACATACTCGCAACCTCCATTTAATGTTACAAGTATATTATAGCACTGAATTACAAAAATAACAATGAATAATAGGATATATTCTACAATATTTACAACAAAAATGTTTTACATACGATATGACAGAGGCTCAAAAAATATCATGGTCAAACAGGGTCAAAAAGTTCGCTGCTCATCCCGAATCAAAAAAACACTTCTCAAACCCGCATAGTGGTGAGAAAAATCGAGGTTCTCCGCGTACAAAAACTCCTTTCTATATATTAGTAAAAATCAATATGATTATAATCAAAAGCTTCTGTTCTTTCGCTTACTAAACTAACTTCTTGTCATTTAATCGAATGTTTAACAAGTCTAATCAAGAAAGTGATATGTATATTTTGCCAAGCCTAATGCAGTAGAGATATTTGAAAAGCATGTCGAATCAATCGACGAATTATCTTATGCTGCCATTCAAAGAATGGTTGATAGAATAACCATAACAAGGAATACAGAAGGTGAACTGGATTTTGATTTTAGTATTACAGCACAGTTTTCTTACTCGGAAATCAAAAAACCTCTTGCACTACTTATTTCTCAAACTGCATAGAAGGGAAAGTTTCCTAACGTGTCCCGTGGTACATGTTATACATTTTTTATCAATGAATTGTTATCTAGCACTCAATATAGATACAGCAAAGGAAGACCCAACCTTTCGGTTGGGTCTTCCTTTACAGTAAACACTAGCTTTTAGGCTTGTGTTTATTATTGGTGCGGCAAACGGGACTTGAACCCGTACGTCAGAGACACACGCCCCTCAAACGTGCCTGTCTGCCAGTTCCAGCACTGCCGCACATCGCGAAATTTATTATAACATTAACCTTGGGCGTTCGTCAATAGCAATTTTCTCTTTTTCTCGTTATTTTTATTTGTAAAAATCAGGCTGTCAATTGTGCGGGTTAAGTGGCCGACGATACACCGGCTGCTACAAGATTCTGCTGGTGCTCCTCCCATGTTGCGGCATAATAATAGTTGTTTTTCTTGTCAGTCACAAAATAAAGATAATCGGTCTGCGCGGGATTAACAGCTGCCTTGATGGCATCCAACCCCGGGTTACAGATGGCTCCGGCCGGCAGCGCAGCGCACTTATAGGTATTATAATACTTGTTGTAACGATTGATATCCCCCGAAATAAAGGGCTTGATGGCGCCCTCTACATAGGTAATGGTTACATCACACTGAAGCTTCATTTTATCGCTGAGGCGGTTGTGCAGCACTGATGAAATCTTTGGCATCTCTTCACTGCCGAAGGCCTCTTTTTCAATAATCGAGGCCATCGTGATGATCTCATCCACGGTAAAGCCGCTATCCTTAATCTGCGCACGCAGGGTATTGTCTATCTTCTCTTCTGTATGGGCAAGCATCCGGCGGATAATGGCGTCCGGCCCGTCGCCGGTATAAATCTCGTATGTATCGGGGAATAAAAGCCCCTCCAGCTTAAAGCATCGGTTGGGGTTTTCGGTCTGCTGTGCTACCAAGGGGAACTCACTGAAATCCCCTGTCTGGCTCGCATTAATGAATTCGTCCGTCGTGCAGATACCCTTCTCCTCCAGCAGCATACCGATACGGGCAAGAGTATACCCCTCGGGGATGGTAACCGACATAGTAAGAGGCTCTTCGGAAGAGGATTGCTGTGAGGCCGTTGATTCTTCAGACGTTCCCGCCGTCAGGGAAGTAGTAACGGAGCTTTGAAGTGACCAAATCCCCGATGAGCTGTTTAGGCTTTCGGCCGAGGAACCGATATTTCCCGTTGACTCACCGCAGGCAGTGAGTACAAGTGCTGCCGCGAGAGCTAATATTCCTGATGATAAAAACATTTTCTTCAAGGCTGGCACCTCTAATTTTATGCATGGGGTTGCAGGCTTTTACCTGAATTTCGACCTTAATAATTATATCATATTCTAATTTAAAAGTATATCTGCAAATACGCCTTTTTTTACCTCAATTGCACATATAATCCTGAATACTTGCATTTTGTGCCCTGCCCGAGTATAATGCCCATATACTTTAAACTGCTTATAAGGTAAAATTGGTACTGACATCAGGGAGGTTTTCGTATGACTAGGAACGAGATTTTTGAGGCAATCACCAAGCATCCGTCTTTTTATCTGGCAACGGTAGAGGATGACCAGCCCCGAGTGCGCGGCATGCTGCTGTTTAAGGCCGATGAAAACGGCATCATCTTTCACACCAGCTCTAAGAAGGATTTATTCAAGCAAATCATGGCAAACCCCAAGGCCGAGCTCTGTTTTGCCTGCGGAGCCGTACAGATTAGAATCAGCGGCACGTTGGAGCTTGTAAAGGATGCCGGCCTGAATGAGGAGATCTTTAACCACCCGACCCGCGCCTTTTTGCAGCCGTGGCGGAGCAATCCCGGCTTTTTGGAAACCTTCTCTGTATTCAGGCTGAAAAGCGGTACGGCGGTTACCTGGACGATGGAAAACAATTTTGCCCCCAAAGAAAAGATTCAGTTATAAAGGACGTTATGTATGTCAGTAGAAAAGGTAAAAAAATATCTTGCCCAGTACGGTAAAGACAGCGCAGTGACCGAGTTTTCGGTTTCAAGCGCCACCGTTGCGCTGGCGGCTGAGGCGCTTGGCGTAAGTCCCTCCCGTATCGCAAAAACCATCTCGTTTACGAACGGTAGCGGTGGCTGCACCCTAATTGTCGCGGCGGGTGACGCAAAGATTGACAACAGCAAATACAAGGCTCATTTTGGCATCAAGGCTACCATGCTTACCCCGGAGGAGGCCTTACAGCTTACCGGCCATGCCGTGGGCGGTGTTTGCCCCTTTGCGATAGAAAACCCCGATGTAGCGGTGTATATCGATCTGTCGCTAAAGCGATTTGATACTGTTTATCCTGCTGCTGGCAGCAGCAACTCAGCTGTAGAGCTCACCTGTGAAGAACTGTTTACTATTTCCCGAAGCCGTGAATGGGTGGATGTGTGCAAGGGCTGGCAGGAAGGATAATCCACGTTAACAACGGGGCAGGCAGAAACAATAGGCCGCTTCTGGTTTTTACCGGAAGCGGCCGCTGTTTTATGGTTATGAAAGGCTGTTGCGCTGACGATACTCAGCCAGCATTAGGTCTACCATTCTGCCGTAGCTGAAAACCCCGTCGCTCTGGTTGTTGGCCTTGAGGTAAGCGTTGTTAACCGAGGTGGATACCTGGCTCACCACCCCTTCATACTTATGCCAGTAGCGGTTGTAGGCGGCAAAATCTTGCTTAATCCCTTCAGAAAGCTGGCCGTACAGCTCATCATAAGCCGCCGGATCAACACCCCGGAGTGAATCAAACGCAAACGAGATGGCACTAAGTGTTCCGGAATAAATAAAATATGAATTGTTTGAGTTTCGGCAGGCCATGTAAGAGATAAAGTTTGCTTCATCCTCCCGCATAAAGCCGCGCTGGTGAGCGAGCTCATGGCACATCGTGGCCGGGATGGCATAGTCGGGAACATCCACATTCACGTTGGCCTCGAAGGTGAATGGGAAGTAGATACCGGTAATATTGGCAAGTGACATCAGCTTTGATGATAGCACCGGCTTGGGCCTAGAGTAGAGCCCGCGCATAAAGGGGTATTGCTTTGAAATGCTCTTCATGGCGGCTACCGCATTGTCGGCAGTTTGAAGGTCACTTACCGGAAGCTTGGTTTCACCGTTCTCATCTGCCGCAATATACTGCGACTGCGTGTTTGCTTTGTTTACAAGCTCAGTACAGAGCGCCTTGAGCTCCTCGGGGGAGGATTCACGTACCGTAAGGCCCGCTGTCTGGGCAAAGGGCACACGGTAATAATTCAGGCCACAGCCAAACACAAAGCAGGCGTACAGCACCGCGGTAATTACTGCAATATTTGCAACATATGTATAAACGGTATAGCCTCGTCGATCCTGATCCTTAACGGCATTACGAACCGTTCGAACCGTTATAATAATTAAAGCCAGTATGCCGCCATAGATCAGCAGTTCGCTCACCGAAAAAGGGAATAAGCCTGAAAGTGAGGTGAAGGCAGGGCAAAGGATGATATATAAGCCCCTGGAAAAGTACTCCTCAACCCATGCGGAGTTCTTGGTGGCAATTAATATTACAATCATCGAAGCCGGAATAAGCAGAAGCAAAAAGAGTCTTTTTAAACCGTAGCGGGGCATAGGTCTGCCTCCTCAATCTCATGGCGGTCTGCATACTTAAACGGCGATTTACTCTATTTTACTCTATTTTCAGTACAAAAAGCTACCCATCAAATATGACAAATTCACAGGGTTTTCTTTGGTATTCATGCGAATTTAATGCATTATGACGGTTTTTCAGCAATAGATATAAAAGAAAAATAAAATACGAGGCTGAGCAATACCTGCTACCTTTCCTTTCGGGTTACTGCCCTATATAAGACTTCTATCACCTGAATAGCCCACAAAACCGCACCCAGCACGGCGGTAACCATTACTGCGGCACCCCAATGAACAAAGCTTAAAGGAGTTACCCCCAACAGTGCCGCAAGCGAGCGCCAAAAGGCAATTCCAACTGCCGAAAGCAGCGTAATAAAAACAGCCAAGCCATAGCTTGCGCCGGATGAGCCTGTACCAGACACGCTGTTAGTTTTAAAAACTGATGCCAATAGCGGTTGTGCCAGCAGCAGCACCAAAAACAGCATGGTACTTCCTGTGGCAGCGGAGGGTTCTTGAAGGTCGGTGATAAACAGTCTGCTCCCAATCAGATAAGCGCCCACAGCGGCCAAGGCAGTTATTAAGCCCTTCAGTCCGCAGCTCAACACCGCTCCCATGGAAAGCAGGCTTTGGCTGGGTAAGGGCACCAACTCGGTACGTTCTGCCTTTTTAGGGGCCTGTATGCTGAGCGCCAGCGCAAACGGCAGGCTTATGAAAGCACCGATAAACAGAGTTTGTGCCAAGAGAGGCAGCCCCCCCGCACCAAGCCAGATCAAGGCCGCAGCCGTAAAAGCGAGCGCGCAGGCGCATACACAAAGGTAGCCGGCTGGCCTTTTAAGGCTTATAATCATGCTTCTTGCCCCGCGCAGGGCTTCCGCCACCGGCAATAGACCGCCCTTTGCGGTGATGACATCTGCCAAGGCTTGCAGTGCCTGGTCCGAACTATCCTGCGCGCAGCAGGCCGAGTCTGCTGTTTCGAACGCTGGCAAAGAGCCGGTGTCGCTGCCGACAGCAAGCACTGTGTGCCCCTTTTTCTGCCACGCGCGCACCACCCTTGCCCGGTCAAAGGCAGAGATACCCGAATAGACGGTAAGTGTTCCCACCACCGCCGAAAGCTCCTCATCGGTAAATGCAGCAATGTCTGCGCCTGAGATGGCCTGCCGTTCGTTCTTAAGAATACCCAAGGCTTCCGCAGCGTAACAGGCCGATTCGGTATCCTCACCGGTTAACAGAATCGGTGTAACACCCATTGAAATAAAATCCTCAATGGCGGCCTGCGCATCAGCCCTTAACGGGTCGTACAAGCCGATAAGCCCCGCAAGAGTAAGCCCTTTCAGTGATGCAGTTAGCACACCCGATGGCTGATAGGCGACAGCAACAACCGTCAGGTTCAAGTCGCACATATTTCTGTATGCCTTTGCGGCATCCTCGGCAAGGCCTCCCGCACAGAGCGGAGCAACCGCCTCAAAGGCACCCTTTATAATGGGCAGCGGCACGCCGTTCACATGACGAACAGCGATTGTTCTCTGGGCTTCACAGATTACGGCGTTTTCCTCCGCCAGCGGATAGGCTTCGTCCAGCCGCTGCTTCTTCAGCCCGTTACGCATCGCGGCGTTCATCAAGGCAGTATCGGCAGGGCTGAGGGAAGACTGGTAATCCTGCTCATCATTACAGCATAAGACAGCAAGCTTAAGCAATGCGAGCACGTTTTCAGGCAGCTTGGCGCTGAGCGAAAACGGTCTGTCTCCCGCCCAAAGCTGCTTCACAACCATCTCTCCCTGCGTGAGGATGCCGGTCTTACCGGTGCAGAGCACGGTGGCTTGAGCAAGGGTTTCGATGGCCTTAATATCTTTAAAGGCCGCACCGTTTTCAGCCAGATGTTTTACCCCTGTTTTGGCTGAAATGGCAGCCGCTGCAGTCAATGTAAAGGGAATTGCGGCAGCTGCTGCGGTAAAAAGAGTTAAAAAAAGCTGTGAGGGACTCGTATGCATAAACAATGCTCCAATAACCGCACCAGCTGTGGCAATAACCAGAATTGCTATGGCTATTAACCCCGCTTGAGAAAGGCGCTTTGTTGCTGCAGATGGCTCACCCCATGCGGATTCCTCCGCCTGGATTGCAAACTCTGTATCGGCACCGGTGGCGGTAACCATTGCACGCGCGGTGCCTGCCTGCACCATCGTATTGCAATAAACCATATTTACCCGCTCTGCTAGGGGGGTATCCTCTTCCAGTACTACTCCCGCGTTTTTGACAACAGCGCTATGGCTGTATGTAAGTGCGTATTCATCGCAGGTAAGCCGGCAGCACTCCAGCAGACGGGCATCGGCCGGGATGCGTTCGCCTGCACTTAGCAGAATAATATCCCCGGGCACCAGATCCTCGGCAGGCACGTTTACGGTCTGCCCCTCGCGCACCGCACGCACCGTCGCCGCAGTTATCCGGCTGAAGCCCTTGAGCGGTACCCTTGAACGGTATTCCATAGTAGCGCCCAGCAGGATATTTATCGTCGCGGCAAGGCCGGTAACCCACACGGCTCCCGCAGTGCCTATACCAAGGCAAAAGAGCAGTAAGGCAAGTACAAAAACCACAGCCATAAAAAGGTTCAATACGCTTTTGAGCTGCAGGCAAAGGCAACAGAGAAAACCCTTCTTCCAGGGCCTTCTTATTTCGTTCTTACCGTATTTTTGCAGAATAGTTGTATAACGCGCTTGGGTAAGCCCCTTTTCTTCATCGGTGCCATAGATTGTGCAAAGCTGCGCCGCCGCGGCGCTGTGCCATTTCATGCATTGACCAAGCCTTTCCGGTTTATCTTAGCTTATAAAAAATAATGCAGGCATAAAAGTTTACAACTATAAAAAAATCAGATATAATGGTTAAGATTTCTACATACAAGTGAAACGTTGATTCAAGTAATAATAATGTAATCAAATCCGCATTTTCCCCAGTAGTTCCTGAGAAGCCACCGGTACATTTGGTATAAGTATATCGTTTTACGAGCCGATATGCAAGTAAAGCAGGATAGGAGCATGAGTAATATGGACGTTATGAAGCTGTATGAAACCTGGAAGAATGCACCACTTTCCGACCCTGATTTAGTTCAGGAGTTAAGCCGGATTGAGGGTAATCAGGCCGAAATTTCCGATAGATTCTACCGTGAGCTGGAGTTTGGCACCGGCGGCATTCGCGGTGTGCTGGGCGCCGGCACCAACCGTATGAATGTTCATGTAATCGGCAGAGCCACACAGGGCCTTGCCAACTACCTCACCCAACGGGTGAAAAAGCCCTCGGTTGCCATCGCCTACGATTCACGCAATAAGTCTGACCTGTTTGCCAAGCATGCGGCCTGCGTATTGGCGGCAAACGGTATTCGAGTACACCTATACCCATCCCTTGCACCCACCCCCATGCTATCGTTCGCGGTGCGGGAGCTGAAATGTGATGCCGGTATCATTGTTACCGCCTCGCACAACCCCGCGAAGTACAACGGCTACAAGGTTTACGATTCGCTGGGCTGCCAGATTGGCCCCGAGATTGCCGATGTGGTGCTGGAGGAGATTGGTAAGGTAGACTATTTTACCGGTGTTTCAATCATGAGCTTTGACGATGCGGTAAAGTCGGGCGCAATTTTGTTCATCAAGCAAGAGGTATATGAGGCCTACTACCGCTGTGTGCTGAAGCAGCAGATAAACCCCGGCCTTTGCGAAAGCGCAGGGCTAAAGCTTGTGTATTCCCCTTTAAATGGTGCGGGGAACGTTCCGGTACGCGAGGTGCTCAAACGTATCGGTATCTCGGATGTAACCGTGGTGCCCGAGCAGGAGATGCCCGACGGCAACTTTACCACCTGCCCCTTCCCGAACCCTGAGATGAAGGAGGCGCTTTCACTGGGGCTAAAGCTGAGTGAAAGCCTAAACGCCGATATGCTGTTGGCGACCGACCCGGACAGCGACCGCGTGGGTATTGCGGTAAAGGGAGCAAACGGGCTGGAGCTGTTTACCGGAAACGAGGTTGGCGCGCTGCTGCTCGAATATATCTGCAGTTGTCGCATCGCTAACGGCACCATGCCTAAAAGGCCGGTGGCGGTAAAGACTATTGTAACCACCGAGCTTGCCGCAAAAATCTGCGAAAAGTATGGTGTTGAGCTGCGAAATGTGCTCACAGGCTTTAAGTTTATCGGCGAACAAATTGGTCTATTAGAGGCAGACGGTGAGATTGACCGCTACATCTTAGGCTTTGAGGAAAGCTACGGGTATCTTGCGGGCGGCTATGTGCGCGATAAGGACGCGGTAGTGGCCTCGATGCTTATCTGCGAGATGGCGGCTTACTATAAAACCCTGGGGAAATCGCTGATTGACGTACGGGAGGCTATCTACGCCGAGCACGGGCGGTATGTAAATGTCATCAACAACTTTGAGTGCGAGGGCGAAAGCGGCATGGCACGCATGAACACCATCATGAGTACCCTGCGTGAGAATCCGCCTGCCGCCGTAAACGGCAGCAAGGTGGTATGGCTTGCCGACTACCAGAAAAGCGTGGAGCACGATCTGGTAAAGAACACCGAGATTAAGATAACCCTACCCAAGTCCAATGTACTTTCGTATAAGCTCGCCGACGGCAGCTCGTTTATTGTGCGCCCCTCCGGCACCGAGCCGAAGATTAAGGTTTACTACACCAACAAGGGGGCTTCCCTTGTCGAGGCGCAGGCTTTAAGCAAGGCATTACAGGCTGAGGTAACCAAGCTGCTCGGTTTTTAGTTCTTAGTATTTAATTCTAACACTTATTGGGTGAGAAAGCTTATTATATCTCGATTATGTAGGTCAATAGCCCTTTCTGCCCTCCATTTCGTTTATAAAGAATGCCGTCTATCAGTGAATATGCTGAAGACGGCATTTCTGCTTTTCAGCGGGCATTACTTAGGATAATTTTCTGGTAATTATATTGACAGTTGAGTTTCGTTTTGGTATTCTTATATAGTTAGAATTCTTATTATAATAATTCTAACTATTTTGGCACTTGAGTAAGGCTTTTTGCATATGGAAGGAGCATATATGTTAGTAACAATTAAACAAGGGGATTTTGAATCATTAAATGATGTATCACTCATATGGGCTTGTATTGAGCCTACTATTACACAGATACGCGGCAAGAGCTATATAGTAAAATCAGAGGCCTACGCGACTTTAAACCCTGGACAGCGTGCATTATTAATGTTTCAAGTGCTTTATGGTCATACTTCCAATGGGATTGAAGAATTCTATTTTCATCTATCCTATCTGTTATCAAACAAGGACGTTTGGTCACAACTGAAAAAGGGGATGCAATACTTTGAGGATTTTGATATGCTACAGATTCTTGAAGACATGGATGTAATTTTTCAAAGTATGAAAACGGAAGAATTTAAAAATAATACAGAACAGCGTAATACTTTAATCACAGACATTGATAGAAATGCTGAATTATTCGCATCAATGAATCTTCTCAATAAATCGTTCAGCGTTACTCTTCTATCAACAATTCAGCGGGTTGCCGCATACATCCGTAACAATGCAAATGAGTTTGTGCAGTTAATAGATTAGTATTGTTTAGGAGTGAGAATAGTGGAAAACGATAAATTACAAGAACTGCATAACTTATTCTTAAGCTTGATACCATTATTTAATAAATGTAAGAATTATATTGAGAAAAACAATGCGGGCCCTTTGTGTAATAAGAATCAAAGTATGGCAGTTATGATCATTGGTAAAGCAGAAAGTATTACACCTACTACACTCAGCAAATTCATCAATATGGAGAAAGGAAGCTTAACCACTTTAATTGACTCATTGGAAGAAAAAGAGTTGGTTACAAGATTCAACGATCCGAATGACCGAAGAAAAGTGCTACTCTCCTTGACTACTAAAGGAATAGAATATATGGAATCCATTGAAGAGCAATCACGAAATGGGCTGACTTTAATGGTTAGAGATTTGGAGGATGATAAAATTGACCAAATGTATGCCAGTCTTAAAACGCTCGTAGAAATATTAAGGGAGATCTCGGGCAGTATCTAATCGTCAGTAATTAAAACAGCGCAGTCTCTGCCATGTTGGGTTGATTCATTATTTGGGGCCATTTTTAGCAGGCTGTTCACTCTACTCAAACATCCCGTGGTGCGGCGGTTTTTCATCCTTAAAGAATACCGAGTCAAAGCGAACAGTTCCCTGCGTTAATGGGGGTTGTTCGCTTTTTTATTATCTATCACTGTTATCAACTGTTATCTGTTTTTCACAATTCTTCTTGACAAATGAGCATATGCACAATATAATTCTATTTGTGCATATGCTCATTAAAAAAGGGGGACAAAATGCCTAGAGGAGTAAAGTGCCGTAGGGTTTGCGCAATACCGGAAAACCGTTTGTTCATCCCGAGCAAGCCATACAGTGAAACCGTTTTGCTGACAGTAGAGGAATTGGAAGCAGTTCGGCTGTGTGATTTGGAAGGGCTGGAGCAGGATGAAGCTTCTATAAGAATGAATGTTTCGCGGGCTACCTTTCAGCGAATGCTCTATTCGGCCAGAAGGACGATATCTAAAGCACTCTGCACCGGCTGTGCGATTGAAATAGGCGGTGGGCACTACGCACTGGCCGAAAGCCGATGCTCGAACCACGGAAGGTGCAAAAACTGTAGATTTGAAAAACAAACGGAACTATCGGAGTGATGAAATGGAGAATAAAACTTTGCTGGCTGAGCAGCTTTTTACGCAGGGGTATAACTGTAGCCAGTCGATATTTGCAGCTTTTTCGGACGAGCTTAATCTGGATAAGGAAACTGCACTGAAGCTGGCTTCCTCTTTTGGGGGTGGTATGGGCAGGCTGCGTGAGGTATGTGGGGCGGTTAGTGGTATGTTCATGGTAGCCGGTCTCAAATACGGATATAGCGACCCGAATGACTATGCCGCAAAAGCGGACCATTACAAACGAATTCAACTACTTGCACAAAGATTCAAGGAGGAAAATGGATCCATTATATGCAGAGAACTGCTTGGCCTGCAAAATGGACCTGACACCCCAATACCTGAAATAAGAACATCTGGTTATTACAAAAAACGCCCTTGTGTGGAGCTTGTTAAAAGCGCCGCTAAAATAATGGAAGAATACATGGAGGAAGATAAATTATGAAAATTGCAGTAACAACACAGGATAATCAGGTTTTTCAGCATTTCGGTCAATGCAGCAGCTTTACCGTTTTTACGGCAGAAGACGGTGCAATTAATAATAAAGTAATACTTGATGCTTCACAGCACGGTCATGCAGCACTTGCAGGATTTTTAAAGGCAGCAGCGGTAGACGTTGTGATTTGCGGCGGTATCGGCCAGGGTGCAAGACAGATGCTATCGTCGGCTGGCATTGAGCTCATCTCGGGTATTGACGGTAGTATCGAAGATGCGGTGAAAAACTATCTTTCGGGGCAGCTAAACGATATGGGTGGCAGTTGTAACCATGAGGAGCACGAACATAATCATGTGTGTAACTGTGAAAAACACTGCAGCTAATTTCTTTACTACTGGCATATAATTGATCAAACTTCATTCAAACATCCCGTGGTGCGGCGGTTTTTCATCCTTAAAAAATACCGAGACACTTCCGGTACTGTCGCAGGTGGCAAGCAGGATATCCTCCACTTTTTTTATCTTCTGCTCCTCCAGCTTTTTCTTCAGCCATTCCTCGTTGCGGCCGATACCCTTGAGATTGTTGTACATGATATTGCCGTCGATTACCACATTTGCTAAAACCCCCTCCTCGGCAGGGGTAAGGTTCAGGTCGCTGGGCGTTACCGGGCGATGGGCGGTTTTGGGCAGAATGCTAAGCTCCCCGTTGGTTTCGAGTATTGCGTAGCTGATATCGGAAACATTATAAAAACCCTTGGTGCGGCAAATCGAGAGCAGGTCGTTCATATCATAATGGGTGTGCACCATATTCTCGCGGATAATCTTGCCGTTATCAATGATAATAGTGGGTGTACCGGTAAAGAAACGGCGTGCAACGATGGATTTGTTGGTGATTACGGATAATGCAAGGTCAAGCAGGGCATAGATAACCATTGCGGCAATCGGGTATACCGCCGGAATCTGGTCATCAATCGCCAGCACCGCAGCAATCGAGCCGATGGAGATTCCTACGATGTAATCAAAAAATGTCATCTGAGAAATCTGCTTGGCACCCATCAGCTTTGCCAAAAGCAGCATCAAAACAAAGGATATAAACGCCCGAAGTAAAATAGGCAGCATCTCGGCAAACGAAACCATGAACAATGCCTCCGTAAATCGAAGTAATACTCTCATAAGTGAAACAGTCTGCTTCTTAGTGTTAGCCTAACAGCACAGAAATATAACAAAGCCCGAACCTTGAAAATCAGGTTCGGGCTTTGAGTTTCTGCTGGTTTTAATCGGGCAGTCGCTCTGCCGCTGATTAGGGAGTGGCTAGTACTTTACCGGCTGGGGCTCGTCAAAGATAAACTCCTTCTTGCCCTTGGGCAGGTCTTTAAAAAGGCCTGTAAAGTCAAAGGTGGCAAAGTAGTCGGCCGGGGTTTCGGCGCGGCGGATAAGCTCCGCAGTACCGTCTTCCTTCAGCAGCACCTCGGCGGAACGCAGCTTGCCGTTATAGTTGTACCCCATCGAAAAACCGTGCGCACCGGTATCGTGGATATAGAGCAGGTCGCCGAGCTCTATCTTCGGCAGCATGCGGTCGATTGCAAACTTATCGTTATTCTCACACAGGCCGCCTGTTACATCATATTTCCGGTCACACGGCGCGTGCTCCTTGCCCATTACAGTGATATGGTGGTAAGCGCCATACATGGCGGGGCGCATGAGGTTGGCGGCACAGGCATCGAGGCCGATATATTCCTTGTGAGTATGCTTTTCGTGGATAGCTTTGGCAATCAGCGCGCCGTTTTCGGCAAGCATGAAACGTCCAAGCTCGGTAAAGATGCGGATATCCCCCATACCTGCGGGCACCAGCACCTCTTCAAAGGCCTTGCGTACCCCTTCGCCGATTACGAAGATGTCGTTGCGCGGCTGGTCGGGGCGGTAAGGGATGCCTACACCGCCCGAGAGGTTGATAAACGCGATATGAGCACCCGTTTCACGTTGAAGCTCCACGGCAGTTTCAAACAATATCTTTGCAAGTGCGGGGTAGTAGCCGTTTTCGGTGGTGTTGCTGGCTAAAAAGGCATGCAGGCCGAAGGTCTTAACGCCCTTCTGCATCAGCTTCTTAAAGCCCTGTGTAAGCTGCTCGCGGGTGAAGCCATATTTGGCCTCTCCGGGGGTATCCATAATCGAATTGTTCAGCGTGAAAGAGCCGCCGGGATTATAGCGGCAGCAGATGGTTTCGGGAATACCCGCCACATCCTCCAAAAATTCAATGTGGGTGATATCATCAAGATTAATGATGGCACCCAGCTTCTTCGCAAGCTGATAATCCTCGCGTGGGGTTACGTTGGAGGAGAACATCATCTCCTCGCCCTGAAAGCCCACGGCATCGGAAAGCATCAGCTCGGTAAGCGACGAGCAGTCGGTGCCGCAGCCCTCCTCACGCAGTATCTTTAAGATAGCGGGGTTGGGAGTAGCCTTTACGGCAAAATACTCCTTAAAGCCCTTGTTCCAAGAAAACGCTTTATAAAGGTCGCGCGCCGTCTGGCGTATGCCCTTTTCATCATACAGGTGAAAGGGCGTAGGGTATTGGGCGGTAATTGCGCAAAGCTGCTCATGATTTACAAACGGTTGTTTCATCTTAGGTTCAAATCCTTTCGTTCTTTTATCAGATGCAAATAACCGTTTGGGGCGGTGCTGTGCTCCAGCGACATTTTCTGATGGTATTCAGATTTCTCATCTTCTCCGCCACCCTTTTATACTTCCTGAATTTCTATGATTTATGCCATTTAGGCTTAAACCGTCTGAATAGTATCAGCACCCTGAACCCAGCAATCTGGTTGAGGTTGATTATTCCTTATTGTATCCTATGTGAAAGGCTCAGCTTCTGACAAAGCGTATGAATTCCGTACCCTGAAAGGTCAGCTCCCCGATGTCAAACTGTACAAGGTACCCAATCTCATTGGCGGGAATCATAAGCTCTATGCGGTCGCCGCTTTCCACCTCAAAGGTTGCATAGTAGCATGTATAATCTCTTACCGTACGGTGCTTGTGAAATACCCGCCGATCCTCGTAAATAGAGGCTCTTCCCCCATCCATACGAGTAGAAACAACCTTGGCCCGTACCGTGAGTACCGGTTGAGAACGGTTATAACGGTCACGTTTTGCGGTTTTAGAAATCGAATAGATAATAAATCCAATAACAAATGCGAAAACCAGCAGGGTAAACACAGGAATTACAAAGGCTAAAATGCCAAACATGCTGTCGTACGTCATTGTCTTACTCCTCTGCCTTCTCAATCATTCGCGTATAAATCTCACTGCGCTTAAACCCCGTTTGCTTTGAGACCCGCTTAGCCGCTTCAGAGGGGGGCACACCCTCCTCCATTAGCCGCTTAGCAATCTCTGCCGCTTCTTCAAGGGTAGTTTCCTGCGTCAAGGCTTGCTTCGGTGCACCCTCTATAATCAGCACAAACTCCCCTCGCGGCGGGTTCTGCTCATAAAATGCTATCGCCTCGCTGAGGGTGGTGCGGCGAACCTCCTCATATACCTTGGTAAGCTCGCGTGCAAGAGTGATTTTACGGTTGCCAAAGGTGTTCAGCATATCGGCAAGGGTGGCCTGTAGCTTGTGCGGTGCCTCATAGAAGATAAGGGTGCGCGGGTTGGTTTTAACCTCTTCCAGGTGCTCAAACCTTGCCTTTCGCGAGGTGCTTAAAAAGCCTTCAAACGAGAAACGGGAGGTAACAAGGCCCGAAACCGCAAGTGCAGAAATCGCTGCAGAAGGGCCGGGTACCACCGCCACTTCGATACCGTTCTCGGCACAGAGGCGCACCAGATCCTCGCCGGGGTCGGAGATGCAGGGCATGCCTGCATCGGTAACCACCGCGCAGCTCTCACCGGCAAGAATACGGTTTATAATTATCTCGCCGCGTTCACGCAGGTTGTGCTCGTAGTAGCTGATCATCGGCTTTTTTATATCAAAATGGTTTAACAGCTTTACGGTAACGCGGGTATCCTCGGCTGCTATAAAGTCAACCGTGCGCAGGGTTTCTATCGCGCGCGGCGACATATCCGAAAGGTTGCCGATAGGCGTACCCACCACATACAGCTTCATGACGCTCTCCTTTGATTAAAACAATTACCCCTGCTGCGGGTTGTTGTGCGGCAGGTTGTGCTGCTTGCCGTAGCAGGCCAGCATCTCTTTAGAAAACCCGCCCTCGCCCTCAACGTAAAACGGCTCGTCCACCTTTAAAAAGGGCTTTGCCCCTTTTTTGCCCTCCACCAGAAACAGCCACGGCGGGGTTTCGGGGCGCTGCTGCACAAAACGCAGACGTTTGGGTTCAATATCACAGCGGCGCATGGCCTCCAGCACATCGCACAAGCGCTCGGGACGCTGGCAGAGGCAGAGCCTGCCGCCGAACTTCAGCAGCTTTGCGGCGGCGCTTGTCACGTCGCTTACGGTACACATCAGCTCGTGGCGGGCAATCTTATCACTTTGCGTCTCGCTGATTATTCCGGTATCGGCGGCTTTATAAGGCGGGTTGCAGGTTACCAGATCAAACGACCCGAAGGGTATCTTTCCTTCTAAGTGTTTCAAATCGGCCAGTACGGGAATCACCGCGCTCTGTAAGCTGTTTTGCTCCACCGAGGCCATTGTCTGCTCAATGGCCTGCGGTTGGATATCCACCGCAAAGATGACGTTTGGCTTGTGCCGCTTGCACCAGATAAACGGGATGATGCCGCAGCCGGTGCCAAGGTCGCAAGCCCTATCCTTATGGCGCGGGTTTGCAAAGTTGGCGAGCAAAAAGGCATCAGTGCCAAATTTATGTTCGGGGCTCACAAATATCTCAAGCTCATCGCTGAGCCGTTCGGTTGTAAAGCGCTTGGCCAAAGGTTTCTTCACCTCAAAATATATTTATGTTTTATAGTAACATTTTTTTCCGAGACGGTCAAATTATTATTTTAATCTCTTTTGAGAAAGAGCTCTTTAATGATATTCAACAGGCATTTTTGGTGCAGAGAGTTTTTGATACAGTGGGGAGAAATGCAAAGTAATTGAAGAAACAAGGGCATGAAAAACGAGCAGCCGCTTTAGCGGCTGCTCGTAATAGTAATGCGGTTGGTGGATAATTCAGTGCGTCTTGAGAAGCTGCGCCGGTAATATGCCTTTTTAGGGCTTGGTGCATACCACCGGTTTGACCAGTGGTTAAGTAAGGCTTGCACTGACGCGCAAGCCCTGATTGTTTTTAACAGCGCCAACCGCTGCTGCAGCTATAGCATGAAACGCATCTGCAGCATCTTACTCGTCTGTAGCAGCCCATTGTTACACTTCCGTTCTGTTAAATATAGCAGGAATACGAATCTTCTTCTGAAGATAAGCGTAAAACTTCTGCCGCTTTATCTTATGCCGAAAAGTAACCGTATGCTACTTAACCTTGGCGTTTGATTATAACTGTTAGTGGAAAGAAGGTTGTACTATGAAATATATAATATCTTCCCCACACCAAAACGGTGCTCAATTTCCTGCGTAAAGAACTGCTCCGCGTCGGCACGCACATCATTTTTATAGCAGTACTTTCCGCGCCCGCGCCCTGTCATTAGGTCTTTGTCATAGAGCTCCACCGCGTTGGGAAATGCCTCATTGTTAATGGCGCGGTGAATATAGCTGTAGGTCATAAGGATAATTTCGATAAACATACTGTTTTTCAGCTTCTCGCTTAGTTCTGCCTGCAGGGTATCCAACAGCCCGGTATACTGCTCGCGCCAGTTCTCAAGCAGCACCACCGGTGCAATCAGTAGCCCGCAACGGTAACCGGCCTCGCATAAGTTATTAATTGCGGCAATCCGTTCTTTCAGCGGCGCGGTGCCAAACTCTACGCGGGTGATAATCTCCTGCGGGTTTACACTCATCCTCACCACCGTCCGCCCGCGATGGTTTAAGCCAAGCAGCGGCTCGGTATCGGCAAACTTGGTGGGAAAGGTAATAAACCCGCGCTCGTTTTTGCCAAACTGCTCGATTGTCCACGGCAGATTTCCGGTAAGCCCGTTTTCCAACACAAGATCGCTGTTGCTGCCAATTTCAAAGGTTAGCTCCCGGCCGGAATCGTTGGCGGTTTTTATCAGCTTGCCCAGCATCTGCTCGCGGTTTACAAACAGCCTTAAATAGGAGCACTTGTTGTAGTTACACACCAGATAGCAGTAAAGGCACGCAGCACTGCAACCCGAGGAGGTATAGGGTACCAAAAAATCGGAGGACTTATGGTTTGGCACATAGTTGTGGGTTTTGCGCACCCCCAGGATGATATGCCGCTTCATCAGGGCAAAGGCACTGTTGGGATTGTTTCGCAGCTCTTCGATGTTGTTGTGGCTTTCGATGGGCTGCCACGGAAGATCGCGGTATTTATTACGAAGCACCCGCCCCAGCTCGTAGCCAAGAACGGCAGGCTCGTAGTAGATTTTATCGGGCTTGAACATGTAAAGGCCTCCTGCCAAATCTATCAAGTAATAAGATTGATCACTTCTACTAACTTAGTACACCAAGGGTTTTAAACAAGCTTACAGCTCTGCCGGCAATACGGTTTTATCCGCCCAATTAGTATGTACCGGCAAATTTATGTTAAACAGCGTACAAGCGCGTTTTCATATCACCAATCGTCAACTCCTGTCATATTGTATATAAGAGAGTTTTCAAACAGTTTGTAAAGCTGCAGTACGATTATAGACCCTGCATAACCGCACCGTGGTTTTTCGGGTGTTGAAATATTTAATCGCAATCTTTTAAACTCAAAAATGGGCAGCCGGATGATCTGCTGCAGAGGCATAGACAAAAGAAAGGGTATGAACGATATGACTAAGCATTACGATTTCGCCGTAGTCGGGGGCGATCAGCGACAGGTATATATGGTTAACGAGCTTATCGCCAGGGGTTATACGGTGATATATTACGGCAGGCCCGACGAACGGATAACCCCCAAAGCTTCGGAGGCCGATTCACTGGTACAGGCGCTGGCAGGCAGCTACATAATACTTTGCCCGGTGCCGTTTACCCGCAATAAAACAAGTATCGCTACCCTCGAAGAGTTTACGGACGGCGGGGTAGATTATCTGCTTTCCAACCTTAAACCAAGCCACACTCTGTTTGCGGGAAACATTCCTGCCTATGCCGCCGATTACTGTACGCATGAGGGCATTGCCTATAACGATCTTATGCGGCGTGATGACGTAGCTATTCTGAATGCTATTTCTACCGCCGAAGGCGCCGTTGCAGAGGCGATCATCCGCAGCGATATAAACCTGCACCAGAGTAATTGTCTGGTAACAGGCTTTGGGCGGTGCGCAAGGGTGCTTGCCAAGAAGCTGGGCGGGCTGGATGCGCGGGTTACCGTTGCCGCACGCAGCCGCGACGCACGGTTATCTGCTCAGGCCTACGGCTATGATGCCGTATCCTTCGAGCAACTAGAGGAACAGCTGAATCGCTTTGACTATATTTTTAATACCATTCCGGCGGTTATCCTGGGAGCAGATCAGATAAAAAAACTTAACCCGCAGGTGACGATTATTGATATTGCCTCGGCACCGGGAGGCATTGATTTTGAGGCCGCAAAGAAGCTTCATATAAACGCCGTGCTCTGCCCCGGCCTGCCCGGCAGATATGCACCCCAAACCTCCGGTATTATTTTAGCCGACGCGATAGAAAACATCTTGAAGACAAAAACAGAAAAAGCCGTGTAAACTCACCGCAAGCAAACATCACAGCAATTATCTGCAAGAAGAAGCGATAAAACCGGAAAGAAGTAGGTTTATAGGATTGCTTCAAACAATTTCCGCCAGAAAGGAATGGTTTACAATATGAAACTGGAGGGCCTTCACATCGGCGTTGGGCTTACCGGATCATTCTGCACCTTTGACAAGGTGATTACTGAAATAGAGAAGCTGGTTAATGAGGAAAAAGCCATTGTTCACCCAATTTTATCCGACGCAACACAAACAATAGACACCCGCTTCGGCACCGCCGAGGATTATATAGCAAGGATTACTAAGATTACCGGGAACAAACCCGTGACCACCATCGAGGGCGCGGAGCCACTGGGGCCGAATAATGTGCTGGATATCCTGCTGATTGCCCCCTGCACCGGCAATACCGCCGCCAAGCTGGTAAACGCGATTACAGATACCCCCGTGCTCATGGCCGCCAAGGGACATTTAAGGGGCGGCAAGCCGCTGGTGATTGCACTCTCATCCAACGATGCGCTGGGATTTAATTTCAAGAACATAGGGCAGCTGCTAAACTCAAAAAATATCTACTTTGTACCCTTCGGGCAGGATAACTACAAGCTTAAGCCTAATTCTATGATAGCACACATGAATCAGATTATCCCCACACTTGAGCAGGCGCTTGACAGAAAGCAGATTCAGCCTGTCATCCAGAGCCCGCATTAAAAAGGCGAGTAATGCAAAGAACAACCTTTTACACTCATAAATAGATGAAGGGGCAGATCCGTTGGTCTGCCCCTTTACTAATACCTATAAAACAATATCCACCCCGTAATGCTCCAACCAGAAATTAATCTCAATCAGGTAGGCGTACATCTGCGGTACTGCCATAAGCTGCCCGAACCACGGTCTGCCGTAATCACTCTCACTGTTCATCAATGCCTTGAGTGCATCGGCGTTAATCAGGCGGTGGATGGGCGCGTAACGATCGCTTAGTATCAGCCGCAGCTCATACTTTAAGCCCTGCTCATACTCTGGATGATAGGTTTTGGGGTAGGGGCTCTTCTTTCGGCCCAGAACCTCTTCGGGCAGAATGTCCCGCGCTGCGTCCTTCAGCAGCGCCTTTACCTCCTGCTCGTGGTACTTAAATTCCCACGGAACGTTATACAGGTAATCCACCAGCCGGTGGTCGGCAAACGGCACACGAACCTCCAAGCCGTTTGCCATCGTCATGCGGTCCTTGCGGTCGAGCAGGGTAGTCATAAACCAGGTGATGTTTAAATAGCTGATCTCGCGCTGGCGGCTATGCAGGGCATCCTCACAGTCAAGCTTCGGGGTGCGCGCAATGCTCTTCTGGTACTGCTCGTGCACATAGTCCTCCAACGGTAGCTTTCTTAGCAGTTCGCAAGAGAGCACCTCCTTGCGTAGGTCAAGCTTTTTCGACCATGGGAAGGCGGGGGTATCATATACCTCCTGATCCCTGAACCACGGGTATCCGCCGAATACCTCGTCGGCACATTCGCCCGAAAGGCATACGGTGTGGTTTTCCTTAATCCGGCGGCAGAAGTAAAGCAGGGAGGAATCGACATCCGCCATGCCGGGCAGATCCTTCGCCAGCACCGCACCGTACAGCCCGCTGATGAGGTCGTCGTTATCGCATTCCAGATACCGATGGTTGGAACCGATAGCCTTTGTCATAATATCCACAAATGGGCGATCCTCCGAGGGCTGGAAGGAGGATGCCCGGAAATACCGTTCGTTATCCACAAAATCGAAGGAATAGGTGTCCAGCGTCTTGCCGTTCTCGCCGAGCGCCTTGGCCGCTACGGCAGAAACCACGCTCGAATCCAATCCCCCTGAAAGCAGCGTGCAGATGGGTACATCCGAAACCAACTGCCGTTTTATCGCATCAAACAGCAGAGAGCGGGTAGTCTCTACCGTCTGGGCGTAGCTGTCGGTATGCTCGCGTGCGGTAAGCTGCCAGTAGGGGGCAATCTTCAGCCCTTCAGCGTTAAATTGTGCGCTGTACCCGGGCATCAGCTCATAGATATCCTTATAAACGCCGCAGCCCGGCGTACGTGCGGGGCCTAGGCCGAAGATTTCACACAGGCCGTAGCGGTCGATCACCGGCTTTACACTGGGGTGTTCAAACAGCGCCTTCAACTCGCTGCCGAATACCAGTGTGCTACCCCGAACGGCATAAAAAAGCGGCTTCACCCCAAAACGGTCACGGGCCATGAAACATTGCTGTTTTAAAGAGTCCCATACCGCAAAGGCAAAAATGCCGTTTAAATAGTCCACACACTGCTCGCCATACTGCATATAGGCCCGTAGCAGCACCTCGGTATCGGAGGTTGTATCAAATACATGCCCCAGCTTCTTTAAGCCGTTGCGAATCTCATCGGTGTTGTAGAGTTCGCCGTTGTATATCAGGGCGTATTCGCAGCCATCCTGCATACGAATCATAGGCTGCAGGCCGCCCACGGGGTCTATTACAATCAGCCGCCGGTGTGCAAACACCGCGTGCTCCGCTATGTATTCGCCGCTTGCATCCGGCCCGCGATAACGCAACGTCGCCCCCATCTTCTCCGCAAGGGCCTTATTTTTATGCTGGGCCAGCCGAAAATCCTCTTTAAAGTCACAGAAGCCCGCAATTCCGCACATCAAGGCATCATCCTTTCTCAAAGGGGCAATTAGGAAGTTCAGCCTCATCATTGCCCTTGATTTCGCTCATAACCTATTATATGTAGCCGGTACATTGATGTGAAATTGTATAGGGAACGGTTGTGCGGATTGACGCGGCACATGGATTCCCGTATAATCGTTAGCATTAAGAGAATATACTATACAATAGAATTGATGTAGAGGAGTGTCAACTCATGAAGGTTCTGGCCTTTAACGGCAGCCCGCATAAAAACGGCGGCACCTATACCGCCATCCGCATGATGGCTGATGAGCTTGAAAAACAGGGCATCGAAACCGAGATTATCCATGTGGGCGGCAGTGTCATCCGTGGCTGTACGGCCTGCGGCTGGTGCGGCAAAACGGGCAGCGGAGCGTGTGTGTTTAATGATGACCTTGTGAACGAATGCATTGAAAAATCCAAATCTGCCGACGGTATTATTCTGGGCTCGCCCGTATACTATTCGGGCATTGCGGGCACCATGAAGTCGTTTTTGGATCGTTTCTTCTATGCCGGAAAAACGCTGCAGTTCAAGGTAGGGGCCTCGGTGGTATCGCTCCGCCGTGCCGGTGCGGTAGATACCTTTCAGCAGCTTAATAACTATTTTCACCTGCGCAATATCATCCTTACCCCGGGTCACTACTGGAACGCTGTGCATGGCTCCTTTGCCGAACAGGTGCAGCAGGATGAGGAGGGCGCACAGCTGATGCGCGCACTGGGCAGAAATATGGCTTGGCTATTGCATGCACTTGAGTACAGTAAGGGAACTGTTCCCCTGCCTGAGGTGGAACCGAGAATTTATACAAACTTCATCAGGTAGTTTACAGCCAGTGCAGATAATGCACAGAAGCTGCACTTATTTAGCTTTAATAACAAAACGCCGCCGGAGAAATCTTCCGGCGGCGTATTCGTTTAGATGGTTATTAGGGTAAATTACGCGTTCTCGCTCTTATTCTTCCCGATGTTTACAAGTAGGTTCAGCAAAATACCGAATACCGCTGCAGTGGCGATAGCGGGAAGCTTTACACCGAACATCGGAATCATGCCGCCTTCAAACGCGAAGCTGCCGCCAATGCCAATGATAAGAATGGTAGAGATAACAGCAAGGTTGCGGGAATCGAACAGATCCACGTTTCTGGTATGCATAATCGTAATACCCTGAGAGGCGATAACACCGAACAGGTAGATAGAGATACCGCCGATTACAGCGCTGGGGATAGAGTAAACCGCAGCGGTAAGCGGAGTAAAGCAGGAGATTAGCATGGTAATACCAGCGGCTACAATAAGCACCGGGGTGGAGAAGTTGCGGGTAATTGCCATAGTGCTGAGGTTTTCACCGTAGTTGGTTCCCGCGGGGCCGCCAATCATGGCAGAGATCATATCGCCCAGGCCGTCGCCGATCAGGTTAAGCCCAAGCTTGTCCGCGATAGGGTATTTCTTATCGGAATTTTTCTTCTTGGCAAGGTCGTTAACATAGATGTCAAGCTGATAAAGATGCGCGGTGGATTCCGGAATGGTTGCTATGGCAATGGGCATGATAGCCGCTACCGCCGCAAGGTTTGGCAGGGGCAGCGTAAAGTGCGGCAGCGCAAACCCGATGGCGGGAATGGCAAACAGCGAACCGGAATCGGTAATCTTGTTAAAGTCAACAAAGTTAATGTCGTTGAGCAGCCCTAAAACCAGTGCTACCACATAGCCGGTGAGCAGGCCGAGCAGAATCGGAATCTGCGACCAGGTGCCCTTGAGGTATACCGAGAATAGGATGGTGGAAAGCAGTGTAACAAGGCAGATTACCCATGCAAGGTTCAGCGCAAGCGGCTGGTTTGCCTCGGTTACGTTGCTAGGAAGGCTAACGGGGTTGGATATGGCACTTCCCGCAAGTGAAAGGCCAATTACAATCGCGATACTACCCGTTACAGTCGGGGGAAGAACCTTTTCGATGGCTTCCTGCCCGAACTGCTTGATGATGAGACCGGCTGCGATTGAAACAAGGCCGGAAAGCACAATGCCAAACTGTGCCGCCGCAATCTTATCATCCGCAACGGGGCCGGCAAAGGCCTGCGCGCCGGTGATGGAGCAGATGGCGGCAATGTAGGAGAAGCTGGAGCCGTAAAAGAGGGGAATCTTTCTGCCTGTAACCAGAATAAAGCCCAAAGTTGCAAGGCCGCTGGCGAAGATGGTGGTGGATACATGGAAACCTGTGAGCAGTGCCACCAGAACTGTTGCGGGGAACATAACGATAATCTGCTGCAGTGCAAAGAGGATGAGTTTGCCGACCGGTGGCCGTTCGTCCGGCAGATAGCCTGCCGGTAATTTTTGAGCTGTCAAGGATTTTTCCCTCCTGTTTTATATTCAAGGCGATTCAAAATCCGATAAGACTATGAAACGCCTTATGTCTGTTGAGATTAGAAATATAGAATGAATTCAAGAAAAAATTGGATTTATGCATTTTCTGAAGAATCAGTCGTTATATTCCTTATCGAAATTGGCATAAGTGCCGTACAAAATTATACTGCTTAAAAGGATGTTTCGCAATCCTTTTCGGCATACTGTGCGAAGATTTTTTAATATACCAAACGAAAAACTGAAATTGATATTACACAGCGCCGACAGATGTTTCTGCCGGCGCTTGAAACGATTAGTTATTTAAAGAGCGAGAAAGCAAGGAACAGGGTAGACATCAGGGATGAAACCAGCGATACAACGGTAATCTGTGTGTTAATGGACGGACCGGCGGTATCCTTAAACGGATCGCCTACGGTATCACCAACAACCGCGGATTTGTGGGCCTCGGAGCCCTTGCCGCCGTTATGGCCGGATTCGATGTACTTCTTGGTGTTATCCCACAGGCCGCCCGCATTGGACATAAACAGCGCAAACAACAGGCCGCTTACGATATTACCGGTTAAGAAGCCGCCGATTGCCTGAACGCCGCCGATGAAGCCAACAAGCAGAGTAGCGATAATAGCCATCAAACCGGCAGGAACAAGCTCTTTAATGGCACCGGCAGTTGCAATCTCAATGCACTTGTCATACTCTGGCACAACGCCCTCTTTGCCTTCCTTCAGGCCGATAATCTCTTTAAACTGGCGGTGAATCTCGGCAACCATGCGCTGGGCATTGCGGTCAACACCCAGCATCAGCATAGCGGAGAATACTGCGGGGATAGCGGCGCCCACCATCAGGCCGAAGAATACGGTGGGGTTCATAATGTCAAAGCCGGTTATGCCAGACTGTCCAAGCTCGGCAGCAGCGTCGTTTACCTCGCTGATGAATGCGCCGAGCAGTGCGATAACGGTAAGACCCGCAGCGCCGATAGCAAAGCCCTTGGTAACAGCCTTAACGGTGTTGCCTGCACTGTCGAGCTGATCGGTGATATCCAGCACCTCGTCGCCAAGGTTACCCATCTCAGCAAGGCCGCGCGCGTTGTCAACAATCGGGCCGTATGCGTCATTGGAGATAATCATGCCTACAATAGAAAGCATGCCAACCGCCGCCATCGCAATACCGAACATGGCGTAGCCCGGGCCGAGCGGTTCGCAGAGCTTAAAGGATACAAGTGCCGAAACCGCAATACCGATCATAGCGGGAAGGGCACTGATAAGGCCGTAAGAGATGCCGGAGAGAATGGTGAACGCAGGGCCGCTCTTGGCAGCCTCAGCAACCATATGAACAGGCTTTTTGGTATCGTCGGTGAAATAGTCACTGGCAATACCGATGATAACGCCAACCGCAAGGCCGATAGCGCTGGCAGCCCATATGCGCCATTCAAAGCCGAACAGCCAGGTTGCGCCTGCGGTAAGTACTGCATAGATGCCGGTGGTTACATAAGTACTCATATTCAGTGCACGGGTTGGTCCGCCCTTTTTGCCCATTCTTGCGGTAGCAACACCGATAATAGAGGCAAGCAGGCCGATAGCGGCATAGCAAAACACCATGCTTGCGTTCACAGAGCCGCCACCGAGTTTATCCAAAGAAACTGCCATAACCAGTGCGGCGGCCATCGAAGCCACGTTAGAATCAAAAAGGTCGGCACCCATACCGGCTACGTCGCCTACGTTATCGCCAACATTATCGGCAATAACAGCGGGGTTGCGGGGGTCATCCTCGGGGATGCCGAGCTCCACCTTGCCAACCAGGTCAGCACTGATATCTGCGGTTTTGGTAAAGATACCGCCGCCCGCTTTCGCAAACAATGCAAGTGAGCTTGCGCCGAAGCTGAAGCCTAAGAGCGCTGTTGTGTTGCCGGTAATTAAAAGAACCAGCGAAACACCCAGCAGGCTGCTGCCAACAACGGCCATGCCCATTACGGCGCCGCCGCGGAAGCCAGCCATGAACGATTTCTTAATACCCTTGGTTGCAGCCTCAGCGGTTTTAATGTTGGCAATGGTTGCAATGCTGATACCTACCTTGCCTGCAACAGCCGAGAAGGCGGAGCCTGCAAGATAAGCAATAGCCATCGTTACGTTTTCAAGTACATCACCCTGCCAGATGAACTTGGGAAGGAAGATGAGAATAAGTAATGCAGCAACGCCGCAGAAGCTCAGAAGGGTTTTATACTCCTTCGCTAAAAAGGTGTTAGCGCCCTTTTTAATCAGATCACCAACCTCTTTAATGCGTGCGTTGGAAGAGGGCTGCGATTTTACCCAGTAATACAGCCACAGCGCCGCACCAAATGCCAGAACCGAAACAATAATTGATGCAACTTGAAAGAACAATACATCAGCAATCATTGACAATCATCCTTTTCATAGTATTTTACCGCATCTTAAAAATGCGCTTTTGCGATTATTCTAGCACCATAGTATTGTTTGCGCAAGATATATTTTGACATGTTGAAAACATAGTGCAACATGCACAATTTGTTTTGGTTTGCTTATAAATTGTTAATAAATCTGTATTTTTATGGGTATTTCTGCGGCTGATTTTAAAGCATTATTTCAATATTAAATAGTATATGCGTTAATGGTAATTTTAGCAGACATCATCCCTGAATAAGCACCAAATGGCGGCAGGTAAAATACACTGCAGGTATTCTGCCGGATATTATGAAAAACAAGCCACGCACGCTATTTGAAGCCGGAAGCGGTGTGGCTTAAGACGGTTTTTTCGACGCTCTGAAGCGCAATTTAATAACGACGCTTATAACTTGGAAGAAAAGTTGCATTACTTTCTGCAAAAAAGCAAATACTATCGGTGAATACCGAATGAAGAGCAGAAGGACGGTGCTGGGCAGTGAGTACAAGGGCTAAAACCCTAAGGCTGAAGCTTGTCCTGGCGTTTTTAGATCTTTTATGCGCCTATGTTAGCGTTGTTACCGGCTTCAAGCTGAAGTTCGGGTTTCTTGGCACAGTACCCACGCACTATATTGAAAATACCAACTTCTATATTCTTGCGGTCTATATCTTTGTCCTGCTCTATAACATTGCTTTTAAGGTGTATTCCACCCAGCGGCAGAGTATCGACTTTGCGCATATCACATCGCTGGTGCCTTCTGTAGCGCTGGTGCTGGTATCCCTTTTGGTATTTGACCGTGCGCTGCGGCTGGGAATGCCAATCGAGATGATGATTATTATCTGCGCGCTGCTGCTGTTTTTTATGCTGCTCTGCCGAATCGGCATCAAGGGACTGCGGTTTATACTGGTGCGGTACGAGAGCCTGCACGCCAAAGAGCTTCGCCGCGTGCTCATCTACCCTGCGGGTGAGATGGGCCGCTACCTCTGCGACAAGCTGCTTTCAAACCCAGCCGAGCCGCGTGTTCCGGTGGCATTTATCGATGACAATAAGGCGCTGCACGGCAAGCGGTTTAACGGAGTAAAGGTGGTTGGCGGGTTTAAAAGCCTTGGGCTTACCCTGCGCAGCCACTCGGTGGATGAGGTGATTATCGCTCTGCCCGGCGCCGATGCCGAACTGGTAAAGCGCATTGTTACCGTATGCCGCCAGCAAAGGGTAGAGGTTTCGCGTTTTGGCACCATTGAAAATATTGACGACAGCCCCGAGAAGGCAAGCATCAGTGACATCAAGCTGGACGACCTTCTGCGGCGAGACCGTGTGCACCTGAATATGAATGCGGTAAGACGGTTTATCGAGGGCAAGACGGTGCTGGTTACAGGCGGAGCGGGGTCTATCGGCTCAGAGATCTGCCGTCAGGCGCTTACCTACGGCGCAAAAAAGCTGATTGTTTTTGATTTTGACGAAAACGGGTTGTTTGATATCGGTAACGAACTGGGCGCAAGCTTTTCCGAAAGCCGGTTTGAGCTGCGCATCGGCTCGGTGCGCGATAAGGTACGGCTCAATGAGCTGTTTCGCGAATTTAAGGTTGAGGTGGTTTTTCACGCCGCGGCGCATAAGCATGTGCCGATGATGGAACTAAACCCCGTAGAGGCGGTAAAGAACAACGTGTTCGGTACACTGAATGTGGCCCAAACGGCCTCGCGCTTCAACTGCGAGCGGTTTATCCTTATCTCCACCGATAAGGCCGTAAACCCCGGAAATGTAATGGGCGCCTCCAAGCGCATCGCTGAACAGGCTATTCAGATGCTCAATGCCGTAAGCAATACCGTTTTTGCGGCGGTGCGGTTTGGCAATGTACTGGGCAGCAGCGGAAGTGTGGTGCCGTTCTTTGTTAAACAGATTGAAAGCGGGGGGCCGGTAACCGTTACCCACCCCGAGATGCGCCGATATTTTATGACCATCCCCGAAGCGGTGCAGCTGGTGCTGGAAGCAGGAAGCCTTGCCAAGGGCGGGGAGATCTTTGTGCTGGATATGGGTGAGCCGGTGCGTATCTACGACCTTGCCTGCGATTTGATTATGCTTTATGGCTTAAAGCCCAACACTGACATTAAAATCGAGTTTTGCGGGCTAAGACCGGGAGAAAAGCTGTTTGAGGAAATCCGGCTTGCCGAGGAAGACGTTTCAAAAACGGATAATAATAAAATTTATGTACTCAAACCCGTGGAGTTTGACTTTCACACCTTTGCCGATGAGGTAAAGCAGCTTGAGAGGTGCTGCAGTACCTACCGTCAGAAAGAGCTTTTTGAACACATGAAACGTCTGGTGCCAACCTTTAACCACCAATAAAATAAATGGGGTGAGCGCATGTTTGCCGACCTAAGAAACCGAATAGCGCACAACCCCTTTTTCACTAGCGTATTGATACTCATGAGCGGGTCGGTACTGTCACAGGCTATCCCTTTCCTGGCCTCGCCCGCTTTAGGCCGCCTCTATAGCCCCAATCAGTTTGCTACCTATACTCTTTTTCAGTCTACCGTAAATATCCTTGGGGTAATCACCACCCTGAAGTACGATATGGCTATTGTGGTTGCCAAAGAGGATGACGCTCCAAGTGTATTCTGGCTGTGTATGGCTCTTTCCGGCCTGCTTACGGTAGTTTTGCTGGCAGCGGCACCTGTGGCTGTATATCTTCTGCCGTGGCTGAATAAAGGGCAGGGGGCAGGCTGGGTATATCTCGTGCCGTTTTCGGTGTTTATTACCGGCCTTTTCTCCACACTCGATTTCTATAACCTTCGTTTAAACCGCTACCGCGTGATTACCAATGCCAATATAGTCAGGGCACTGGTTTCTGCCGCCGTTCAGATATCCCTGGCACTGCTGGGCTTCGGGGTTTACGGGCTGCTGCTCGGGCAGCTTTTGGCTTATTTTGTGGGGGACATTATACTGGCTTCTAAAATTATCCCCCATATTCCACGGCCCGATAAAAAACGTATTCTCGTGGTGGCAAAGGAGCACAGGGATTTCGCACGGTTTACCATGCCCGGAACCATGGCAACCACCCTAAGCTATAACCTTATCTCCTTCTTTCTGCCGTCTTTTTTTAGGGCGGCAGAGCTCGGGTATTATTCTATCATCAATCAGGTGCTCAGCGCCCCGCTTACGGTAATCTCCGCGGCGGTGGGCAATGTTTTTCTAAAAAAATCCTCTGATGAAGCTGCAGAAAACCGCATGTCGGCAAAAACCTTCTCTTCGGTAACGCGGGTGCTCACGCTGTTGGCCGTGCCGGTTTTTACGGTACTATTCTTGTTTGCCGAGCCGATGATCCGCGTATTTCTGGGAAAACAGTGGGTACCCGCCGCCGCTATGGTGAGAGCCCTTACACCCATGTTTCTGGCGCGCTTTATCATTACGCCTGTTACCTCAAGCGCCATTGTTGCAGGGCGGCAGGGGGCCTCGATGCTATGGCAGTTTTCACTGCTTGCGGCCTCGGTACTCCCCGCTGTGGTTCAGAGTATCTATCCGCTAACCGTATTGTCATATCTAACACTTCTGTCACTGCTGATTGCAGCCTGCTACATTGTTTTCTATCTATACTGCCGGCAGCTTTTAAACCATCAAACCAAAGCGAAACTACGAGGCAAGTTTGAAAGATAAATCTTTCAAATAACAAAATAATTGCTGCCGCAGCGAGGCTTCTCCTGCGGCAAAGCCGCATCGCAATTTTTCATAGCGTTTTGTGTCTTTCCGGCACAAGCGCCGGAAAGGCATGATTATAGCATGAAAATACTATCCGCTGCGTCAAAACGAATCAGGTCGCAGATTGCCCCTGCATTTGAATTATTATATCTGTCCTGTGTGTGTCTGATGATGCTTGAAATCGCCATGCCTCTGCCGGTCAGCCTGTACAAAGGGTTATATGTAGCTACCTTTATTACGCTGGGGCTTAAACTTTTACTAAAACGAAAGCTCGGTATTAAAGGCTATATTACGGCAGGTCGCAGGTATCTCGGGGTGCTAACCCTGTTTATTTTGCTTTTTCTTTATATACTGGCCGATACGGTGGGTGTACTTTATTCGCCCGTTCCTGATTTTGCGCTTTCGAAGTATCTGGTCATCATCCCCATGCTGCTGTTTTTCATCCCAACCTTCTACTACGCTAGAACACAAAATAAGTTGGATAAGCTCTATAAAACACTGGCGCTTTCGGGTGTGTTGGTGGGCCTGCTTTCGCTCTCCAACTACTTTATCTTTGAATTTATGCCGCTTGCCTTCATTCGCCGTCTTTCAATGATAGCCGATTACAACCGCTATGCCGAAAACCTGTTTGTCAGCCTGATACTCGGCTCGTTCTTTGTGTTAAATGCCCGCTTTAAACCCCGAACCCAGACGGCGCTGTTATTTTTGAACCTCACCTTTCATTCCATCATCATCACCATTAGCGGTTCCCGTCGCACCATGATTTTGCTTATCCCCTCCATCGCGGCGGTTCTGCTGTACAAAGCCTTTTATGTTGCCCGCTACAGCGCCACCGAGCGGGCGGCCTTCAGGCGGCTGGCCACCGGCGCCTTGCTCACGGTATTCTGCGTCGGTGTGGTGTTTGCTGCCGAACGGGGGTTTGAGTGGTATTCCAATATAAAATATCAGCAGGTACTGGCCGACGGCCACAGTATTCCCGAAGAAAACAGCGTAGAAAATGTTATCGAATCCATTGGTACCGGCGGCATGTTCAGCAAGCGACTGGTGATCTGGCGCGTCGCCTGCGACGAGGCAAAGACATACGGCTTAATGGATATTCTCATCGGGCGCGGCAGCGGGTATGAGGTTTATTTTTATGATGTAACCCAAAGCAAAGAGCTTGCCGCGGAATACAGTGACCTGAAGAATATGCCGAAGTACTGGATGAGCCCGCACAATTTTGTGCTGGCGGACTTTTTAAGCGGCGGCATAATTAAACTTGGCCTCTCGCTTGCATTGATGGGTGCCGTTGCTACTCGGCTGGTACTGCTTTTTGCCCGCCGCCCAGGGCGCGCACTGCCTCTGCTTATCACGATGGGGCTGCTTTATTTTAATGTGTTTATCTCGGGCAGGTACGGCATTGTTTACGATAAATTTTTCTACCTTCTGTTCGCGGCGCTTGCGGTTGAAAGTGTGCTGGCAGCCAGGGCGCAACAGGGCGACGCTTTGCAATTCAAGGGTTAATCGAAAGGAAGAGGGGGGGTATTGCCATGATCATGTTTATCAGTTATGTAGATTTTGACGACAGGCGTTCCGGCTCCTCCGTACGCCCGCAAAAGATGTATAATGCCTTTCTCAAGCTTGGGAGCAAGGTTTTTTTGGTTACCGGCGCTCAAAATAATCGTAAGAAACGGCGTAAAACGGTATTGGCGGCATTAGAGCAGCTTAAGACGTTAAAACCAAAGTTTTGTTACATCGAGCTGCCGTCCGGCCCCATTTTTAATATGGCAGACAGGCTGCTGATTCTGCGCCTGCACCGCATGGGAGTACCGATTGCGGCATTTTACCGCGATGCGTTTTATAAATTTGCCGCTTGGTGGCAGGTAAGCCCTCACAAAAAGGCTGTGATAAACCTGCTGCACAAAATAGATAACCGCCTGCTGGCGCGTTGCTGCAGTATGGTTTACTTTCCGTCGCAAAGTATGGCTGACCTTTTTTCGTTTCCACAAAAGGGTGTTCTGCCGCCTGCGGGAGAAGCGAGGTTTCTGCCTGTCAGGAAGCAGGCGCGCACCTGTATCTATGTGGGCGGTCTTTCCAAGCGTTACGGTACCGATATCCTGCTAAAAGCCTTTGAGCAGCTCAACCGCACCGGCAGCTTTCCGCTGATTATTATCTGCCGCGAGGCGGAAAAGAAGGAGATTGCAGCGCGGTATCTTTCTATGCCGTGGCTTACCGTTGCGCATGCTGCGGAGGCCCAATTGAAGCAGTACTACACCCGTGCCGATATCGGTCTTTACTGTGGCAGGCGAGATGTTTACATGGATTTCGCCATACCGGTAAAGGTGTTTGAATACCTTTCCTACGGCCTGCCGGTGGTTACCACCAACTGCACCGAGATTGCTGCGTTTGTAAGGCGCAGCGATGTGGGGGTAATCGTTGAAGATAACGCAGCCGCTATTGCCGATGGGGTTAGTCAGCTTATCGAAAATCCGCAGAAGTATCAAAAGCTTTGTGCAAATGCGGTACTTGCCATCAACAGTGAAAATCTTTGGGAGCATCGCGCGGCAAAGGTGCTTACCGACCTTTCTTCGTTCGTTAATCCGGCCGCAAAGCGCAAAACAAACCAGAAGGAGTAATGCCCCGTATGAGGATACTTTTTTTGTCGGCGGCAAACTCTTCCCATACTGTCAAATGGGTGAATCTATTAGCGGAGCGTGGGCATCAGGTGCTGCTGGCCTCACAGATTAATCATCGGGTGGAGGAAGGGGTGCTCTCACCGCTCGTAAAGCTGGAGTATCTGGTGTACGGCGGAAGGATGGGTTACTATCGCAACGCGGCACAGCTGCGAGAGCTTGCTGCCGTTTATCGCCCCGATGTGGTCAATGTGCATTACACCTCGGGTTATGGTACCCTTGCGCGGCGGGCACGGCTAGAACCGGTGTTGCTCTCGGTGTGGGGGAGCGATGTATACGACTTCCCGCGGCAGGGCTGGCTGCAGCGCAATATCATTGAAAAAAATCTCCAAAGCGCCGCGGCAATCGCCTCCACCAGCCGCATCATGGGGGAGGAAGTGAAGAAATACCTTCGCGGTGGGGAAAAACCCGTTTTAATCACCCCGTTTGGTATTGATACCAATCTGTTCCAACCGATTCCGCGCATTGAATCAGGCGAGTTTGTCATCGGTACCGTAAAACGCCTTGCTCCCGAGTGCGGTATCGACATTCTGCTTAAAGCGTTCAAAATCTTCCGAACCACCGTGCGAATCAATGAGCCGCTGAAAAAGCTGCGCTTAAAAATTTACGGGCAGGGCAGCGAATATACCCCGCTGCTCGGCCTTGCGCGAGAGATTCTGATTAACGACGAGACCGACTTTATGGGCCAGATTCCCAACAACGAGGTGCCGCAGGCGATTTCACAGATGGATATTGTCTGCTTTCCCAGCAAGCGCGAAAGCTTTGGCGTGGCAGCGCTGGAGGCGATGGCCTGCGCCCGTGCAGTGGTAGTAAGCGCGGCCGATGGTTTTCTTGAAACGGTGCAGGACGGAAAAACGGGTATTATTGTGCCGGAACTTAACGAATATACCCTTGCCGAGGAACTGTTTAAGCTGTATCAGAACGACATCCTCCGCCGTGCACTGGGGTATGCGGGCAGGCAGTATGTGCAGGAGCAATACAGTTATGAATATTGTGCCAAGCAGATGGAAGAGGCACTGGTTTATGCGGCCTATGCGAATATACGTCAGAGCACAAAATGATACTGTATAACCCCAACAGAAAGGCAGATAGCAGTAATTTTATGAATATAGTCATCATCAATCATTACTCGGGCAGCGAAGCGATGGGTATGGAATACCGCCACTTCTACCTGGCAAAGGAACTTATCAAGCAGGGGCATCAGGTGGTTATAGTTGCCGCCAGCTTTACCCATCTGCGCGGTAAAAACCCTCACCCTGAGGAGCCAATGGAGGTATACACCGAGGATGGCGTGGAATTCTTGCTGTTGAAAACCCCACCCTACTATCGCAACAACCTCTATCGGGTAAAGAACGTGGCGGCTTTTTTAATGAAGCTCCGGCACTACTCGCGGCAGATAGCTCAAACCTATAAGCCCAATGTGGTAATAGCCTCCTCAACCTACCTGCTGGATATCTACCCCGCGCAGAGGATTGCACAGCTTTCTGGGGCCAGGCTGGTTTTTGAACTGCATGATATTTGGCCACTCAGCCTTACTGAACTGCATGGGATTAAAGATTTACATCCGTCTATATTATTGCTAAAGCGAGCCGAGAAGGATAGCTACCAAATAAGCAGCAGCGTCGTATCCATCCTGCCGCGGGCCGACCTGCGCGCGTTGGAGCTTGGCGTAAGGGGCAAACGGATTACCTATGTGCCCAACGGTGTTTCCCCGTCAGCGGAGGAATCGCAGCTTGTCAGCGAGGCGCAACGGCGGATACAGCAGTTAAAGCACCAGAATATATTTACAATAGTCTATGTAGGCGGATTTGCTCGGGCCAACGCGCTGGAAACCATCATCGAGGCGGCCTCCCTGCTGCCGCAGGGGGTGGCGGTGGTGCTGGTTGGAAAGGGCGACTGCAAGGGGGAGCTTGCCGCGCTGGCTGCGCATAAAAACCTGCGTAACGTCTATTTTGAAGAGTATGTTGCCAAAAATCAGGTGCAGGCGGTATTGAGAGAGGCTGATTGTCTGTATATCGGCGCACGCAAAAGCCGCCTCTACCGTTACGGCATCAGCATGAACAAGCTGTATGACTACATGCTTTCGGCCAGGCCTATCCTTTTTGGCATCAACGCCCATAACAACGAGGTTAGCGACTGCGGCTGCGGGCTGAGTGTTGAGGCCGAGGATGTGCGCGGGCTTGCCGCAAGCATTGATAAGATGCGTGCATTAACACCCGAACAACGCAGCGAGATGGGCGCGCTCGGGCGCGACTATGTGCTGAAAAACCGCAATTACAAGGCACTTGCACAGTCTTTTATCAAGGCAATTCAGTAGGAAAACCTATACCGGAAAGGTATGAACCAATTGATGCTAGCAAGGGATGTTCACGCGCTGCCGCAACAAATGCAAAACCGCGAAACCGAAAAGTATCTGCTGCTGTTAAACCGCCGCAGGGGCACCTTTGTGCGCAAACGTGTTTTTGATATTGTTGTTTCTGCCGCACTGCTCATTGTTCTGCTGCCGCTTATGCTTGTTATCGCGCTGTTGGTGGGGCTTACCTCACGCGGCGGGGTTTTCTTTATGCAGCAGCGGGTAAAGCAGAACCTTGAGCTCTATCATATTTTAAAGTTCCGTACCATGCGGGCAGACCTGAAGAATACCCTTCAGCTTACTACCAAAAATGACACCCGCATCACCCCCGTGGGCCGATGGCTTCGCAGGCTGCATCTGGACGAGCTGCCCCAGCTTTTGAATGTGCTGAAAGGGGATATGTCGCTGGTGGGGCCGCGGCCGGAGGTACCGCGCTATGTAAAGCAATACAGGGATAAATGGCTTGCTACACTGCTCGTTCCCTGTGGCATTACCTGCACCTCCAGCCTGTATTTTGCATACGAAAGTGAATTGATGGAAAAGAGCGAGGATGCCGAGGCCTGCTATTTAAACGAGATACTGCCCGCAAAGATGGAGCACAACCTGCGTTATCTGCGAGACATCACCCTGTGGCGGGATATAAAAATATTACTTCAAACAGCGCTTTCTGTTTTTAAATAACATCGCCCTGTGCCACTTTAAAAATCTTTCAGACTATGGTAAATTATATAGTATAGAACCATCGAACTGAAAGGGGATAAGCGTATGCCTTACGATGCTTTTTCAGAAGGAGTGGAGCTCGGCGGGCTCCGCACTACCTATGAGATCAATATACTGGTGTGCTATGTGTTAAAAAGTGTGGGCACAGCCTTTACCAAGCAGCAGCTATGTGACGTGCTGCAGCAGGACGGGCTGGTAAACTATTTCGAGCTTACCAACTCTATCAACGAGCTGGTGAAGCTGGAGCAGATTAAACCCGAAAAGAATGCTAACGGTGAGGAAGCCTACCGTGTAACCGAGCTTGGCGCAAAGGCCTGTGGCGTGATTGAACGCACCGTATCGGCCTCCGTACGCGATAAGGCCGTAAAGGCCGCCATGCGGCTGATGGCACGCGAGAACCGCGAGCGCATGAACAAGGTGGATATCACGCAGGTGAAAGACGGCTGCATCGTAACCATGCGCATGCTAGACGTGGGCTCCGACCTGATGGAGCTTAAGCTTTTTATGCCTGACAAGCTGCAGGCCGACCTGGTAAAGCGTCAGTTTCTAAACGATCCGCAGCTGCTATATAAGGGTGTGCTGTCACTGCTGCTGCGCGATCTGGACGATTTCAGCGGCCTTGAACCCTCCGAGGAGGAGCCCCTTTATTAGAAGTAGAAAACAGTATTGACCGTTTTGATAATATAAGCATATTAATTGAACCTGCTAAGCCTTAAGAAAGGGCGGGTGCTTTTGTATGAGGATTGTACATATCGCCGACCTGCACCTCGGCAAAACCTTGTTTGATATCCCGCTAATCGAGGATCAGCGGCTGTGGCTCTGCGCCCTGACGCAATTTTTGAAAGAGCAGCAGGCTGACGCGCTGGTGATTGCGGGGGATGTATATCAGCGTACGGTGCCGTCTGCCGAGGCAGTAACGCTGCTCGATGACTTTCTAAACGAGGTAGTGCGTAAGCTGCGCATTCCAGTATTCATGATTGCGGGTAACCACGATAGCGGCGAACGCCTGGGCTTTGCCTCCCGCCTGTTCGAGGAGAGCGGGCTGCATGTTTCGGGCAATGTGCAGAAACAGCTGAAAACCATCACCCTGCAGGATGCCTACGGGGTGGTGAACTTTGTGCTGCTGCCTTATTTTGAGCCGTACCCCATTAAGAAGCTATATGACGACGAGAATATAAAAACAATGAACGATGCCTTTATGCGTATCTGTGGGGAATCAATAGAGCCGATACTTGATGCGTCCGCGCCGGATACCCGCAACGTGCTGGTTGCCCACGGCTTTTTTGGGCTGGACAGCTCGCTTGCCTGCTTTTCCGATTCCGAGCGCAGTGTAGGCGGCAGCGATATGATTGACTATACCCTGCTCAAGCGCTTTGATTATGTGGCGCTCGGGCACCTGCACGCCCCACAGACCGCGGGAGCGCCTCATATCCGCTACGCAGGGTCGCCGCTTAAATATTCACTTTCGGAGGCCACTCAGCAAAAATCGGTTACAATGGTGGAGCTGCTTGAAAAGGGAAATGTCACCATTACCAAGCATGTCCTCTTTGCATCACACGACCTGCGCATCTTAACCGGAACAATTGAAGAACTTATCACTCAAGCCCCTAAGGGGAAAACGGCAAACGACTATGTTTATGCCGTGCTTACCGATAAGGGCGAGGTTTACAACGCCATGGAAAAGCTTCGTGCGGTATACCCGAACATCCTCGGGTTAAAGCGCGCGTCCAGCGACGTTGAGGTGTCGGTGGTGTCGGCGGGGCTGGAGCTCAACAAAAAAACGCCGGACGAGCTTTTTGGCGCGTTTTATCAGGAACTGCTGGGCGAGCCTATCACCCCGGAGCGTGAGGCGCTGATGCATGAGGTGCTTCAAGAGGCACAGAGGGAGGAGTCGCTGCTGTGAAACCGCTTACGCTTACCATAAACGCCTTTGGCCCCTATGCGGGCAGGCAGGAGATTGATTTTGAACAGCTTGCCGGGCAGAACCTGTTTTTGATTACCGGCCCCACCGGTGCAGGCAAAACCACGGTGTTCGACGCTATTACCTTTGCCCTTTACGGCAGGGCAAGCGGCGAGAGCCGAAGGGATGCCGAGAAGCTAAAAAGCGACTATGCCACCCCCGACGAACCCTGCTTTGTCAGGCTTAGCTTTCTGCTGCGCGGCGAGGTTTATACCATCGAGCGCCGCCCCAAGCAGCAGCGTATTACTCGCGGCGGAGGGATATCCACCGCAAACGGCGATGCCCTGCTCACCCTGCCAAACGGTACGGCGATAAAGGGTATCAGCGATGTTAACGCAAAGGTCAACGAGCTGCTGGGGCTTGATTGCAGCCAGTTTCGGCAGATTGTTATGTTGCCGCAGGGTGAGTTTAAAAGGCTTCTGGAATCGGGCAGCGACGAAAAGCAGGTGATCTTTCGCAAGATATTCTCCACCGGCCTCTACAGCCTTGTGGAAGCCAAGTTAAAGGCGCGCTGTTCCGAGCTTAAGCTGAAGCTGGACGCTGCGTCTGCCAACCTCGGCGAGTATGCCCGCATGCTGCTTGCAGCGGAATTTCAGCCCTTGCAGCAGGCACTGGCGCAGCCGAGCATCAACTACCCCGAGGTGGTCGCGCTTACGGAAGAGCTGATTGACGCGGATACCGAACTTCTTGCGCAGACAAACCAGCTGCTGGAGAAGGCGCTGAATGAGAAAAGCCGTATTGATATCGAGGGTGCCGCGCAGCACAACGCTCGGCTTGACCGCTTAGAAGAGCTTAACGTTATTCAAACAAAGCTCACAAACGAGGCACCCGTTCAGCAACAGCGGCAGCGGGCCTTAGCGCTTGCGCGGCGGGCTAACGAATTGATGTTTATTGAACGTGAGATTACAGCCGCTCAGCAACAGGCCGTAATCAACCTCACCGCCGCCGGGGAACTGCAGCAGCGCATAAACCAGAGCGACGAACGCCTCAATAAAGCCCAACAAGGGTTGACACAGGCCGAGAAGGTTAAAGAAGAGCAGCAGCGGCTGATTGAAAAGCGCGTCTGGTTTACCCAGCTGAATGAACAGCTTTTAACCGCCGAGCGGATTGCAGCGCAGGCCGAACAGTTAAAAGGTAAGCTGGCGGCTCAAAACGGGTATATCGAAGCGCTTGATATCCTGCTCAAACGCGCGCGACTGAAAGAGGAATACGACCGGGCACACACACTTGCTGCCGCATGCAGCGAGCTTGTTTCGGGTGTTCAGGCCTACCGTATGGCGGCGCAGGGGTGTGCGGAGGCAAACACCCGTTACGCGGCAGAGTTTGAACGCTTTTTAGCGGGGCAGGCGGGTGTTCTGGCAAGACGGCTTAAAGACGGTGATCCCTGCCCGGTCTGCGGCTCGGTGCATCATCCCGCCCCCGCGTCGCAGCCGGAGGAGCTGCCGGACGAGGCGGTAATCAACCGCCTGAAACAGCAGGCCGATACCCTGTATACTCACCAGCTGTCGCTGCTCGGCGAGGTGAAAGCCAAGGCAGCAGCCATCCGCGCACAGGGCGGAACACTTACCATATCCGACGATGTGCTCACCTTTGCCGAAGAGGAGCTTTTAGCGCTTTGCCAGACGGCAGATACTTCATTGGCAGCTGTAAAAATGGGCTACGATACCCTGTCACTGCAGGCAGATTCGAGCCTGAGAAAACTGAATATGGCCGATGATAAACGGTTGTACGATATTGCCTACCTTACCGAGAAGCGCACAGCATTTGAACTGCAGCAGGCCTCGCTGCGGCAGTCGCTTTCAGAGGCCGAGGTCCGCGCAGAAGAAGAACGGGCAAAGGTTCCAAAAGAGCTTGCAGACAGGGCGCTTCTGCAAAAGGCTGAGCAGGAAAACGAAAATAAGATACATACGCTGCAACACCTTGCCGAAGCCGCGCAGAATGAGTTTGTGTCGGCATCCAACGAGCGGGAACGTCTGAACGAAGCATTGCGCGGAGCACAGAATGCCGCGGCAAACGCCCAAGCCGCCGCAGAAAAGAGCAATGAAAAGCTTCAGTTCAAAATGCAGGAGTATGGTTTTTCCGCACAGGAGGAATACCGCAAAAGCAGCCTGAATGAGGATGAGTATTTGGCGCTTGAACAAGCAATCAAGGGCTATGACGAGAGCCTTGCTAAAACTTTTGCCGAGATTCAGGCGCTGCGTCAGGCGTGTGCGGGCAGGGAACGGGAAGATCTTGAGGCGCTCAAGGCACGCTTTGCAGCCGCCGCCGAGCGTGCAACGGAACTGGATAAAGCCAAGACCTCACTTAACCTGAGGGTTGATGCCAACACTCGCGCCGTTTCCCGTATTAAGGCACTGCTGCAGTCAATGGGCGAGGAGGAGCGGCTATACAGCGACATAGCGGCTCTGTATGCCCTTGCGAAGGGTGATAATCCCGCCAAGCTTTCGTTTGAGCGCTATGTGCTGGGTGCCTATTTTGCCGATGTGGTACGCGCCGCCAATCACTGGCTTACCGATATGACGGGTGGGCGGTATCTTTTGCTCCACCGGCAGGAACGGTTAAAAGGCAACGCCGCCGCGGGGCTGGATTTAGAGGTACTCGATGCCCAGAGCGGCAAGGAGCGCCATGTAAGCACCCTTTCGGGCGGGGAAGGCTTCAAGGCATCGCTTTCGCTGGCGCTGGGGCTTGCCGACGTGATACAAAGCTACTCGGGTGGGGTGAGCATCGAAACCATGTTTATCGATGAGGGCTTCGGCTCGCTGGATGCCGCCTCGCGCGAGAAGGCGGTGGATACCCTGTTTGAACTGGAGAAAACCGGGCGGCTCATCGGCATTATCTCACATGTGGAGGAGCTGAAGGAGCGTATTCCGGCGCGCCTTGAGGTTACGCCCTCGGCTTCGGGCAGTACTGCACGGTTCGTTTAATAAGAAAACACTATTTATCAACTTACTGTTTCAAAAATACCGCTTTCGCTTGAATTAATACTTGATTTTTGCCTGCGGTTGTGATAACATACTACTGTTACGTTGGTGAACGGAGCTTCCTTACGCGGTTTTGCGTACAGGCAGTTTCTCCAATAAACGCAGGGCAGAGGTCGCTTCGCTTTCTGCCGTCGATGCGAAGGTCTTTTAAGACTTCCAGGTACTGCGGGGCGGAATGGAGGGTATCATTGTGAAAAAAGGCATTCATCCTGATTATAAGCCCACAACCATCACATGTGCTTGTGGTAACGTTATTGAGACAGCTTCAACCAAGCAGAATATCCGTGTTGAAATTTGCTCAAAATGTCATCCTTTCTTCACCGGAAAACAAAAGCTGGTAGATTCCGGCGGCCGTGTTGACAGGTTTAACAAGCGTTTCGGGCGTGACGAAAAGGCTGCTAAATAATTTTGCGGCTCATTGAACAGTTCATTAGGCGGTGTGCATGTACACCGCCTACTTTTCTATCTCTTGAATTCTTGGGTATGACAATATTCTACTCAAATCGGCAGGTGAAGCGTTATGGCATATACAACCATCAAGGCCTTTGCCGAAGATGAGTTTATTGAGCAGAAGTCGCGGTTTATAGGCTATATCGCACCCACAGACAGCGAGCAGGCTGCGATGGAGTTTATAAACTGTATTAAAGCCCGGCATAAGGACGCAACCCACAACGTGTTTGCCTACTCCCTTAAAAACGGGGCGCGGCGCTGTTCGGATGACGGCGAGCCCTCCGGCACAGCAGGTGCACCGGTTTTGGATGTGATACTGAAAGAAGGCCTAACAGATGTGGCAGTGGTGGTTACCCGCTATTTCGGTGGCATTCTGCTTGGCGCGGGCGGGCTAGTGCGCGCCTATTCGCACGGGGCAAAGCTTGCAGTCAATGCCGCCGAGCGCACAGAGATGACCGAATGTGCCATCCTTCACCTCACAATGGCCTACAACTGGTATGCACAGGTGCAGCGCGTACTGCCAAGATACAACGCGCAGCTGCAGGCAAGCGACTTTACCGCCGAGGTAAGCCTTACGGTGCTCATCCGTGTCGAGCGTGCGCAGCCGTTTATCAAAGAGCTCACCGAGCTTTCCGCAGCAACCATTAAAATCGAGCAGGAAAATATCGTTTTTGCATCAATTGCATAAAGTAAACGCACATTTTAGATGTAGTGCAAAGGCTTTTTATAAATATTTCTCCTTTTGGTGAAAATAAAAAAGGGTTTTCATCGTTTTCAGAGTATAAACAGAATGAATACAAGTTTTTATTCGTTTTAAAACTGTTTGTCGGACGTTGTCCTCCTGCCGCTATGCGGCAACGGCAATTTACGAATTTTATTAAGAAAAGGAAGCCGTATACGCCTATGACCATCCGCGAGCAAACGGAACAGTCTGAACTGCAAACCCTTTCGCAGGGAGCCGCCAAGGCATGCCTTTCCCGCGGGCGCGATCTTGAAGAGCCCCAGTGCGAGCTTCGTACCGTTTATCAGCGCGACCGTGACCGTATTTTGCACTGCAACTCCTTTCGCAGGCTGATGAACAAAACGCAGATGCTTTTAAGCCCTCAGGGTGACCATTACCGTACCCGGCTTACCCATACACTGGAGGTTTCGCAGATTGCCCGCACCATCGCGCGCGGTCTGCGCTTAAACGAAGACCTTACCGAGGCGATTGCGCTCGGCCACGACCTTGGGCATACCCCCTTCGGGCATGCGGGGGAGCGTGCCTTAAACGAGGTGTGCTCCTTTGGCTACCGCCACTATGAGCAGAGCGTGCGCGTGGTGGAAAAGCTTGAGAAGGAAGGCAGAGGGCTTAACCTTACATATGAGGTGCGCAACGGCATTGCGTGCCATACCACCGGCCACAGCGCCGACACTCTTGAAGGGCAGACGGTGCGCGTAGCCGACAAGATTGCCTACCTCAACCACGATATCGACGATGCCATCCGCGCGGGGATTCTCAGCGAAGAGAATATCCCGTGGGAGGTACATGTTCATCTGGGCAACAGTAAAACTCAGCGTATTACCTCTCTGGTAACCTCGGTGGTACACAATAGCATTGACTTTATTACCATGGATAAGACCACGGATGATACCTTCAACCTGCTTCGCACCTATATGTTTGCTACGGTATATGTCGACCCGGTGGCCAAAGGGGAAGAGAGCAAGGCCGAGCAGCTGGTAAAAACCCTGTTTGATTATTACCTTAAAAAGCCCGAGTGTCTGCCCGAAGCCTACAAGATGATTGTGGAGCGCGACGGGCTGGAAAGAGCGGTATGCGACTACATCTCCGGCATGAGCGACCGTTACGCTACCGCCGTATATGATGACATTTTTATCCCAAAACCCTGGCAGGTTACCCCATATGACTAAACCCACGCTTAAAATGGAATAATTATACCGTAAGGGTACATTATATTGATAAGTGTTCCTTTCGGTATAGGTTGAAAGAGAATCTTTCAACCATTTGCAGGTGAATGCCCGTATCGGCAACGAAAGGAATATCCGCGATGGCGATATCCGACCAGTTTCTTGCAGAGCTGAAATACAAGAGTGATATAGAACAGATTATCTCCTCCTACGTGACCCTAAAACGCGCAGGGCGCAACCTGACAGGGCTTTGCCCGTTTCACAGCGAGAAAACACCGTCGTTTACCGTTTACCCCGAAAACCAGTCTTTCTACTGCTTTGGCTGCGGCGCGGGCGGCGATGTGGTTAGCTTTATCAAGCGCATTGAAAACCTTGATTACCTTGAGGCACTTAAGTTTCTGGCCGACCGCGCGGGTATGCGTCTGCCGGTAGACGGGCAGGATGAGGCCGCCTTGAAGGTGCGCGCAAAGGTACTGGAGATGAACCGTGAGGCCGCGCGATTTTACTACCACATGCTCACGGGTGATCAGGGCAAGGGGGCGCTTGCCTACCTTCATGGGCGCGGGCTTACCGACAAAACCATTACGCGCTTCGGCTTGGGGTATGCGCGTGATAACTGGGACGACCTTTTACGCCATCTGCAGCAAAAGGGCTTTACACCCGAGGAGATTATCTCGGCTAATCTGGCCAGCCGCTCACAAAAGGGCGGGGCATACGACCAGTTCCGCAACCGAATCATCTTCCCGATTATTGATATACGCGGCAATGTCGTCGCGTTCGGCGGGCGCAACCTTGGCGAAAGCGGGCCGAAGTACCTCAACTCCTCCGAAACGCCGGTGTACAACAAAAGCCGCAACCTGTACGCTTTAAATATCGCCAAGGCTACCAAAGAAAAGCGGTTTATACTGGCTGAAGGGTACATGGACGTTGTCGCTATCCATCAGGGCGGGTTTGATAACGCAGTGGCCTCGCTCGGCACCGCGCTTACCTCCGAACAGGCGCGGATGATTGCCAGCTATACCGGCGAGATTGTGGTTTCTTACGATGCCGACGAGGCAGGGCAGAAGGCCACCAAGCGCGCTATCGGCATTCTGGAGCAGGCCGGCCTTACCGTAAGAGTACTGAAGGTAGAGGGTGCCAAAGACCCGGACGAGTTTATTAAAAAGTACGGCTCCGCACGGTTTAGGATGCTGCTCGACGGTTCTTCGGGTGCCACCGAGTATGCGCTTTCCAAGCTGAAGACAAAATACAACCTTGAGCTGCCTGACGGCAGAGTAGGCTACCTAAAAGAGGCCTGCGGCTTGCTGGCCTCGCTCAAAAGCCCGGTGGAGCGTGATGTATACGCAGGCCGGCTTTCTGCACAGCTAAACGTACAGAAGCAGGCCATCGAGGAACAGGTGAAGGGCTTTATTGAGCGCGATAAACGAGCAGCCGACAAAAAGCAGCGGCGCGATGTGCGTGTGATGAGTGCGGTTGCGAGCGGGCCGGATAATGTAAACCCGCAGCGGCAGGCAAACCTAAAGGCCGCCGTGGCGGAAGAAAACCTTATCGCTATGTTGTTTAAGCACCCTGATTATATCGGTACTATTGAAGAAAGGCTTACAGCCGAAGACTTCGTAACCGATTTTAATAAAAGCGTTTACGAACGCATGCTCGATAAGCTGCACGCCGGAGGTGAATGCAGCCTGATGGCATTATCCCCCTTCTTTACCGATGCGCAGATGTCGCGCATCTCGTGGATGATTTCGCAAGCCGCCGTAAAAAGCTATTCCAAAAGTGATGCCGAAGCCTATGCCGACACCCTGCTGCAGTGCAGGCATGAAAAATCGCCCGAGCAGGTGGCAAAGCTCAGCGGCAAGGAGCTGGAGGATTACGTAAAGAGCCTGCAAGCTAAAAAAAGGTAAGTCAGCCAATGCATTATTTTAAATTTTACCGCCAAAGCAAAATCAGCCAAGGGGAGCTAATAGCCTCCTATACTGCTTTGAGATGCGGAGATGGGATGAAGAAATGAGTATTCAAGACAAAAAGAATCTGCTCGCAGACCTCATTGAGCAGGGAAAAGCCAAGGGAAAGCTCACCACCAAGGAGATTAACGACGTTCTGGAAGAGCTGGATTTTGATGTTGATCAGGTAGATAAGCTCTACGACGCGCTGGAAAGCAACAACGTTGACATCATTGAGGATTTTAACGCGCCGTTGGATTTTAACATTGACATGCAGGATGAAAACCTCGAGTATGCGCTGGCCTCCGAGGGCATCAGCATTGACGACCCCGTAAAGGTATACCTCAAGGAGATCGGGCGTGTGCCGCTGTTATCTCCTGAGGAGGAAATCGAGCTTGCTACCCGTATGGGGCAGGGTGATGAATATGCCAAAAAGCGCCTGAGCGAGGCCAATCTTCGCCTCGTTGTAAGTATTGCCAAGCGCTATGTAGGCCGCGGTATGCAGTTCTTGGATCTCATTCAGGAGGGTAACCTTGGTCTTATCAAGGCAGTGGAAAAGTTCGACCATACCAAGGGCTTTAAGTTTTCCACCTACGCTACATGGTGGATTCGTCAGGCTATCACCCGCGCGATTGCCGATCAGGCGCGTACCATCCGCATCCCCGTGCATATGGTGGAAACGATTAATAAGGTTAAAAAGGTAACCAGTCAGCTGCTGCATAAAAATGGCCACGAGCCCACTGCCGAGGAGATTTCAATCGAGCTGGACATGCCTGTGGACAAGGTGCGCGAGATTATGAGGGTTGCGCAAGAGCCGGTTTCACTTGAAACCCCTATCGGTGAGGAGGAGGACAGCCACTTAGGCGACTTCATCCCCGATGAGGACGCCCCCGCACCTGCGGACGCTGCCTCGCATACATTGCTGAAGGAACAGCTTGGCGATGTGCTGCAAACCCTTACCCCGCGAGAGGAAAAGGTGCTCAAGCTGCGTTTCGGGCTGGAGGACGGGCGTTCCCGCACACTTGAAGAGGTGGGTAAGGAGTTTAACGTTACCCGTGAGCGTATCCGTCAGATCGAAGCCAAGGCGCTGCGCAAGCTGCGTCATCCCAGCCGCAGCAAGAAGCTCAAGGACTTTTTAGACTAGTGCGGATTGACAACCTTAGAAAACCCGAGTATAATTTAATTTATAGCATTTTAGTATATAATTTAGAGTTTTTTTGACGTACCGAAGGCCTCGTACCATTAACCGGAAAGGACATGAATCTCAGTATGCATATCACGTTGGAATCGGATTATGCCGTTAGAATTGTATATTGTCTGGCGAAAAACAGCGGAAGAATGGACGCAAAGAAGATCTCTGAGAAATCCTGCGTTACGCTGCGTTTTGCACTTAAGATTTTACGCAAGCTGGTTGCGGGCGGCATTGTAAAGTCCTTTAAGGGTACGCAGGGCGGTTATGAGCTGGCGAGAAGCGCCGCGGATATCTCTCTGAGAGATGTTATCGAAACGGTGGAGGGCCCCTATGCCATCAGCCGCTGTGTGTGCGGTGAGGGCGAGTATGAGTGTACCCATACCCATGAGGACGGCGCATGCCCGTTTCACTCGGTGTACGAGTCTATCTCCAGCGATGTGCGCGAAAAGCTGCACAACGTGACCTTTGATAAGATGCTGAAGCAGAAACAATAGGAGCCCCGCAGCTACATAAGAAGGGACGACAAAAAGACTACATGGCGCGAATTAGCGCTTATTATAGTACCCAAGCTATTAAATAGCCTTTTGCATGGCGTGCATGTCGCGCCATGTATTTTCTTATCCGGTATCTATTATGGCAGTAAGGGAGAAGATAACTTGACCAATCTCTTAATCAAGTTGTTTATAAAAAACAGCGAAGATGTTACCAATGAGAAGGTGCGCACGCGCTACGGTATGCTTAGCGGCGCGGTCGGCATCTGCACTAACCTGTTGCTTTTTACCGGGAAAATTACCGCCGGGTTGCTTTCAAATAGTATCTCCATCATCGCAGATGCTATTAACAACCTCTCCGATGCCTCCTCGTCAATAATTACGCTGCTTGGGTTTAAGCTTTCCGGCAAGCCTGCGGATAAGGAACATCCCTTCGGGCACGCACGGTTTGAATACCTTTCGGGCCTTGCGGTTGCCATTATTATAATGCTGATTGGTGTTGAGCTCGGAAAAACCTCTATTAATAAAATTATCAACCCCGAATCAGTGGCCTTTAATCTTCTTTCCCTATGCGTGTTGATAGGCTCGATGCTTTTAAAGCTGTGGCAGGGGCTTTTCTACCGTAAAATCAGCAAGAAAATCTCCTCCACCGCGCTCATTGCATCGGCTACCGATAGCATCAGCGACGTAATTACTACCGGTGCTGTTTTAACCTCGGCGCTGATTGCCCATTTTACCGGTTTAAAATTAGACGCCTTCATGGGCCTTGCGGTAGCGGCATTTATCCTTTATTCGGGCGGAAAGCTTGTGGTTGAAACCATCAACCCCATCCTCGGTGAGGCGCCGGATAATGAATTGGTAGAGGCTATCGAAGACAAGATTCATTCCTATCCAGGCGTTTTGGGTATTCACGACCTTATGGTTCACAGCTACGGCCCGGCCAGAATCTTTGCCTCGGTGCATGTGGAGGTTTCGGCGAGCGAGGACATTATGCTCAGCCACGACCTGATTGATAATATTGAGCGCGAGGTGGGTCAGGAGCTTGGCATCCAGCTTGTGGTGCATCTTGACCCGATTGTGGTGGATGACCCGCAGGTGAATGAGCTTCGGGCGTTTGTTAAGGGTGTGGTTTCGGATATCGACAGCCAGGTTACCATGCATGACTTTCGGGCAGTGCAGGGGCCAACCCATACGAACCTTATTTTTGATATTGTAGTGCCAAGCGGCAGCAAAATTAATAAGGATGTGCTCGTAAACGAGATTGCCGCACGCATCAAGCAGCGCGATGAGCGTCTGTTTGCGGTAATTACCGTAGACAGCAGTTATGTTTCCGTTAATATGCCCGCCAAGTAGTTATTAAGGATAGAGATTTTTACTAAGACAATTATAAACTATCCCCGGCAGATAAACTTTCACAAGGAAGAGTTCATCTGCCGGGGATAGTTATTTATGTAGCAGTTTCGTTATAATCCTTGAAGCTAACCGGTAATTCTCTCATCGATTCGCCTTGTAACTGAGAATACATAGGGCGTAAAATGCTTCAGCCAGAAGCCGCGCGCCGTGGGGTTAAAGCTTTCGCAGTCTACCCCAAGCCTTGTATAGCCTTCGGACTTTAGTGTTTTTATTGTATGGTTTAACAATTGTGTGTATATGCCGGTGCCGCGATAGGGCTTCTGCATATACGCTCCGCAGATGTTCATCATCGAGGCATCCTCGCCTACAAAGCTTTCCCCGTCACAGGCGACCTCCAGAAAAGCAAATACGTCACCGTTATCTTCCGCAACAAAAAAGCGCGAATCATCAAACATCTCCAAGAACTGCGCCTCGGTAAACGGAGGAAGAGGGATAAACATCGGGCTTGCGTTTAAGTGTTCCACCAGCGCATTCTTTAGGTGAAACGCTTTTAGCTTCTCCGTTTGTACAAGCTCTCTGAAAACGTAATCGGTGCAGGACGCGACGCTCAGTTCTTCCATCGGACGAATAGCGTCTACGCATCGAAGACCAAAGCCGTTCCAGAAGAAACTGTTTACCACTTCGCTATCGCTTGAATACAAGGCAATGGCATAGCTTAATATACCCTGCCGAACCAGCTTCTGGGCGGCATGCTCAAACAGCAGCGAGTAGATTCTGCCGCGGTTTTCCTTAATCGCCCCGTGGGCATGAAGAGGAGAGAAGGTTCCCGCTGTTTTGCCGAAATGCTGCTGCCATGGCCTGTACCAGCACAAGAACCCTACCAAACGTCCGTCCTTATAGGCCGATACGCCAAGCCCGTTCTCTGCAAACTCATCTAAAGGCGGGCAGTTGCCAAAAGGGGGAAGAACGGGATTGCTGACCGTCAGCTCTTCATAGTTTGTTTTAATAAGCTCAAGAGCGCAGGGGATATCCTTGCGGGCAAAATCGCTCAATGTAATCATAGTTTAAAACTCCTTGTCATTTGTACCTTCACTGAAAAATAGGCGCAAAAATACCGCAGTACAACAGCCTGTACAATGGCTGCGGCTCTGCGGTTAAAAACGAGCGCATAATCCAATGAAGGTTGTGGTGTTTTACAATCCGGCTTAAGGCAGGACTGTAATACTAATCACGCATTAAAACCTTTATAAATAATTTCGCAAACAAACCATAAATTTAAGCTTTTGCTCGATTTTTTATACGAAATATTGTTCGCATGGTTTTCTATAATCGTGATAAGTATCAGCTGTTCAGTTATACCAAAGAAACCTCAACAGTATTCTTCATTTCCGAACACACCCTAACGTTAGAAGTTTTGGTAATTAAATCACCAAATGCATTATATCGTAAGCGAATTGTATTGTCAACCGCTTGCTTTTTGAGGGTTGACAAGGGTTACATCAAGCTGGTTATATGGAATGGTTATGCCGTTTCTATCAAATGCGGTCTTTACTTGTTCATAAAGATCATATCTTAGATTAAGGTAATCACCACTGTCTACCCAAACAAGGCAGCAAATATTGATCGCGTGTTCTCCATGCCCGCTCACCCTCACCACCGGTTCCGGTGTTTTCAGTGCATAATCGTTATTTCTTATAATTTCAAGAATCAACAGCTTAGCCTTTTCAAAATCATTTAGATAGCTTATGTTAAAGACCAAATCTAACCTGCGTGTTTTTTCACTGGAGAAGTTAATAATATCAGTGGAGGATACCTGGGAATTCGGAATGAATATCACCTTATTATCGATGGTTCGAAGCTTGGTGTAGGTGTAATTAATCTCTAAAACCGTGCCCTGTCGCCCGTTTACCTCTACAAAGTCTCCATGCTTGAAAGGGTGGTTATACAATAAAACAATGCCGCTGGCCACGTTGGAAAGGGTGTCCTTTAAGGCAAGTGAAAGAGCCAAACCCGCTGCGCCCAATAAGGTTACCAGCGGAGTAGTAGGTACCCGGAGGGTAGATATAATCAGCAAGGCAAGCACGGTATACAGGGTAATCTTTATGGTAGAGGCTATAAAGTGGTGCATTGTCGCGTCTACACGGCTCTTTTTTAAACCCTTAACCAGCAGCTTTACCGCAAAATGAACAAACAGCATGCCTGCCGCCAGCAAAAACAGTGCTCCGATGAGAGAAGGGTAATAGTTAATCAGCCACCTCTTGGCATCCTCCAGAGTTGGTAAGGTATTAGGCATAATAGTAAACCTCACTTTAAACATATCTTGCGGGGCTGACACCCTTGTGCCGCTTAAACACGCGGGAAAAATACAACTGGTCGTCAAACCCCACCGAACTTGCAATCTCACCAATCGAAAGGTTGGTGCTGCGTATCAGCGCGCAGGCCTTGCTAATGCGAAACTCGGTGAGAAAATCGTTCGGCGAAAGCCCCAGGTGCTTAATAAACAGGCGGTACAGGTGGCTGCGGCTTAAGCCGATGTGAGTGGCAATATCATCCACCCCAATATTGGTTGAGTAGTTGTATTCGATAAAGCGCAGCGCAAGGTCTATGTATTCTCTGCCTCCTGCACTCTGTCGCGGTTTGCCGAACACCTCAATCAGATGTGCTAAAAACAGGTACAGGTACCCGCTCATCCGCGTCTCCTGAAAAGGCGCTGAACCAACAGAGGCGTAGATATCACCAAGCAACCGCTCGGCTGTTTCCCCATCGGGCAGGTGACAAACGGGGTTTTCGGGGGTGAATCCCATAAGCATTACGAGGCTTTGCGCGTCATTGCCATTAAAGCCCACCCAAAGGTATTCCCACGGTTCGTCGCTATCGGCGGTATAGGATACCGGCTTGTTTGGTGTGATTAAAAAGGCATCCCCTGCAGCGGCCTTAAAGCTTTTGCCTTCGATATAAACGGTGCCCTTGCCGCCTGTAACGTAATGAATCAGGTAATGGTCGCGCACACCGGGCCCCCAGGTGTAGGAAGGGGTACAGCGCTGCCTTCCGGTGTTAAATACAGAAAGCCCGAGATTTTCGCGCAGCTGTGTTTTATAAGAGTACTTATATACGCCGTTATCCATCCTCAGCCTTGTCCTTCCGTTGCATACCCACGAAGTTTATTTTGATTATAAAACTGCTGGAATAAAAATGCAAGTTTATTACAACCTATGTAATACTAATTACTCATTAGCCTCTTTTTATAATTTGTAATAAGTATAGATGAATAAAGTGCTACCGAAACCTTGTTTTTAATGGCGGCTTATAGTATAATATCTTTAATTTCGGTTAACACGCTGCCATAAGTTCCCCTTTATATTCTTTTATTATTTTAACGGCTTACGGTTATCCGATGGTTAATTTTCTGCAAACAATCACAACCTATTAACAAAAACCGGTTTTTGAGAGGGAGTTTTCGCATGGGAATTGAACTTACATCCAACGTAGTTCTTATCGGGTTTGGAATTGTTATTGCCGCCTTGATTATACTCATTTGCCTCATGGCTTACTTGGGCAGCGCGATAGGCCGCCTGACTAAGCCTAAGGATAGCGATACCGCGCAGTATTCCACAAATCCTGCACTGTCTGTTGTTCCTGCGGTAGAGCAGGGCATCAGCGACGAGGTTGTGGCGGTAATCGCTGCTGCGGTAGCCTGCATGATGGGTGAAGGCACCGGCTTTACCATCCGTTCGGTAACACGCGCACACCGCAAAGAGTGGCAGATGGCGGGCATGGCGCAGAATACCCGTTCGTTTTAGTCTGAATTTAGTCATTCAACAGCCGTCCGTTTTATCGGGCGGCTGTTTTGCTTTACTTTGGATAATTACTTTGCAGAAAAAGCCGAATGTGCTACAATATTTATATTATTCTGGCTTTGATGCATAAGGGGGCAAGGCACCATGCTGAAGCTGATATTGGGCCGTTCGGGCAGCGGAAAAACCCCAAAAGTACGAAAAGAGCTTGCCGCGGCGGTGGAGAGCGGCCGGTACAGTAAGGTATACCTGCTGGTACCCGAGCAGTTCTCGTTTGAAAGCGAGCGCGTGCTTTACTCCCAGCTTGGCGCGCAGAAGAGCATACAGGTAGAGGTGGTAAGCTTCACCCGCCTTGCCAATCTGGTGTTTCGAGAGTATGGCGGCCTTGCCAAAAACTATGTGGGCGACGGCGCGCGCACCATGCTGATGAGTATGGCTTTAAGCGAGCTGAAGGACAGCCTTTCGGTTTATAAAAAGCACTATGCAAACCTTGCGTTTGTCACCGGAATGGTAAATGCCGTAACCGAATTCAAAAATGCGGGTGTTACACCGGAGCAGCTGTATCAAGCCAATGAGCAGCTAGAGGAGGGCGTTCTCAAGGCCAAAACCGGGGAGCTGGCGCTTATTTATAACGCCTACGAAGCACTGCTTGCCAAGGGCTATGCCGACCCGTTGGATGATCTGCCTGCTGCTAACCGCCTGCTTGCTGAAAATGATTTTTTTGCTGGCTCAGCCGTATTCATTGATGAATTCAAGGGCTTTACCGCTGTGGAATATGAAACACTGGGGTATATTCTAAAGGGTGCCGAGCAGTGTGCCGTTTCGCTCTGCACCGATTCGCTTCAGGATAACTCGCACGGCCTGGGATTGTTTTCACCCGTTACCGAGGCAGCCAACCGGCTGGTGCGTATGGCCAAGGAGCGAAAGGTGACGGTAGCAGCCCCCGAGGTACTTTCAGAACCCCTGCGCTTTGCGGGCAAAGGGATTTCGGCAGTGGAGCAGGGTATCTTCAGCTTTATACCGACTGTCTGCGATGCTGCGCCCGAGGATGTCCGTATCTTTTCGGCTTCGAACCCCTATGAGGAGCTTGAACTAATTGCAAGTGAAATCAAGCACCTTGTTTTAGAGGAGAACCTTCGCTATCGCGATATCGTCCTCATCGGGCGCGATGTAACTGCCTACAAAACGGTGCTGGAATCGGTGCTCCCGCGCTATGACATTCCCTATTTTTATGATTTTACCGAGAGTATTGAGCGCAGCCCGTTGATTTTGTATATCCTCAGCGCTGTTTCTGCCGCGGCAAACCGTTTTGATAGCGACAGTATTATAGCCATGCTGAAAACCGGCCTTACGCGCTTTGATGCCTGTGAGGTGGCACAGCTTGAAAACTATGTTTTCCTGTGGGATATCAAGGGGTTTGTGTGGTGCGATCCCTTTAAGAATCATCCTCGCGGCTTTGTAAATGGTATGACCGAGGGGGATCATGCTTTGCTTGAAAGGCTCAATACCCTGCGACATCAGATTATTCCCCCGCTTGAAAGGCTTGCCGCGGCTATCAAGTCCGCAGACGGTGAGGCCTTTGCGCGCGCGGTATATGAGTACATAACGGCCTGCGGTCTGCAAAACCGTGTGCAGGAACAGATTGCGAACTTAAAGAACGAAAATGATTATAATCAGGCGCAGAGTGTCGAGCGGGTATGGGGGATTGTGATGGATATCCTCGACACCTTTGCCTCGGTGCTGCGCGGCACGGTGCTGGATGCCAAACGAAGCCTGGAGCTTCTGCGCCTTGCAATTGGAACCTACGACATGGGAAGCATTCCGCAGACGCTTGATCAGGTACTCATCGGCAGCGCCGACCGTATCCGCGCCGCATCCCCCAAGGCGGCCTTCATTTTTGGTGCCAACGAGGGGGTGTTCCCGCTGATCCCACAAGGGGGCGGCCTGTTTACCGACAGTGAGCGCGAGGCGCTTGCCGCCCTTGGGCTGGAGCTCGCCGAGACTCAGACGAAAAAAACGATTGTTGAGCGGTTTATCGCCTACAAGGCATTAACCTGCCCTTCACATCTGCTGGCCGTTTCCTACCCGCGCACAGGTATTAAGGGGGAGGGGCTGTACCCGTCGCAGATGGTGCGCCAGATTTTGCTGATTCTGCCCTGCTTGCAGGTGCAGGATGCCGCTGCGTTTGAGCCGCAGCACTATATCTGGAACGAGCGAACGGCACTGAAGGCCGTCGCATTACATAGCAGCGACAATGCTCCATTCGCTGCAACGCTTAAAGAGCTGCTGCAAAACTCTGCCGCCGCGCCGCTTTATGAAAGCCTGCTGTTTGCGGGGCAAAAGGTACATTTTACGATCGACGACAGCAACACCGCCCGAAGGTTGTTCGGTCAAGACCTTACCTTATCGCCTACCGGCCTGGAAACCTACTACCGCTGCCGGTTTTCCTACTTTTTAAAGAACGGTATCCGGCTTAAAAAGCGCGAGCAGGCAAAGCTCACGCCACTCGAGGCGGGGTCACTTATCCATTACGCCCTGCAGGAGCTGCTTACCAGGCACACTATTAAAGAGCTTGCAGCCCTAAGCCCTGCTGCCCTGCGCACAGAGGTGGGAGAGGTACTGAACCACTACCTGCTGGAAAAGATGGGTGGGGCAGAGGGCAAGCCCGCGCGCTTTCAATACCTGTATACCCGCCTTTCCGCCACGGTGCTCAAGCTGATAAAACAGCTGATTACCGAGTTTTCGCAGAGCGATTACACGCCAGAAGCCTTTGAGCTTCCCATCAAGCAAGGCGGGGCAGTAGAGCCGATAGAGTTGATTACCCCCATCGGCGCCCGTGTGCGGGTAGAGGGCACCATTGACCGGCTGGACATCATGACAAAAAACGGCAAGCGTTATGTGCGCGTAGTGGATTACAAGACCGGACATAAAAGCTTTAACCTTTCGGATGTTTATTATGGACTAAATATGCAGATGCTGCTCTACCTGTTCACCGTCTGCCAGAACGGGCGCTACGCCGGGGCTGCACCCGCGGGTGTGCTGTACATGCCTGCCAAGAATCCGGTTGCAGAGGTATTGCGCGAGGCGGATGACAGCGAGGTACAGCTTAAGCAGTCTGAGGCGCTCAGGATGAGCGGGCTTTTGCTGGAGGATGAAAACGCCATCACGGGGATGGAACACGGCGGTGCGGGGATATTCATCCCGGCGCGGTTTACCGAGGGTACCGACGAAAACGGCAACCGTGTGTGGGTGCTCGATAAAAAATCCAAGGTAGCTAACCTTGAGAATATGGGCCGGGTGAAGCGCCACATCGAAAAGCTGGTAGGCGATATGGCATGCGCGCTGTACGAGGGGCAGATTGATGCCGTTCCCGCGCAGGGCGGCAGCTACAGCCCCTGCGATTACTGCGAATTCTCACATATCTGCGGGCACGAGCCAAACGACGAGTACATTAAGATTCAGGATATCCCCGAAGAGGAGCTGTTTACAAGAATGGAGGAAGCAAGCGGTGAGCAGAAACTGGACAGCTGAGCAGTTACAGGCAATAACAGCGCGTGGCGGCAGTCTGCTGGTTTCCGCCGCTGCAGGCAGCGGCAAAACCGCAGTGCTGGTTGAGCGTGTGATTCGCCGCATTGCCGACCCTGTAAACCCTGTGGATGCCGATAAGCTTGCGGTGGTTACCTTTTCAAACGCCGCCGCCGCCGAAATCCGTGAGCGGGTGGATACAGCACTTTCCGCGCTGCTCGCCGAATGCCCGGACGATTACGGCCTGCGCCGCCAGCAGATGCTGCTCGCCAAGGCACATATCTGTACCATTCACTCCTTTTGTATGGATGTGATACGCCAGAATTTCCAGCAGCTTGCCGTTTCGCCCGATTTCAGAATCGGCGATGAAAACGAGCTCGCGCTGCTGCGTGCCGAGGCCGCCGCCGAGGTGGTGGAGGAATACTACGCGGGGGGCAATGAGGCGTTCTTTGCGCTGGTGGAGATGGTAAGCTCGGGCCGCGACGACAAGCGTCTGATGCAGACCGTCGAGCGTTTGCATACCTTCGTTCGCTCGCACCCCTTTCCCGAGCATTGGCTGGAACAAAAACTTACCCTGTACGACCCAGATATCCCGGTAAGCGCATCGGTATGGGGGCAGACAATACTTGCGTATACCGAACAGGCGATGACGCACTGGGCACACCAGCTCAGGCAGGCGCTATTGGTGATAGAGGGGGACGGCACCCTCGCCAAGGCTTACGCAGTGCGGTTTAATGAAGATGCCGCTTATGCCGGGAAGCTGCTGGATGCCGCGAAAAACGGAGAATGGGATACAATCTACAAAGCCCTGCGCGGCTATGAGTTCGGTTCGCTCGGGGCGGCGCGCGGGTTTGACGATAAGGCGCTAAAGGAACGACTGCTCGGCACCAGAAACGGCTTCAAGGCGGCGGTAAAAGCCCTGCGTGAGCGGCAGTTTTGTGCTACCGAGGCGCAACACCGGGAGGATATGCTTGACCTTCTGCCCAAGATTACCGTGCTGTTTGAGTTGGTAAAAGCCTATGCCGCACGCTACGAGGAGAAAAAGCGCGACCGCAACCTGCTCGATTTCACCGACCTTGAGCAGCTTGCGTTAAAGCTGTTGGTGCAAAGCGAGAACGGGCAGACAGTAAGAACCGAGGTGGCGCGTTCTCTTTCGCAGAGTATCGAAGAGATTTTCATCGACGAATATCAGGACGTTAACGAGGTACAGAACGAGATCTTCAAGGCTATCTCGCGCGAGGAGCAGAACCTGTTTATGGTGGGGGATGTCAAGCAGAGCATCTACCGTTTCCGGCAGGCGATGCCCGAGCTGTTTTTGCACTATAAAGAGGTATTTGCTCCGTTTGATGAACAGCATTTTCCCGCAAAGATTACCCTCGGCCGAAACTTCCGCAGCCGCAGCGGGGTGACCTCTGCGGTGAACTTTATCTTTACGCAGATTATGAGCCGTAAAATGGGCGAGATTGAATACGCGGGTGACGAGCTGCTTATCCCAGCGGCGGTTTACCCGGAAACCCGGCTGCCGCAGGTCACCCTTGACGTGGTGGATGCCTCACAGCTGGAGGACGACGAAACCGCCGCTCAACTGGAGGCACGGCATATTGCGGGGCAGATTAAAAAGCTGCTTAGCGATGGGCTGATGGTTACCGAAAACGGCGCACTCCGGCGGGCTTCGTTTCGGGATATCGCCATCCTGCTGCGTTCAGTAAAGGGTAAGGCACAGGTGTACGCAAATGAGCTCGAAGCCTGCGGCATCCCCGTTTACAGCGATACCTCGGGCGACTATTTCAAGGCTCGCGAGGTAGCGGTAATGCTCTCGCTGCTGCGCACGGTGGATAATCCGCTCTCGGATATCGACCTTGTCGCTGTTATGCTTTCGCCCATGTTTGCTTTTACCGCCACCGAGCTTTCAGCCATCCGCTTGGCAAACCCTCGTGCACCGCTTTATCTTGCGGCGGCGGTGTACGCTAAGGAGAGCGAGAAGGCTGCGCAATTACTTCAAACACTTGAAAAACTGCGCACTGCCGCTGTTTCGCTTTCACCCGACCGGCTGATTGAATATGTATACACCCTTACGGGTTATGATTTGATGGTGCTTGCCATGCCAAACGGCCTCAAGCGCCTTGCCAATCTGCGCCTGCTCTCGGAGTATGCCAGAGGGTACGAGCAGAGCGGCTGCAAAACGCTGGCGGGGCTGGTACGCCTGTTTAACCGCATGATGGAACAGGGCCTTTCGCTCGGCGAGGCACCCGCGTTTGCCGATACCGCCGACGTGGTGCGCATCCTCAGTATGCACAAATCCAAGGGGTTAGAGTTCCCCGTCTGCTTTGTGGCCGATTGCTCCAAGCAGTTTAACCGGCAGGATTTAAACGAGCCCAGCCTGCTGCATTCCACGCTGGGCTTTTCCTGTAAACGCCGCGAGCCCGAAAGCCTCAAGCAGTACACCACCGTGCCGCAGGAGGCGCTCAAGCTTGAAATATCAAAAGGCATGCTTTCGGAGGAGATGCGCATATTATATGTAGCGCTCACCCGCGCAAAGGAGTACCTATATATTGTTACAGCCGAAAAGAAGCCTGATAAAAGGCTTGCCAAGCTTGCCGAGAACCTTACCGACAGTGTGAAGCTTAACCCCTTTACGGTGCAAGGCGCGCAGAGCTTCTCCGACTGGATACTGACTGCCGCGCTGCGCAAAAAAGAGGCCGCCTGCCTGCGTGAGCTTGCGGGGTTGGATGATTCCTGTGTGTTGCCCGATGACGGCGTATGGCAGGTGCGTTTGATTACCCCTGCTGCTCCCGAAAACAAGCAGACCGAAGCCGCGGAAGAAACGGCGGTAATCGTACCAAAGGCAGCTTCGGCAGATATGCCGCTGCTTTATAAACTGCGCGAGAGAATTGATAAAGTATACCCGTTTATACAATCGGTAGAGATTCCGACCAAGCTTGCCGTTTCGGATATCGCGGAGCGGCAGACGGTGCTAACCGAACTGCGCGGGCCGTCCTTCACCTTCTCGGGCGGGCTTACCCCCGCGCAGAAGGGCAGTGCCCTGCATAAATTCATGCAGTTTTCAGATTACAGGCAGGCAAGTCTTGACCTTGCCGCGGAGATTTCACGTATGCAGCGGCAAAGCTATCTCTCGCCGGAGGAGAGCGCGGTTATCGACCAAAAGAAGCTTGCCACATTTTTTGAGGGCGCGCTTGCCAAGCGCATGTTTGCTTCCCCCAAGCTTATGCGGGAATTGAAATTTATCTCGCAGCTTGATGCTAAAGAGTATTCCACCGCCTGCGCCGAAAGCGGGGAGGATGACTATATTGTGATACAGGGTGTTGCCGACTGTGTGTTTGAGGAGGACGGCGCCCTTGTAATCGTAGACTATAAAACCGATGCGGTAAAATCGGCGGAGGAGCTTATAAAACGTTATTCGCTTCAGCTTCATTATTACAAGCGAGCACTGGAGCAGAGCCTTGCCAAGCCGGTAAAGGAGTGTGTGCTCTATTCCTTTGCGCTCGGCCGCCCCATCAGTATCTAGCTTAAGCTACCGTAAAGCCCAGTGCCTCGATAACGTCGATGATATCCTCGCGCGAAAGCTCCGCTCCAATAATGCTTACGGTGTTGCGCTCCTCGTTGACGATAACGCACTCCACCCCGCTTTGAGTGCTGATGGAATCGCGCAGCAAGGCCCCTTCCTCGGGAGAATTGATCTCATAAAGGTTCAGGACGATTTTATTCTCGTTTTCCATAAAGACAATCCTTTTCCTATACTAATCTCGATTATGTGAGAAACTAGTATTATAGTGCTTGCAGGTTTCTTATCGTTATTATTGTTGCAGCTGTTAAAATAAACATTCACGCCAATTATTGCAGTACGTTTCTGGCTGAAGGATTCTTTTGAAAACCGGAGTTTCTTATGATTTACACTTTTTGTACATTATCGTGGGCACCGTGCCGGATGTACTGATTGATAAAACTGTTCAAGAGACTGCAGCTGAGCGCCATACCACTCGTTTGAAAGCCATCCTTGCCTACGGCTCGTCTAACCTTTCTTTATACAAAATTGGTTCACATCATTGACAATCACAGAATTAACTGCACGATCAGCAACCATTTCAATTGACAATTAGAAGCCATCCTGTTATAATAACTCTGTTATAGCCTTTTTAGGCTTTACCAATCCTTGCCCCGAAAGGGGCCTTAAGTCCAAAAGGAGGTGTAAACAATGTCAAAAGCTTCGGTTGCTTATGAGACCATCATGGTGCTTAGTACCAAGTTAGGCGATGAGGGTATCGGCGAGCGCGTTGAGAAGTTCAAGGCGCTGATTGAGCAAAACGGTACGATTGACTCTGTAAACGAATGGGGTAAGCGCAGGCTTGCATACCCGATTAATGATGAAACAGAGGGTTATTACTACCTGATTGAGTTCAAGAGCCCGTCCGAATTCCCCGCAGAGCTCGACCGTATCTACAAGATTACGGACGGCGTGCTGCGCAGCATCATTGTAAACAAAGAGGACATGTAATAAGGATAGGAGGTAGCGTTTATGCTGAACAAGGCCATTCTTATGGGCAGGCTTACGGCTGACCCCGAGCTTAAACATACCACGTCCAACTTTGCGGTAACGAATTTCCAAATTGCCGTAGATCGTTCTTATGCCAAGGCGGGTACCGAACGTCAAACCGATTTTATCACGATTGTAGCGTGGAGAAATACAGCCGAGTTTGTCTGCAAATACTTTAAAAAGGGTAACATGATTGCTGTTGAAGGCTCTATCCAGACTAGGAATTACAATGATAGTCAGGGCAATAAGCGCACAGCTGTTGAGGTTCTGGCGGACAATGTATTCTTCTGTGAAAGTAAAGCCGCAGCCTCTGGCCATGCGAATACCGGTACAAGCACCTTCGAGGCGCCTCCCATGCCTGTAGCCTTTGAAAGCGGAAGCAGCGAAGATTTCTCGGTTGTTCCCGGTGACGACGACCTGCCGTTCTAACTTTGTTTCTAACTAAAGTACAAGTAAGGCAGACAGGAAAAGCCCCTGATACTGCCGCAATCCATGAAAGGGAGGTTTGAATAATGGAAAGAGATCGTAACGATAGAGATCGCAATGATAAATTTCCCGGCCGCGGCCCCAGAAAGAGCCGCAAGAAGGTTTGCGCTTTCTGTGCCGAGAAGAATTCGGTGATTGACTATAAGGATGTAATGAAGCTCAGAAAGTACCTTTCCGAGCGTGCGAAGATCGTGCCCCGCCGTGTAACCGGTACCTGCGCGCGTCATCAGCGCCAGCTTACCATTGCCATCAAGCGTGCACGCCACATCGCTCTGCTGCCTTATATCAGTGACTAAAACTTAAGCGTGATACAAACAAAGCCCATGATAGGATTTCCTGTCATGGGCTTTATTCAATTAATGATTGCGGTTATCTCTGCGCAGCTTCTGCTCCATTTTCAGCCTAACGACACTGTAAGTAAAAGCAATAATATCTGCCAGCATAAGAATACCAGTTACCCTGATTACCATATCGGGCAACGGTAGTATAAACCAGTTGACACCTATGATTATTACAGCGGCAATAAGAATAATCAGGCTTACCATAAATACTGTTTTTGTTTTCATGTTTTGTCTCCAGTTGTCCTATTTAATATTACCCAAGCATGTCCTTGATGATCTTTACCGACTTCTTATCAAGCACACCGCCGGTCAGCGCCCGTGCGATATAATCCGCCGCGGCTTCATTGGCGGTCTGCTTCTGAATCCGTACTAAAATCCCAAGAATATCTAAAAGAATGAGCTTTTGTTGGGTATCCTTTAACGACGCAATATCAATATGGGTAAGGGTATCAACAATCAGCGGGTGCAGATTAGGTTTTAGCTCTACCCAAACAGCAATGCTCTGGATGGTTTGCCGAGAGGTTATAAACTTTTCGTCGCTGGTACGGGCAAGGTAGCTTTCGGCAATCTTATCAAAGCGGTTGGCCGCATCCCACCGTACATTTTCGGCCAGCAGCATCACGCCAAGGCTCCGCTGGTAGGAGTTTTCGTCATCCAGCTTCTCGCATAAGCCATCCCAGTAGGGGTAAACATCTGCATGGGCCTTGCTGCGTTCCTGCAGCAGCAGAAACGCCGAATAACGCAGTTCGTTATCCTTCTCACGCAATAGGCCAAACAACTGTGCGATATCCTCTGCGGTAAGCTGCTGTGCAAGCTCTGAAGGAGTTCTGCCGTTTTGAAGAATCTGTTCATAGCTTAACATATCAATCACCCCTTGCGCAATATTTCATCATACCGCTTCTATCATATCAGGTTATTATGACATCCCGCGTCAAGTTATAGACTGAAGATATAAAATTCCTTAAATATGATTGATCTACCGCAACGGGGCTAATCGCTTGCCGACTTTAGATTTTTCTTTTCCTCCTGCCGCTTACAATAGGGCAGGGGATGTTTCGGATGGGTTTTATGATGCTCAACGCATTCTGAGCACTGCCCATGCCGTTTACAACTTTTATACCTGCAGGTGCAGGCTTCCTTCCCGTTTTCAAGCATACGGTTAAATCCCTTCCGCCGGTTAATATAAATCATGATACGCCATCAATGGGCAAGCTCGAAAACGATTGTTTGATTAATCCCGATTACATTAGTTAAATCACAAAGCCGCCGTTAGGGCTTAATACCTGCCCGGTAATGAACCCGGCATTGTCAGACACCAAAAACGCTGCGGCCTGTGCAATATCTTCAGCACTTCCCAGTGTACCGAGCGGGGTTTCTTCTTTCAGCACCGCGATAGTTTGCTCGTCCAGTGCCCCGTTCATCTCGGTGGCAATCACCCCTGGCGCTATGCAGTTTACGCGGATGCCTGAGGGGCCAAGCTCCTTGGCAAGTGCCTTGGTAAACCCAATCACCCCTGCCTTTGCGGCGGAGTAATGTACCTCGCAGGAGGCGCCCGTTATCCCCCAAATCGAGGATATGTTTACGATGTTTCCGGCCTTCCGGTGGATCATATGCGGCAGTACCGCCTGCGCGCTGTAGAACATCCCGCACAGGTTTACGCCCAGCATACGGTTAAATTCCTCTGCGGTAATGTCGGTAAACAGCTTCTGCTGGGCAATACCCGCATTGTTGATGAGCACATCAATACCGCCGAATTGCGCTTTTATTCTGCCAACCATGGCGTCCACCTGTGCCTTGTCCGATACATCCGCATGAAAAGCGGCGGCCTGCCCGCCGTTTAGCCGGATACTGCGCACCACGTCCTGCGCGCGCGCCTCACTGTGCAGATAGTTCACCGCAACACAAAAACCTTCTTGTGCAAGCTTTATCGCAACGGCAGCCCCGATGCCGCGGGAAGCACCGGTTACCAACGCGGTTTTTGGCATGACGAATCCTCCTTGCCTAGAAGAATACTGAAAAGGCAGAAGGCCGAAAATGCCGCCCTCTGCCTTCTGATTCTTACGCCTTAGGGGAGCCCTCTTGGGCCTCCCCTAAATAAGATTATAACTGACGCAATAAAAAGTTCATGTAGCTGGTGAAATGCGAGAACACGATGCCCGGTTCCTGCAGGTCCGGGCACCAGCGCTTTACCCATTCCAGCGTAACAAAGCCGTCGTAGCCGTTATCGTTTAAAATCTTCAGGGTGTCAAAGATAGGCACATCACCATAGCCCATCATGCGGTATATCACCGTACCATCCACCATTACAGAATCCTTCACATGGGTGTAGCGTACCCACGGCCCGATATTCGCGTAGGTCTGTGCAGGGGATTCATCGAAGAAGCGGTAGGGGTGATGGATATCCCACAGCACACCCTTATTAGCACTTTCTATGTTTTCCATAAAGGCCTTCATTGCCGCAGAGGACGCAAACGGCCCGTTGGTTTCAATCAGCGGGGTAACGCTGCGCTCCTCGCCGTAAGAGCATAGCTCCTCATAAGCAAGGCGGGCGGTTTCCATGTCCGCGTCGTCGGTGGGCTGGGGTACGGCGGTAATCATTACACGCACATATTTTGTACCAAGCTTGTGCGCAAGGTTTATATAGCTTTTTGCCTCGGCCACCGCGTCGGCAGCCTTGGCCTTATTGCCAAGTACTGCACCGGAGGTCAGCATCGGAATCTGCATGCCGGCCTTATGAAACCGCTGTATGGTCGCTTCGATATTTTCGGGCAGAAAGGGTTTGGCCTGCGGGGCAAACATCTCGCTGCCGATGCCGCGGATCTCAATGCCATCTAGCCCTAAGTCCTTCGCCGTAGAGAAGATTTCCTCAAACGGCCACCCGGGGCAGCCAAGCGTAGAAAAAGCAAGCTTCATAGGTCATCCTCTTTTTCTTATGTTAATTAGAGTTGGTGCCAAATATCTTCCAATATTCCTCGAAGGTCATGCCGCCGTAGCCGCCGGAACCGGTTGAGGCACCGTTCATACTTCCCTGGCTGATGAACAGCATTACCTCGCCGGGCAGTCTGGTTACCTTGATTACATTGCCTGCGGGAACGGTATCGTCATACATCTGAACAACCTGATACTTTATTTTTAAATCATCGAGTGTTTTCTGTGCGTCCGCCTGCGCCATACCAACGATAGTATCAGGAATAGGAGCGGGACCCTTACTTACCTTCACGGCAACATTCACCGAATCGGTAACAGGAGTATTGGCGATGGGGTTTTGTTCAAAGATTACACCGGCCGGCTGTTCATCGTTATACTCTTCGGTTTCGGTCAAAAAGTATTTCTTTTGAAAGTCTTCTTTGCTCTTTACAGAGTCAAGATAACTCCCCACAAAGTCGGGCAAAAGATAAGGAGCCTCAGATGCGGTTGCATCACTTGATACATCAATGATACTGGTACCAGGGGTATTATCCTTTGCAAAAACCAGCAGGCTGCTGTCGATCTCACTCAAGATAACAAACATCAGGGTGAGAAGAACCGCGGTGGTGATCAGCATTGAGCTCATCATATAGATAAAGTTTCTTTTTCGTACCTTCCATTTATGTGCCGATTTTCTCTTGGCAGGCTGTTCCTGATACATGTTTTCACCTCGTTTATCGCTGTTTTCTGTCATTACTCCACCGGGTGCTGCAGGCTGCGTAAGCGCCATAGAGAATGCTCCGATGGTCTGGGGGCGTTCCTTAGGCTCAAGCGCCATTGCCTGCTGTAAAACCAGCGAGATAAACTCCGGTACAGCCGGGTTTACCTCCGAAGCAGGCTTTAAGGTATCGCCTGTCAACCGGGCAGGTGCCTCGGGGGGAACTACACCGGTAAGCGCGGTGTAGATTACCGCAGCAACCGAATAAACATCTGTCCAAGTACCCTGCCAGCCGGTCAGGCTGTAAAGCTCGGGCGGGGAATAACCCGCAAACAGCTCGGCGGCAAGCTCACACTTGGCGGTTCGAGCGGCGGGAATAGAGAAACCGAACAGCCGCAGCGTACGGTCCTCGTTAACCAGAATGGTTTCGGGGCTGATTCCGCGGTGAATAACACCCAGCGCGTGCATCGCCTCTACCGCTGCAAGGATGGGTGCAAGCCTCTCCTTGAGGGTTTCGATGGTAAGTACCCCATTCTCTTTAAAAAACGAGGAAAGTGTCGTTTCGGCTACAAACTGATATACCGCATAAACGGTATTATTCTGTTCAAAAAAGTCGGTAAGCGAAAGAAGCCCCGTATATGTACGCAGCTTTTGTAACTGACGGCAAAGGTCGCTAAAATCAGAAAGCAGCGCCTTATATTGTGTTTCTTTACCCTTGAGGGTTATTACATGCTCGCCGCCGGTCTCGCGAACGGCCAGCGCATCAGGCATGTATTCACGTATCAGTACCTTATTGTTCTGGGTAAGGTCACATCCCAGATAGGTGGCACCTTCACCGTTATAGGCAATCAGCTTTCCAACGATATACTGCTTGGAAACAAGCGTACCGGGCTTTAGATACAGGGGGTGGTGGGGGGTATTGACGTCAAAGCCGCAAAATGGGCAAACAGCTTCTTTGCCTTGTTTCTCGCGCATGCAGCCCATGCACAGCTTAATGTCAGGGGAATCCATCAAATTATCACCTGCCTGCCGATTATACTTATTTCGACCTGAAATAGAGATGAGTGCGGAGGTTACCCTATTTCTATCGGAATCAGTATTACACTGTTGCGGAAAAAGTATCGGATTTAAAACCGATGCTATTGCATAAAAGGATTCAGAAAAAAAGCTCATACTGGACTATGGCCCAAGTAAGAGCCAGATAATGAAACCTTTAGAATAACTCCATTATAACCTAATACGTAAGAAAATGCTACTGCTCTTCGGAATTTTTGGCATCAGAAGGGGCGGTAAAGTCTGGGCTATGCGGTCTCAATATTCGCCGCGTCCTGCAGACCGAGATGTTCCACTGCCCACTCACGCATCTTAAACTTCTGGATTTTACCGCTTGCCGTCATGGGGAAGGAGTCCATAAACGCTACATAACTGGGCACCTTATGGCGCGCCATTGAGGCGGCAACACAGCTTTTTACCTCCTCTTCGGTAAGCGACATACCCTCACGCAGAATAATACAGGCCATAACCTCTTCACCGTACTTCTTAGAAGGTACGCCGATTACCTGCACATCCTTTACTGCGGGATGGGTATATAAGAATTCCTCAATCTCCTTGGGGTAGATATTCTCGCCGCCGCGAATAATCATATCCTTTAAGCGGCCGGTAATCTTATAGTAGCCGTGTTCATCCACTTGGGCAAGATCGCCGGTATGCAGCCAGCCATCCTTATCAATTACGGCAGCGGTGGCCTCCTCCATCTTGTAATAGCCCTTCATGATGTTATAGCCGCGCGCGCAGAACTCACCGGGCTTGTTGGGGCCTAAGGTCTCTCCGGTTTCGGGGTCGACGATTTTGGCCTCCATGTGTGGCAGCACCTTGCCCACGGTAGCCACACGAACCGCAATACTGTCATCGGTGGTGGTCTGGGTGCAAACGGGCGAGGCCTCGGTCTGGCCGTATGCAATGGTAATCTCGGTCATGTTCATCTCGTCCACCACCTGCTGCATCACCTTCACTGGGCAGGGGGAACCCGCCATGATGCCGGTACGCAAGCGCGGGAACTTGAATTTCTTGAAGTCGGGGTGCTCCAGCATGGCAATAAACATGGTGGGCACACCGTGCACCGCGGTACAGCCCTCGTTTTGGATAGCCGACATAACGGGAACGGGGCTGAAGTGGTCAATCGGCACCATAGCGGTGGCATGCGTAATACTTGCCATAATGGCAAGCACAAGCCCAAAGCAGTGGAAGAACGGCACGGGAATGCAGAGCTTATCATCGGGCGTAAACTTCATGCAGTCACCGATGCTTTTACCATCATTAATGATATTGTAGTGGGTGAGCATTACCCCCTTGGGGAAGCCGGTAGTACCAGAGGTGTACTGCATGTTCACTACATCATGGAAGTGCACTGTATTTGCTATGGCTAAGTAATCCTCGTAGCTTACCTCTTCACTGCGGGTATAGAGGTCTTTAAAGTTGTACATACCCGCTGGGGTATCGTCCCCGGCATAGACAATCGACTTTAAGTAGGGCAGCATCGGGTGGTTGAGCTCACCGGGCCTGGAATTCTTCAGCTCCGGGATAAGCTCGTTTACAATATCCACATAACTGGTGGATTTGATGCCATGCATCATTACCATGCATTTGCTGTCAGACTGCCGGAGCAGGTATTCCAGCTCAAACACCTTGTAGTTGGTGTTTACGGTTACCAGTACCGCACCGATCTTTGCAGTGGCAAACAGCGTGAGCATCCATTCGGGGGTGTTGGTAGCCCATATGGCCACATGGTCGCCCTTTTTAATGCCGATAGCCATAAAGCCTCGTGCAAGGCGTTCCACCTCTTCATCAAGCTGTTTCCAGGTTCTTTCAAAATCACGGTCAGTGTATTTTACGGCAAGGCGGTCAGGGTATCTCTCCCCAAGGTCTTTGATTAAGTTACCCAAGGTAATCTCGATTAAATCATTCATAGCAAACCATCCTTTCTTGCTCAAACCAATCTTTCAAACTTATTTGCCCGTGTAACCATATGTGAATGGAGCGTAATAGGGAAAAACTGCAATAAAAAAGCTTTCGTCTCATACAACGCGTATAAAAAATACGCTTGCATGGAGACGAAAGCATACAACTTCCGTGGTACCACTCCGATTGATGTGCAGGGCACATCCGCTTAGCAGCGTGTCGTAGGCTTAACAGCCCCAAAACCCGCCTTCCCGTTAACGGAGGAAAACCGTTCACACCTACTGGCTGCTACAGCAGCGTTGGGCTGACCGCTCAAGGGCGAGTTCATTGCTGCTACAGGTACCGCATCACAGCATCGCGGCTCTCTTAAACCTGCTAAAGTCAACTACTGCTCCCTATCATCGCGTTAGGCATATATAAAAATATAAATTAAGAATAGCAGAGAAGCATAGGGATGTCAAGATGCAATTTCACACATAAAAGCGCTAAACAAAACGATAAAAAGGTTTACTTCCAACAGAAACCGATAGGGATTGCCGGTTATTCCCTTATTCCTTCTATATGCAGAAACCTAGCCTCCGCGTAATAGTAGGTGTCCAGCGCGCGGCTGTCGCTGTCGTAGGTGTGGGTTGAAATCAGAATGCCGCTCGGGGTGGGCTCGGATACCGCAACCACCAATAAAGAATGCGTGAATGCCGCCCCCTCAAACCGCAGCTGGATAACATCGCCCGGTATCATTGCGGAAATGTTCGTTCTTGAGGCAAACGGCCCGGTACTTGCCGTTGCGCGGGTAAGAAAGTTATAAAAAAATTCCACTCCTGTCCAAGAGGGGGAACGACGGCTTAGGTTTACATAATACCAGCCGTATACCGGTTTAAAATTCATATGTCCGCCTCCAGCATACAGGCACTGCGAGATAAAGTTGGTGCAATCGCCGCCCAAGGCCTCAAAGTCATAGTACCGTGGATTACGGCTATACGCCCACTGGTGCGCGTATGCAATAGCCTTCTCACGGTTGTACGGCAGCACCTGCGGCATATTGAGCCCCCTTCCAATATTCACATTTACAGTTTATGAATAAATAGGAGGGGGTATGATAGTTGCTACAATATCTTTTAAATTGATTACTTAATATCCCGCAATTTAGCTATTTGATTTTTTCAAGGACTATTTTCTTTTTTTCATTATACTCTTCTTGTGTTATAGCATTACTTGCACGCAGTGAAGCAAGCTTTTCAAGAACATTCAATTCTTCTAGGCCATTTATATTAGCTTTAACTATTGAAACACCTGTACCATTTGCCACGATTCCAATCATATTACCTGAGAATAATATATAATTAAATGATAATCCAATAATAGCATTACAACCATGTTCATATGCGTTATCAATAAGATTTTTGATTACTTGGTTTCGGGCCTCATCAAGTTTTTGGGCGAAGAGTCCGCTCGTTGTTCCTAATAAATCAGCTAGATTAGCAGATAATTCACTTAAAAAACCAGTTCCCAATGCAATTTCAGCACTGATGATACCATAATAATTCTTGATATCGTACCCTTTCATAGAATGCGTAGTTGTTATCATAAATTCTTTGTAACGTTTCACATTTAGCTCAAGTTGTTCTTTCATCTCAAACTCTTTTTGATGGCGGATTTTCAACTCATTTTCTAATATTTCTTGATTTTTAGAAATAAACGAAAGCAAATATTCTCTAACAGGTCCTTCACATGAACAGCTATAAAAGAATTCTTTAATTGAATTAAATTCATCTATGTTACTATACCCAACGCTATATGTTAAGTCCCGTTTTCTTTGATCACAGGCTGAGCAAATGCGATAACTGTTCAATTCCTCGGTTAAAGGAAAATCGCTTATAAAACTACTTTGCTTTTTCCCACAGATACAACACAACATTACAACACTCCCTTTCAAATACTAGTATAAGTTGTTTTTATTGTAAGCGCAATCATTTTGAATTTGTAGGTTTGTCAAACATCTTGGACAGTGTTAGGAAAGAGCAAGCTTTTCAAGTGGCGAAAGCCAGCAAAGTGGGCGCATCGGTATGTTATTGGAACGATTTTGATGTGCAGCTAGCTGCACATCAAAATCGGCGAGTGAATAAAAGTGGTGTATGTCATAGAAACGCTTTTGGTCTTCACGGTGGCTACGTTCTACCTTGCCGTTGTGTCGGGGTGTATAAGGACGAATAAGTTTATGTCTGATACCCAGTTTCAGTGCCGTTTGTTCAAACAGGGTAAAACTATCTCGCTTGCTGCTGGAGAAACGATTGGTAA
>NZ_FNID01000043.1 GCF_900103835.1 Acetanaerobacterium elongatum | reverse complement strand
GTTCTTTAATGATATTTGATAGGCATGCAAATTTGAAGTATAAGTATGGGAACAGGCATTTCTGGTGCAGAGGATATTATGTTGATACAGTAGGAAGAAATGCAAAAGTAATTGAAGAATATATCAAAAACCAATTACAAGAAGACATAGCTTCAGATCAAATATCATTCAAAGAATACATAGACCCGTTCACGGGTAGCAAGGAAACAAAGGCATGAAAAACGAACAGCCGCTTTAGCGGCTGCCCGTAATAGTAATGCGGTTGGCGGAACCATTCAGTGCGTCTTGAGACGCTGTGCCAGTAATATGCCCTTTTAGGGCTGGTGCATACCACCAGTTTAACTGGTGGTTTTGATTTACAATCTCTTCTCAAAGCAGATGCTGTATTTACTGCCGATATACTCTCCGAACAGCGGAATCTCAACAAACCCCGATTTCTTATAAAACCCTATGGCATCGGCACGTTCGGGGCCGGTTTCCAGCTTCAGCAGCGAATGCCCCTTCTCCTTCGCCTTGGTTTCGAGGTAGGCAAGCACCTTAGAGGCAAGCCCCTGTTTGCGGCACGTCTTTTCTACAAAGAATCGCTTAAGCTCCACCGTTTCATCGTTCAATGGGCGAATACCGCCGCAGCACACGGGGGTGCCGTCCTGATACCCGACAACAAACAGCATGCTGTGTACCTTCGGGTCGCTGAAATCCACTCGGAAGATGCCCTCGCTCGGGCAGAGCTCCAGCAGTTCGTTATCCAGTTTATCTATAAGGCTCATCAGGTCGCTGTGCAGCGGCGGAACCTCTTTCAGTACTATGTCATTATTCATATGCAGATTGTACCCCTTTTTATTGTTTTGCCTAAGGCTCGCGGTCAAACGCAGCGACAGTCGAGGGAAGATATCAAACAACTGTTAAACGCTGTCTTTTATCTAGTTTACCTCTATCCCGCACATCGTGTCAATGCACACCACCAGCCGGGCGCACTCAGTGGTGCACAGTGCCGAAAAGGTACGGCAAAGCCCGCCGGTTGCGCCTGAGATATATTCCTCCGACTGGTAAACCTCGCCCCCGAGCTTTAACGCCTTGGTGAAATATTTCTTGGCTGCATGGCAGTCCCCCGGCATGGCGGGGGTGAATTCCTCCGAAACGTCCTTTGAGGCCGCATCGCTCATCACGGTGCTGCTTACCTGAATGCCTTCCTCGTCAATCAGGTAGAGACATTCGATGCTGGGCACACTGTTTACCGCGTTTTTAAGCAAAGCGTCATAACCAGAGACATTGCAGCCGCTAAGCGCCTCCTTTAGCCGCTGCATCAGGGTACGGGCCGATAAAGCCTGCTTTGCCTGAATGGCAGTATCAAGGCTTGCGTCGCGGCTTCCCTTGAGCTGGAAGCGTTTCATCAGCCTTTTCAGACTTTTTGCCTGATTATTGAGTTCTTCGCTTACCGCAGCTACCTCCTGCGCGTTGGCGGTATTGGTATCCACCACACCGGCGATACCCGATATAATGCCGGTGGTGCGGGTGATATCCTGTGCCTGTGCCTGAGAGAGCCCGGCAATTTTGCCGCTGAGCTCGGCGGTTATGTTCACGGAGGAGAGGATATCTTTAAACACCTCGGCGGTCTGCTCCGCAGTTTTTACACCCTCCTGAACCTTTTGAATACTGGTATATATCAGCTCCTCGGTTTGCTTGGCTGCGTCGGCGCTCTTTAAGGCAAGCTGCTTAACCTCGTTGGCTACCACCGCAAAGCCCTTGCCGGCGGCGCCCGCCCTTGCGGCCTCTACCGAGGCGTTAAGCGCCAGCACGTTGGTTTGAAAAGCAATACTGTCAATCAGCTTGATAATTGTTGAGATATCGCTTGATGCCGCACCGATTTCGTCCATGGAGACGAGCAGGTGGTTCATGTATTCGTTGCCGGTGGTGGCACGCTCCTTTGCCTCCATGGCACTCTTAGCCGCAAGCTGTGCGTTGGAGGCGTTATCGGCGGTATGATGGCTGATGCCGGTTACCAATTCTGAAAGATTGGTAATCTCCTGTAACTGTTCGGCAGAGCCCTGCGCGAGGGAACCGGCGCTGTTTTTAAGCTGCTTGGAAACCTTGGTGAGCTTATCCACCAGCCGGCTGATTTCGGTGAAGGTTTCGTTGAGCGAAAGGATAATGCGCTTGAGAGCGTTTTTAATGGGCATGAAGTCTCCGGAATACTGCTGTGACTTACTGAGCTTAACCGCCATATCCCCGACAGATAGGTGAGACAGAACGGCGGAAATCTCGTAGATATAATCGTTTAAGCTGCTGCTCAGTGATGAGATATTTTGCGAGAGCTCGGTAAGGTATTCCTGCCCGGTGATATCTCCTGCAGCATCAAGGTTACCCAAAGCCATTTCGTTTGTGCAGGCGGTAATCTGCCCATAGGCGCGGTAAAGGGGGGTGATGATGCGCCGGTAAGCAAGCGTATAGGCCAGTGCCCATAATACAAGCAAGCCTCCGAATATGGCAGCCGAAAGCGGTGATATCCCTTGGCTGAAGAATAGCCATGCACCGCCGGCCAGGAAGGCTGCAACGGTAAGTATCAAGGTAACCACAAACCAGAGCCAGAGACTGTGTTTTAAGGTGTTGTTATGGGTGGCTGTAAAAATGCTCAAGCGGCTGCATTCCTTTCACGATAAATTTATCCCCAAATAGAATAAGGCGTCAAAGAAAGGCCGGATACAGCCGTTTCTTTGACGCCATTGTCATTTGTCATTTATTATAACGAGGAGTGAAGGTAATGTCAAATTTAATAGAAAATTATTCTGTCATTGCCTTTGCGGCTTCAAATTCATTTTCAATCTCTGCCGACGGTTTTCGGGTTAGCAACGATACAACAACAATCGCGATGCAGGATATCACGAATGCGGGCAGAAGCTCATAGATGCCAAACACACCGCCGAGGGGCCTAATCAGCAGCTTCCACACAAAGACCATACCGCCGCCTGCCAGCATACCTGCTATCGCACCAGAGCGGGTAACACGTTTCCAAAAGAGCGAGAAGATCATCAGCGGGCCGAAGGTGGCGCCGAAGCCTGCCCACGCGAAAGAAACCACTTTAAAAATAACACTGTTCTCATCAAGGGCGATAATAATGCCAAACAAAGAAATGAGCAGCAGTGTAACGCGCGAAAGAAGCATAACCTGCTTATCGCTTGCGTCCTTTTTGAAGATACCCTTAAAGATATCCATTGCAAAGGCAGAAGACGCAATGAGCAGGTAGGAATCGGAGGAGCTCATGGTAGCGGCCAGAATACCCGACATTACCACACCCGCGATGAGCGGCGGCAGCAGGTTGGTGGAAAGCACGATAAACACGTTCTCTGCACCGCTGGAGGTAAGCAGCATGGCTTCGCTAGGGAATAATACGCGGCCGATAATGCCAACGGCAACCGCGGCAAAAAGAGAGATTACACACCATACGGTAGCAATGATTCTGGACTTTTTTAGCTCGGAGGAACGGCGGATTGCCATAAAGCGCAGCAGTACCTGCGGCATGCCAAAGTAGCCAAGACCCCATGAAAGGGTGGAGATGATGGTTAAAAAGCCGTAGCTTCCGGCTTCGCCGAACAGCGGGGCACCGGTGGAGGATACCTGCTGAACACCGTCTATCAGCTGGGGCTGTGCGATGCCAAAGAAGCTGAAGAAGCCGGGAATGTTCTTAATGTTGTTCAAAATTGCCTCTGGGCCGCCTGCAGCAGCGGTACCGGTAGCGAGTATCAGCACCAATGCAACAATCATCACGATGCCCTGAATAAAGTCTGACGAGCTTTCGGCAAGAAAGCCGCCTAAAAAGGTATACACTATTACAAAGATCGCACCGATAATCATCATCAGCTGGTAGTTCAACCCAAAGAGTGACGAGAACAGCTTGCCACAGGTTACAAAGCAGCTTGCGGCGTATACCGTAAAGAATACAAGGATAAAAGCCGAAGCAATAAAGCGAATAATCTTAGTATTCTCTTTAAAACGGTTGCTGAAGAATTCGGGAATGGTAATGGAATTCCCCGCCACAACCGAATAGTGCCTTAACCGCTTAGCAATAAGCAGCCAGTTTAAATATGTACCAACGGCTAAGCCGATAGCTGTCCAGAATGCGTCGGAAAGACCGCACCAGTAAGCCACACCGGGCAGGCCCATCAGTAGCCAGCCGCTCATGTCCGAGGCCTCGGCGCTCATTGCCGCCACCCACGGCCCCAAGCTTCTGCCCCCCAAAAAGTAGTTGTCGGAATTCTCGTTTGCGCGCTTTGCAAAGTATACACCGATGCCGATAACCAGCAGGATGTAAAAAATCATTGCAATCAGAATCTGTACAGAATCAACGTTCATACAACTTAACCTCCTCATTTGTTGCTTTAATGCTTTACAACAGCACAATAACCTGTTTAAATTATATAAGAAGAGATGGTTTGTTTGCAAGGAAAACAGCAGCGTTTAAAGAAATTTGTACTTTTTATATAAATCAACTCTCATAAATCTGGTATTCAAGCCGGAGTTTTGATATAATACAATGGAAAAATAACAAAAAGCTCTATCGAATCGGTGAAAGGACATGATTATTTCGTGAAGCAGCGAGGCAATGCAACCGTCAGTGTATCCTATAAGGCCGAAACCAGCCTGCGTGCGGGGCATCCCTGGGTATACGACACCGAGGTGCTCAACAAGGTGGGGGATTACGGCAACGGCGACCTCGTGGATGTGCTGAGCACGCGGGGCAAGTACCTCGGCACCGGTTTTATTAATAACAATTCCAAGATCAGGATACGCATTATCTCCCGCAACGCAAACGACAGCTTTGACGAGGCGTTCTTTGAGCGCCGCCTGCGTCATGCGTGGGAGTACCGTAAAACTGTGATGGGCAGCGATATCGGCTGCTGCCGCATTATCTTCGGCGAGGCCGATTTCTTCCCGGGGCTAACGGTCGACCGGTTTGAGAATATATTGGTGGCGCAGACGCTCTCGCTTGGCATTGAAAAGCGCAAGGAGATGATCTTTTCGCTGCTGCTGAAGATTCTGCGTGAGGACGGCCAGCAGATTGACGGGCTGTATGAGCGCAACGACGTGGCAATCCGCGAGCTGGAGGGTATGACGCAGGGCAAGGGTTATTTCCCGTTTAAGGATTTAAAAGCCCCCACGTTTACCGAAACCACCATTGTTGAGAACGGGATTGAATACCAGGTTGATTTTGAAAACGGTCAAAAAACCGGTTTCTTTCTTGACCAGAAATATAATCGTCAGGCTGTTGCGCGCATCAGCCGCGGCAGACGTGTGCTGGATTGCTTTACCCATACCGGCTCGTTTGCGCTGAATGCGGCAAAGGGCGGGGCTTCCCATGTGCTGGCGGTGGATATCTCGGAGGATGCGGTAAAGATGGCCGAGGCCAACGCCAAGCGTAACGGCTTGGACGGCGTGGTGGAGTGTAAGGCCGCCAATGTGTTTGACCTGCTGCCCCAGCTAACCGAAGGCCCCAGGGGGGTGTATGATATGATTATCCTTGACCCGCCGGCATTCACCAAGTCGCGCAAGACTACCGAAAACGCCGTGCGCGGCTATAAGGAGATTAACCTTCGCGCCATGAAGCTATTGCCGCCGGGCGGTTACCTAGCCACCTGCTCCTGCTCGCATTTTATGACCGACGAGATGTTCTGCGATATGCTGGGCAGTGCGGCTTCCGATGCCGGGGTGGGTTTGCGGCAGGTAGAGGCGCGGTATCAGTCGCCTGATCACCCTATCCTGTGGAACGTTCCAGAAACCGGATACCTGAAGTTTTATATCTTTCAGGTTGTATGACACCATACGACAGAAAGGCATGGATGCTATGAAGGAGTTAAGCAAAACAACGCTTACGGCGTTGTTGAAGGTTACAGTGATACTGATATTGGTTCAGGCCGCGAGGGCGGCGCTAACCATGGCCTGTACCGCCGTGCTTGGGGTACAGGGCACCGTCATGCAGCCGGTAACAGGGCTGCTTGCGATGGTAGCGGTAGGCTCGGTGCTGTTTGCACTGGCGAGATTAAGGGGAATACCGCTTTCGGTTTTACCCAGGTTCACCAGCAGTAAGGACCGTATCCTCTACATTATCGCAACCGTGATTGTGGGCGGCTTTATCCTGGCAGTGCCGGTGCTTGCGCGTGATTTCTCAGCAAGCACGCTGCTTTCGCTGCTCTATACAGCCATTGTAACCCCGATATTTGAAGAAGTTCTGTTCCGCGGGTATGCGTGGAACCAGCTAAAGCCCCATTTTAAGGTGGAGCTGACAGTGTGTATGGTTACGGCGGCGATGTATGCCATCTGGAACCTTGGGTACATAGACTTTGCGCTTACCATCTCAAATGGCGCAACGCCGGCGGGTATTATTATGCTTTTGGTTTCCAACGCCATGCTGGGCCTGATTATGGGCCTGATTATGGGAATCGCGCGCATTTTGAGCAAGAACTGCTACCCAAGTATCCTCTTGCATATTGTACTGTGCGTGATTGTCAGATAAAAGCCAAGCCTGAAAGGGGTATGCGAATGCCCAGAAAACAACGGTTGACCTCAGCGGAGGAAGCCAAAGAGATATTAAGGGCCGGAGAGTTCGGCGTACTCTGTACCGCTTCGGCAGGCGGCCAGCCCTATGGCGTACCCATCAATTACTGTTATTCAGAAGCCGAAGGCTGTATCTACCTGCACTGTGCCGTGACCGGCAAAAAGCTTGATAACCTCGCCCAGAATAATAAGGTATCCTTTGTGGTTACTACCCGTTCAGAAATACTTGCAGATCGGTTCACCACCCTGTATGAGAGCGCTGTGGTAACCGGCACTGCAATTGTGATAGAGGAGGAGACCGAGAAACTGCGCGTTTTGGGGCTGCTGTGCGACCGTTTATCCCCCGGGGTTACCAAGGGGCGTGAAGAGATGATACACGGTTATGTTAACGAAACCAGGATTATCAGGATTACGATTGAGGAGCTTTCAGGCAAGCGGCATAATCCGGCTTAATGTTTCATCATGAATAATCGAGGGGCGCTGCGAACAGCGCCCCTCTAGTGTTTTTATAGGCTCATTATGTGATGAAACTAACCGTTATCAGCTGCTTGCGCTGGCATAACGTTTGAGTGAGAAGCGGAACGCAAGCGAGGCCAGTGTAAGTAACAGTACCGGGCAGAGAATGCCCCAGACAGCGTACAGCGGCTCCATCCTGCGAAGGATAAACAGTGCGGGGAAGTTGGTAACCACAAAAATCGGGATAAGGAATACCCCCACACTCTGGATAGCCCTGTTGTAAATGCCCATAGGCATGTTGTTGAAATCCCAAAAAGAATCCACCAGCGCCGAAACCGCCTCGGTTTTTACAAACCAGAAGGTTAACAGCTGCGGCAGCAGAAACAGCGCGTACCCAACCACACTGCCCGCAAGCACATAGCCGATGTAACCCAGAATACTCAGGATACCCACAGAAAGCTTCAGTCTGCTTAACCCGATGGCAACCGCCGCGATGCCGGTTCCGACGTCGATGATTACGCAGGAGAGGTCGCTGCGCTTTAGGGTTAGTATAAACTGTGTGGAGACCGGCTTTACCAGCAATAGGTCTAGATCACCGTTGCGAACCTGATCGCTCATCCCCCAGAAGTTGCTGGCGTAAATGCCGGCATAAGAGGCGGTAACAATCATGTAGGTGCCGAAGAATACCAGCACCTCGTCCGGCGAAAGGCCATTAATCGGAATGCCCGCTTTATAGATTACGATGATATATACGGTTTTGGCCAGCAGATACCCAAGCTCCATCGCCATGCCGGTATAGAAGTTCACACGATATTCCAACTGGCTCATCAGGCTGTTTTTCATCAGGATGCCCCAGAGGATGAGATGCTTTTTGATAGCTGTTAAAATCTGTTTCATCTTACCATCCTTTTAACCGCCCGCGGCAAGATATTTGCCGGAGCCGCATTTCCACAACAGCGCTGAAAAACCGGTGAGCAGTACAATCCATGCCGCCTGAACCGCAAAGGCAAACGGTATCGCCGATGTATCTATGACTCCGCACAGTACATCCACGGGGAAGTTTACCGTGTAGTAAAACGGCAGGAAGGAGAGTATCCTCTGTATGGTGGGGCCGAAGATATCCAGCGGGAAGATGCCGCCGCTCAGAACAATAATCACGATGCGTACCGCCTCAAACAGAAAGCCGATCTCCGAAAGCCAGAATGCCCACATGCCGACACAGAAGAAGATCATAAAATTCAAGATAAAAGCAAGCGCGATAGCGGGCAAAAACAGAACAACGCCCGTTAGGCTAACCACGGCGGTATGAAAGATAATACTGATTATACCGATTGATGCCGTAAGCAATAGCAGCCCCGCGACCAGATGCCCGGTTTTCTGCCCAAGAAAGCAGCTCATGCGGTAGGGCAGGTACCCTACCGGCCGTATTACAAACTTGCTTAAGCCGCCGTTTTTAATATCGTCGTTTATCTCGTACTCAAAGCCCGCGCGTATCAGCCTGCTGGTGATGGCAGCCAAAACGGTGTAGGCGATCATCTGGCAGTAGCTGCGGTTAAACATCGTTTCGCTGCTGCCATAGATGGCGTTCCACATATACACCTGTATCAGTATCGGAAAGGCAGCACTCAGCATGCCGATTGCGAAATTTGCCCGGTATTCCAGTGCGCTTACAAGCCCGATGGTATAAGCACGCAGATATTTATGTATGAGCATGGTCAAGCCCTCTTTGATAGAGGTGGGTGATGCCTTCCTCTATCGGAATGTCTTCAATGTTAAAGTCCACCACCGGCAGCTTTTCCAGCACCTCAGAGGCTGTTTCGCGTACAGAGCCGCGGTCCACCTCCAACACCGCCTGCAGGCTGTCGCAGCTGCGCACGGTGCCGAACCGGTTAAGCTGTTCGCAGTCAATCGGTTCGGATAAGCTTATTTTCAGCAGCTTGCGGTCACCGAACAGGCTGTTGATCTGCATCAGCGGCCCGTCATAAACCAGCTGGCCGTCGCCAATGACGATGGTGCGCTTGCAGAGGTCTTGAATATCACTGGTGTAGTGGCTGGTAAGGATGACGGTGGTTTGCGTCTGTGTGTTGTAGTAGCGCAAAAAGTCACGGATGCGCTGCTGTGAAATCAGGTCAAGCCCGATGGTGGGCTCATCCAGGAACATCACCTCGGGTTTGTGCAGCAGGGAAGCAATCAGCTCCATCTTCATGCGCTCACCCAGCGAAAGTCTGCGCACCTGAACGCCCAGCAGGTCTTTTACATCCAGCAGCTCGGTCAGCTCGTCCACACTGCGGCGATAGGCTGCCTCGTCCAGCTCGTAGATATGGCGGTTGAGGGCGAGTGACTCACTCGCGGGCAGGTCCCACCAAAGCTGGCTTTTCTGCCCCATCACAATGGCAAACCGCATCTTAAAGGCCTTCTTGCGCTCCCACGGCACATACCCCATTACACTGGCCTTTCCGCCGGTGGGGAAGAGGATGCCCGAAAGCATTTTAAGCGTTGTGGTTTTGCCCGCGCCGTTCGGCCCTAAAAAGCCCACCATCTCGCCGCGCTCGATAGTAAAGTCGATGCCCTTTACGGCTTCTTTGAGAAGCTTTTCGCGGTGTATCAGCCCGCGCAGTGAGGCGGAAAGCCCCTCCTGCTTTTTATAGTACTCAAAGGTTTTAGTTAAGCCGGATACTTCTATAATTGCCAATAGAGTTCACCTCTTTATAATGCGGTTGGGGGATAATGATAAAAGATAACGTATTGTACTTTTTTGTAAACGCGCGATTATTATACCACAAGATGATTGCTTGCGGAAGATATTTATATATGCAGTAACCGCAGGCACAGCGCACAATAATTGTTAAGGGGTTTCAAATATCTTTATACCTGATGCAGCACAAAAAATTAAGCCCTAAAAAGAGCTTAATAAGTAAGAGCAAGTGATAGTTTCTGCTTTATTTATTTTGGGGTGCTGGCATGGGTGTATTCGCCCTGACTGCTACACCACGCCGAAAACCAAGGAGGCATAGGTACTTATCATAACGGATAAGGTACTTACGGAGTGAATTAGCATTAAGAAATTCTTACGATAAACATCCATGCCGAATTGCACCATTGATTTAGGAAGTAAGGCTAAGCCATACTTGAATACTGCGTATCATACGAACAGGTTACTGTATGAGCCCTGCCCCTATTCGCTAAAGCTGCGGTTAAGCACTAAAAGAAAAGTGCGGACATATTACCAAGCACACCCCAGATAATCCAATCCAAAGTATCGAAGCCGGTTTCGGGTATCGTAGGCTTTGGATTGTTGGAAAGAAAATTAGAGGTAATCGTTTCAGAAGGGCTGTAACTCAACGCCCCTCTATTGTCGATGATGGCGTACGGAGAAAAATGGGTTGCGGTGAATTCAATGCACTCAATGTTTCCCCGTTTTACTACCTTGGTGGGCAGAATCACCAGCTTGCCATTTTCAATACAAACAACCATCAGCCTGTTTTTGCCCGCCAGCAGCTCCGCAGGAATGGGGTAGGTAATCCTAACCGATGTTCCCTCATTGGGCTGCACACGGGTATTTGTCCCTTCTTCATAGATACTTATGTCAATAGAGAACATACTTAAGCTATTGTCTCTTAATGCCGGGCTTGCTTTTATTGCATCGCGTATCGCATCGTCGGTAACGGATGATTTCTGTATACGAACCTCAACAGAGACGCTGAAGGCTTCACCGATTGGCTCTATACCTACGCTGCCTGGATCGGTTACCTCCCCAGGTACCTGAGTTACGCTGATTTTGGTAATTACAACATCGGCCGCGGCACTGGCAAACTTCTTTGCAGTGTTACTTGCCCGGTAGCGAACATGGTAGGTTCCGGCTGCAAGCTCGGTGATGCTGTCGCCGGTACAGGCTATCCAGCCCGAACCGTCGCTGTACTCCATTTCGGTAGTTACGCCCGTAATCTTCCCTTTTACGCTACCCACTTGAGCGTGTCCATTCACCGTTGGCGCCGTTGCAGGCCTTGCGGGTACAGGCAGACTTTGGGCGGTGCTGTCTGTTGTGGTTGTTCCGTTGCCGCGCCTTACGAGGGATAAAGAAGTGTTGCCAAACCATTGATCGTAAAGAACAATCTTTCCGTTTGCATCCGCGGTATAACTGGCTCCATCAATAAGATACTTTGCATTTGCAATAAGCCCGGTTAGCTGCTCGGTTTCATAGTCAATGTCTGCTGCGGGTGCAGGTTCGGGTGTGGTACCTGTCGTTTGAACGGTAATGGAAGCGGCCAAGGATGCAAAAGATTCAGCGGAAACCGCGGGGTCGATATCCTTATCGGCGGCCTTGAGCCTAATATAATAGGTACCGCCGGTCAGGCCGGTCAGTTCAAAACCTGTAATACCCGTCCATGTCGGTTCAGCATCCTTCTTATACTCCATCGTGCTGTCAACGTTGGTAATCTTGCCGTCCCCCGCGTCGGGGTAGCTCTCGTTTGCGGTACCGATTCCGGCCGGAGCCGAAAGTCTTGCGGGAATAGCAAAGCCTGTTCCCGCGCTTGCAGGAATCTCTCCGTCTGCGGATTTTCGTATATATATGGTTTGCCCCAGATAGCCTGTAACGCTTCCGGAGGAAATCAAGCTGGTAAAGCCGCTGTCGGTGCCCGCCTGATAGCCGTTTGTTAAAAGAATCGTCTCGTTTATGTAGTCTATGTTATACCCCTCACCGTCCGCGGGGGCATCAAAAGGCAAACTGGGGAACACTGCGGTAATTATACTGGTATTCGCCGGGTTAGTCGCTATTGCGCCGGGAACGGTAAACGAGTTTTCCGGTACTCCGGTGAAGGTATAATCCGCCTTGGGGGTAAGCGTGATGGTTGCCGTATATTGGTTGCCGGATTGGAATACCGCGTGGTCCGGCGACCATGTTACGGTGCCGGTATATTGGGCGGTTTCGGTAACTGAAGCTGCGGGTACCAAGCCTGCCGCAGGGGGTGTTATACCCAAGATAGTGCTTTCCCCAACGGTGGCATTAGAATTGATCGCAATTTGTGTGGCTTCTGAAGCGAATTTATTGGTATCAGACTTATATCTCACATGGTAGATACCGCCGGGCAGATTGGTTATTTCTGTTCCTGTTATTGCTGCCCAAACGGTTTGAGCATCCTGCCTATACTCCATCGTGCTGTCAACATTCGTTATTTTGCCGTCGCCCGCACCAAGGATGCTTTCGTTAATCGTACCAATATTCACAGGCGCAGCCGGGCGTGCGGGGATGGCAAAGCTTGTACCGGTGCTGGCCGGTATTTCACCGCCGGCGGCTTTTCGTATATATAGGGGTTGCCCCAAGTTATTTGTAATACTACAGCCGGAAGTAAGCAAACTGCTAAATTCGCTGTCTTCGCTAGCCTCGTAACCGCTGTATATGCTAACTGTTTCGTTTTTATAGTCAATGGAATAGCCTTCGCCAACTGCGGGGGCATCATAGGGTATGCCCGGAAATTTAGCAATAATCTTACCGGTGCCGGCAGTATATTGTGCGTTTAAGGCCCCGGTAATTTGAAAAGCATTGTCCGGAATCCCTTTGAGTGTATAATCAGACTGTGGGGTAAGCGTAATCGTCGCCGTATATTGGGTTCCGGACTGGAATTCTGCGTGGCTCGGAGACCACTCTACCAATGCGGAATATTCGTTGGTATTCAAAGATAAAACAGGTGTACTACCCTTTTCGGGCGGCGTAATGCCGTTTATAGTAGTGCTGATTTTTGCCTTAGGTGTAATTGTTACAGTTGCTGTGGCGGGGTTTATAGTAACACCGTTGGGCCCGGTTAGCATAATGGAAAAATGCCGGTCAGTACCATCTAAACTGTCGTTGATAATGGGAACTGTAATCACCTTGCTGGTTTCGCCCTCCCCAAAGGTAATAGCACCTTGGGTAGCGGTGTAATGGGTTCCACTAAGAGCGGCGCTGCCGCCTGTTCCATCCTGTGTTTGGTAGTGGATGGTTACAGAGCCTTCACTTCCGTCGGTTCTAATAACGGTTGCAGCAATAGCCCCTGCGTTTTCTTTTACCGAAGCGTTGGCAATTTGAAAGCCAAAAGAGCCCAGCGCAACGCTGTTTACAAAGTTGGAGACACTTCCGGTTAATGAAAATCCGGCAGCTGTCAGGTTATATCCGCCGCTCTTAGCCATATTTGGAACGGGTATGCCGCTAAGCGCAGTGTTATCACCGCTGGGTGAAACAGTAAAACCAGTGGTTCTTTCAAAGTTATAGTATGCAATCAGATTTGATTCAGCATCGGTATCCGGCTTGGTGTACATGTTGTTCTTTATCTCGTCCGCGGTTCTGCAAACGTTCCAAAATCTTACCTCATCAAAACATCCGGTGAAATTTTCTGAAACAAGATTATTATTGCCGATTGAAAAGCTTTCGTCTGTATTTGTATATCCTATTGGGGTTTGATTTTTGATTGCCCCTTCTTGGGTAAGAGATTGCTCCACGCCATTAACATATAAGTGCCACGTCCCGCCGCTTGCAAGGCTATCTCTTGTGGCAGCAAGGTGACACCACTGGTTTTGGGTAAGCTTCACATTGCTGGCCACCAGCCATCCTATACATCCGAAAAGGATAGACGGGCTCTTATTAGGCCCGTGCAGGTAGATTCCATATCCTGATTTACCACTGTTGCCATTGTACATAATCCTGATGTTTGGTATATCCATATTACTGAAATCGGTGGTTGGTTTTACCCAGGTTTCCATCGTCAGGTTATCCAGCTGATCGGATATATGGCCGGAATAATACAAGGTATCCTGCGTTTTGGCAAAATGAATCGCATTGCCGATATAAAACGCTTCCTCTCCGGCAGCTGATACCGGCAGTAACAGCCCCATTGCCATAAGAAGCGTCAGCAAGCAAAGGACAGGTTTTATAATGCGTTTTTTCATGCAAGTACCCCCTATGATGATGCTATGCAAATCCAAACGGCTGATTGTCACAATCAGTCGTTTTTAATACCTTTTGGTAAAAGTATAACACGCAGGCCGGGAGGTATAAAGCAATCGAATGGTCAACTTTTTGCAACCATTTTAGTGCTTGCGGTTTCAAGACGATAGCCCTTACTCCGCTCAGATACAATCACAATATCGCTGTTCATACCCAGCTTACTGCGGATGCGTGATATGTGCTCCTTTACCGTATGCGCATCGCCAATCATATCCATCCCCCAAACCTTCTCATACAGTTCAGAAGCAGTAACGCTGCTGCCGCAATTCCGCACCAAAATAGATATCAGAGCAAACTCCTTGGGTGTAAGCAGCAGATCTTGACCATTCAGTATCGCACGGCTTGAACATGGATATAATTCCAAGCCACATAGCTTTTGAGGCGGATCCTCTGTTCCAATCAGACGGCCGCGGCGCAGCAGGGCTTCAACTCTCAGCAGCAGCTCATCCATGTCAAAGGGCTTTGATATGTAATCGTCCCCTCCCGCTCTTAATCCGGCAAGTACATCTGTCTTGGTATTCAGTGCGCTCAAAAACAGAATGCGGACATCGTTCTTGCCGCGCAGCTCCTCGCAGTACTGTAATCCGTTCCCGTCCGGGAGCAGGATATCGAGTATAATCAAATCGGGCTTTAATGCCTCTGCGGCAGCGCGGCCTTTTGCAAGGGTTTCAGCCTCAAGGATACTGTAGCCTTCCAATTCAAGAGCCAACCGGCCGGCAGTTCTGATATTGTAATCATCCTCTACGATTAATATAACGGCTTTTTTCATATAAACTTCACCCCTTGCTCACTTGAATTATCTATGGGCTATTCGTTTTTGTAGGGGAGTTTTATAATGAACGCAGTACCTTTATCTCTTGTGCTGTCAACAATAATCTCCCCGCCATGCTCCTCAATTACCTCTTTGCAGATTGCAAGGCCAAGGCCGGTACCGCCATCGCCGCTTACACCGCGTTCAAACAGTTTCGGCAGCAGCTTAGGGTCGATGCCGTCGCCGTTATCTGCCACCGTTATCACTGCATACAAGGGTTGGATCTGTGCTGTTAGCTGTATAATATCATCCTTTGTATGGCGGTTTGCATTGATGATGAGATTAATAAGTGTTTGAAAGATACTGTCGGTATTAACGCGCAAGGGGATACAGCTGCTGTTAGCGTTTACAGTAATGCGATTGTTGTTTTTAAGGCAGATGGGCGAGCAGAATTCCGCTGCCTCACGAAGCAGGGAAACAGCATCGGCACCGGTAAGAACCAACTGCCTGTCTTTTTCCATCGCAACATCTTTTAACTGCTCCACCAACCCGGCAAGACGGATGGCTTCCCGTTTAATCGTCTCCAGGTTATCAAGCGTATTTTTATCTACAGCATTTTTTCGTATCTGCAGGGTAGTCAGGCCGGCATAGCTTGCTATAACCGTTAACGGCGTGCGCATTTCATGAGAGATATCGGCAAGAAAATCAGATTTCATCCGGCTCATCCGGTCAAGCAGGCGGTTGGTCTCCTGCATCTGAAGCTCGTTGCGGCGAGCTGTGTCCAATTCAGCTTCGGTACGTGAAAACTGCAGAACGAGCGCCAGCATATTAACAAAGATAAAGATGATCATGCCGGTTTCAGAGAGCCCGAGCATCAGAAAGTTCATGCCCGATCGGTGAAGCTGAATATCCAGAATTGAGAGCGTGATGAAGATAAGCACTCCTGTAAAAATCAAAAGGTGCTCTGTATGCCGATTCTCTTTCTTGCGGGCAACATTATAGATTAAAGCAGCTGCAACATATATCCCAAACAGAGCAGCGATTAGCTGAAACCACAGCATAAATCCGGTATAAATCACGGCAGGGAGCACCAGAACTGCCAGAGCGTACAGCGTGCATACAACTCCGAACGCCCATAATGTGGTTTTGTGAAGCGCACCAGTAAACATACTATTTATGTAAAAGAGGAAGGTTAGCACCAGTACTATCAGCGAGAGATACTCCAAGCCGATTGAAAGCTCCCACGGCAGATTGGGAATCAGCAGCATGATAACCTTTTCATCCACAACCAGAATACGAACCCCGATTGTAAAACAGGCAATAGAAAACCATAGAAAGGCACGGCGTTTACTGAAGAATAAAAACAGCCCCAGAAAAAACAGAAAAGACGTAACGGTACATCCCAAGAAAATATGGATGCGCTGCTGAACAACGGCGTCTCGTGCGGTAATCATCTGCTGTGAACCCAAATAAAGCGGCAGCACGCCCCCATAATCAGCGTGACAAAAATTCGCAAATTGTATAATGATTTCTGTTTGTTCCTGTTCAGGTGTGAAATAGATTGTGTAATGATTTGACTTTGGAATGGTTGTATCGGTCGTTGTTCCCGGAATGCCGGTGCTGGGATATTCTTTTCCGTTAATATACAGCCGCTGAGAATACATGGCACTGTATGCGCTGATACCATAACTCTCTTTCATAGGCAGCTTTAATACCATGCGGTAGGTACCATAGCTCCCGGGGTTAAAGCGGACATCCACACCGGTTAAGTCTATGCCTTGCTGAGCGACATTGCCGGTTTTAAAATCTTCCGGTGTATAATAGGCGTTCTTATAATATAAGAAGCTGGTATGCAGCAGGTATGCAAGCTTATTGCTAAAATCAAAGCCGGTTAAGTCGGCATAACCCGGCTCTGTATGCGGGGTTTCCTGTTTGATATGGCCCGAAAAGAGGGAAAACAGCAGGAAGACTACCAGTATAAGCACCAAAAACATGGCGGTATTCACAACAGCTCTTTTATTGTGCACGTTATCACCTTTTTATAGTTATTACACCGGTAAGTAAGAATATTATACAATATTTTCACAATAATGAGTAGTATCTGCCCAACCCAACTTGTTACTATAGTTCGTCGGGCCGTTGAATGGTATTTGTACTGCGGCCAGTGATGAAACATATAAAATATCGCAGCCGTCTTAGCGGTTTCTTGAGACCACCGGATTTACTTTCCAATGTTTATGGTCAGCATGAATTATAACTAAAAAATGAAGCTTCCCAATCATATCATGTTATTTTGCGCCTAATAATACTGATGTTTGGTTTTAGATTTTTTAAAGATACGGCAGGGATAAAACGCCCTGCCGTATGGTTTTGCATAACCATGGGTAATGCCAGGTGGGGAAAGTAAATTTAGTACCAAGGCCTAAGCTCTAATTCCATCTAACAATAACTTAAAATACTGCAATATTTCCTCTTTAAAGTTAAAGTCGGGGTAACGAATACACCATTCATAGGTAAGCCCTCTTATAGCCATTACAACTTGTTTTGTCAAGGTATGCGAAGACAGAGATTTTTTGAATTCTCCCCGCTTGATTCCTCGGTCAAGTAGTTCTTCAATTATGGTATATAATTCACGGTCGGATCCATTGACGGATTCTGTGCTGACAACCCTTGTAAGCTGTAAGGTATAAAAGGTTTTCATCCTGTCATAGCCGACTGTGCATATATTCACATCAACTATTTTTTCCACTACAGCCAGCAGCACGTCAGAAGCTGACATATCCGATGGTAGATTTTTAAAAAAGGCTTTATACTCTGCATCCATTCTTGATGCATAATCGGCAAAGAGAGAAATATATAATTCGTCTTTCGAATCATAGTGCACATAGAAAGTACCTTTAGTCACTCCCGCAGCTTCTGTAATGGCTTCAACGCTTACATCAGTATAATTGTATTTAATAAATAGCTGCTCGGCACTTTCGTATAGTCTCTTTTTTGTTTCAGCCCCCTGTTCCTTTTTTTTATTGTGCTTTTCAGTTTTCATATATTTTTAACTCCTACATTGATTTACTAAGAAAAACGATTTATAATGTTCTTGTTACTAACCGAGGTTAGTATACCACGGTTAGTAAGGTGTTTTGATTATAATACGAACCCAGATTAATTACAAGTTCAAAGTTCATAAAGCAGAATATACTTTTAAAAATACTTAGTGAATATGGGCTTATAAAATGCCCAAGCAGATAGAATGCATGGTATCACATATTTATAGATGAGAGGAGTAATAAAATGTTTAGATTCAAAACAATCTTTTCTATGATGCTGGCATTGGCACTAACGGTGATTATAATACCGGCAACGGTGTTTGCTGCAGAAGAGGATCTCGTACCGGGCAGTACAGCGCCGGCGCTCTCTGTTGGTATAAGTAATGTCACCGATATTGATGCTGAGCTAACTTTTGAAGTAACTGGTTATGCTGGTGAGTATAAAATAAAGTATCTGGTGCTAAAAACATCTGAAGACAAACCTGATGTAGATACCATAAAAAATACTGGAAATATTGCAGAAAGCAATGTTGCTGCCATCACGAACCTTATACCAGAAACCGCCTACACTGTGTATAGCATTGCATATGTCAATGACGCGAATCAAATACTTACTGGTATTTCTACGGTACAGTTTATCACGTTGAACAGTAAAACATCCGCTGTGCCGGTTATCACCAATGTGTCGGCAGAGCTTACTGACGGGGGTGCTGCACTTAACTTTACTGTAAACAAGGCTTGTATGTATTACTATCTTGTTTATGAGAAAGAAACAGCCACACCTGACGCACAAGTTATAAAGGCACAAGGTGAAGCTGTTGCTAAGGGTAGCGGGTCGGTGAATGCAAATGAAGCTAGCAACGTTCATATTACAGCTGAATTTGATTTAAGTAAGACCTATACGCTCTACCTTGTAGCGGAGGATGAAAAGGGTGTTTTCTCTGAAATTAGCATGCTGGCCCTTGGCTTGCCAATAAAGATGTTTGGTGCAGGCGCCTCTGATCCTGTGACAATTAATATCGAAACCGTCACCGGTAATGGTACAGGCTATACCTATTCTGGTGGTACCGTGACAATTATTGAAAATGGTAATTATGTTATTACCGGCAGTGGAACTACAACAACCAATCGGATTAAGGTTGCTGACAGTATAGAGGCGATGATTACACTTAATAACGTAAATATTGATGTTAGTGCCCAATGGCTTAAATGCGCATTTGATATTACAAGAGCGACAGTGATTCTCACACTAGAGGGTGATAATATACTAAAAAGCGGCAGCTATTGCGCCGGCTTACAAGCTTCTCAAGGAGCAATGTTAACCATCTCCGCAGATAGTACTGGCACATTGACTGCAACAGGAGGAGATAAGAGCGCAGGCATTGGTGGAGCAGATAATTCACAATATAGCGATATTCGCCATAATGACAGCGGTAATATTATCATCAACGGGGGCACGGTTAATGCCAATGGAACAAATGGTGCAGGGATTGGAGGCGGAAATGGCGGTACCGGTGGCAACATAACCATTACAGGCGGTGAGGTCAATGCAAATGGCGGCAAATACAGTGCGGGTATTGGCAGCGGATATTGTAAAGGCTGTGGCACAATTACTATTCAGGGGGGAATTATTCATGCTGTGGGGGGCTCGAGTGGGCCTGGTATCGGCTGTGGCTTAATGGGTGACGGCGGGAACATTACCATTAGCGGCGGTGAAGTTTACGCAAACGGCGGGTCTAATGGCATGGGCATCGGGGCAAGCTCCGGAACGGTAAGTGTTGCAATTAGCAACGGAATTGTGGAGGCAAAAGGTGGACCAAACGGAGCGGGCATAGGCGGTGGAGAGAAGATCGGACCAACTTCAAAAACTGGCGAGGTTTATATTACAGGCGGAAATATAACGGCAACTGGTGGTGACAACGCTGCAGGCATAGGTGCCAATTATTACAGCAATTCGGGCAAAATTACCATTGACGGCGGCACGGTAAATGCTATAGGTAATAGAGAGGCTGCAGGCATAGGCGGTGCAATGGATGGACGATCGCCAACTGATCCTATTGTCATTAATGGTGGTAATATCATCGCAACCGGAGGGAGTGCAGGCGCAGGTATCGGTGCCGGAGGCGGGGATTATTCGCAGTGCGGTGATGTTACAATTACCGGCGGGCAGGTAACCGCAACCGGTGGCATGTATGCCGCAGGTATAGGTGGCGGTGGAGGTAGATACGCTTCCACATGCGGCTTAGTGTCAATAAGCGGCCCCAATACCGTAGTTAATGCTAAAGGTGATATTAGTTTGAAACAAATCACAAGCAAGCCACTCTCAAAAGGGCATAACAAATCAGACCATTCGAGAATGGTCAAAAAAACAGATTGAACAGCTACAGGACCTCGCCGCTTTCCTCGTCTAATATCAAGAAACCTTTGCTGCGCAGGAATGTAATAGCCTGAGTCATGGTCAGTTCGCGAGCGGCAGGCGGCTTATCGGCCTTTCTGTAGAGCTTGGCGCTGTAGACCTCATTCTTGCTGAGAATGTGCCAAATAGCAGTCAGGAGTTTTCTTGCAATCGCAATAACGGCTTTCTTTCCTCCGCGACGTTTTTTAAGCTCGAGATACTTGTTCT
>NZ_FNID01000023.1 GCF_900103835.1 Acetanaerobacterium elongatum | reverse complement strand
AAGTATCTCGAGCTTAAAAAACGTCGCGGAGGAAAGAAAGCCGTTATTGCGATTGCAAGAAAACTCCTGACTGCTATTTGGCACATTCTCAGCAAGAATGAGGTCTACAGCGCCAAGCTCTACAGAAAGGCCGATAAGCCGCCTGCCGCTCGCGAACTGACCATGACTCAGGCTATTACATTCCTGCGCAGCAAAGGTTTCTTGATATTAGACGAGGAAAGCGGCGAGGTCCTGTAGCTGTTCAATCTGTTTTTTTGACCATTCTCGAATGGTCTGATTTGTTATGCCCTTTTGAGAGTGGCTTGCTTGTGATTTGTTTCAAACTAAGCTCCTGACGGTTCCAGAACCACATGTCGATACCTCCCCAAAGCTGCCATCATTAGGGCAAAACGGTTATTTCAGCCCCCAGATATTCTTCGCGTACTCCTGAATCGAGCGGTCGGCCGAAAACTGCCCCGCGCCCGCGATGTTGTTTACCGACATCCGCTGCCACTTCATCGTGTCGCGGTAGCATTGCGACGCGTACTCCTGCGCCCTGCGGTAGGCCTCAAAGTCGCGCAGCACCATGTACGGGTCGCTGTTTTTTAAGGAGTTTGCGACATCCTCGAAGGTATTGCCCGCGATACCGCGCGTGAGCAGGTCTATCGCCTTTTTAATCGTTTCGTTATTATCGTAAATCTCCTTCGGGCGGTAGCCTGCCGCCTTTTGGGCATCAACCTCCTCCGCAGTCATACCGAAGGTGATGATGTTCTCGTCGCCGCACGCCTCTTTAATCTCGATATTCGCGCCGTCCAGCGTGCCGATGGTTACGGCGCCGTTTAACATCAGCTTCATGTTGCCGGTACCCGAGGCCTCGGTGCCCGCCAGCGAAATCTGCTCGGATATTTCAGAAGCCGGCATCAGCTGCTCCGAAAGGGTTACGCGGTAGTCCTCCAGGTAGAGGATACGCAGCTTATCACGCAGCAGCGGGTTTTGCTCAAGCTCCTTGCTAAGCGAGCAGATGAGCCGGATAATCTGCTTGGCAAGGTAGTAGCCGGGAGCCGCCTTTGCACCGAAGATATAGGTTTTGGGCACAAAATCCATGTTCGGGTTTTCCAGCAGCTGCTGGTACTGCGTAATGATGTGCAGCGCGTTTAGGTGCTGGCGTTTGTATTCGTGCAGGCGCTTTACCTGAACATCAAACACCGAATCGGGGTTTAACGCAACGCCCGTGTTTTTCTGTATATAGGCCGCAAAAGCCTCCTTATTGGCATGCTTTACCTTTGCAAGCTGCTTGAGCACCGATTCGCTGTGCTCATAGCGCCGGAATTTCTCCAGCTGGGCGGTATCCTTGATATAGCCGGTGCCGATCAGGTCGTTCAGCAGCCCGGTAAGTGCAGGGTTGGACTGGTAAAGCCAGCGGCGCGACGCGATGCCGTTGGTAACGTTGCAGAACTTCTGCGGCATCACGGTATAAAAATCGTGGAACACGCTCTTTTTCAAAATGTCGGAGTGTATCTTTGAAACCCCGTTTACCGAATGGCTGGCAATTACCGAAAGGTTTGCCATCCTTACGCGGTGGTCAGCCACCACTGCCATACGGGCCACCTGCTGCAGGTCGCCGGTTTTTTCAAACAGTACGGCACAGGCTCGCTCGTTAATCTCGTGCACAATCTGGTAGATGCGCGGCAGGCAGGCCTTGAAAAGGTCTTCGTTCCATACCTCCAGCGCCTCGCTCATTACGGTGTGGTTGGTGTAGGCAAAGGTACGGGTAACAAGGCTCCATGCCTTTTCCCACGAATAGCCGCACTCATCCAGCAAAATGCGCATCAGCTCGGGAACCGCAAGGGTTGGGTGGGTATCGTTGATGTGGATAGCCACCTTCTCGGGCAGATTCTCCATCGTCCCGTAGGTTTTCAGCTGCCAGCGGCAGATATCGGCAATCGAGGCCGCGCACATAAAATACTGCTGCCTCAGCCGCAGCATCTTGCCCTCAACGTGGTTATCATTGGGGTAAAGCACCTTGCTGATGACCTCGGCCATCGAGTTCTGCCCCATGGCGCGCAGGTAGTCGCCCTTGTTAAACAGCTCCATATCCAGCCCCGGGCTGGTGGCCTTCCACAGGCGCAGCTTGCTTACACCCTCGCTGTCGAAGCCCGAAAGGTAAAGATCAAACGGCACCGCCTTTACGGTGCTGTAGTTTACATGGTGTACCTCATGAAAGCCCTCGTGCCAGTATTCCTGAATCTCGCCGTCAAAGTGTACATCCACGGCCTGATCGCGGCGCGGCACCAGCCACACATCGCCGCCGGGCAGCCAGTTATCAGGGGTTTCGGTCTGCCAACCGTCGATAATCTTTTGCTTGAAGATGCCGTACTCATATAAAATAGAGTACCCCGTAGCGCAGTAGTCCTGCGAGGCAAGTGAATCCAAAAAGCAGGCGGCAAGACGGCCCAGGCCCCCATTGCCAAGGCCCGCGTCGGGCTCCAGCTCGTAGAGGTCGTCCAAGCTCACATTCATCTCCTGCAGCACCTCTTGGGCGATTTCCTCCATTCCAAGGTTGTAAAGGTTGTTTTTCAGTGAACGCCCGATTAAAAACTCCATACAGAGATAGTACACACGTTTTTTACCGCGGCTGTCGGTTTGTGCGGCAAAATGGCGGCGCTTTTCAAGCAGTGCATCCTTTAAAACCAAGCACAGCGCCTTATAGAATATCTCGTTGGAGGCCTCCCGCTGATCGGTGGCAAACTCATTCTTTAATTTTAACTCCAATAGTGACCTGAACTGCGATTTTGTAAACAATCGCTGCATCTCATCCATCCCCTATCCCGGTGTCACGCATGCCATTTCATGCAATATATTCAGATAATGTTTATTATACTATACCTTTGCGGTATTTGGCAAATGAAAGCAGCGGTTTTTACAAATATCTTACCGTCAATTCCTTCGATCATTAAAGCTTTACAAGTTTTAAAGCCGATAGACTAATAAGGTCACAAAAATATTAACATTTTCCCCGTTTTACTCTTTTTAATTGTACGAAGATAGATTATAATAGGTATTAATTATATAGACAAGGATTAGTACGCTCTTTATTCATTTTGAAGATTAAAGCGGACAGATATAAGGGAGTGTAGGTATGGACATTGTGAACAGCGTCAAGATTAAAATCGCCGGAACGGAATATGTGATCTCTACAACAGAAGACCCCACCTATGTGGCGGAGATGGGCGAGTTTGTGAATGATGTTGTAACCGACCTGATGCAGAAAAACCCCAATCTTTCCATTACAAAGGCGCTGGTGCTCTGTTGCCTGAACGCACAGGACGACCTGAACCGTGCCATCACCAATACCGATAACCTGCGCAACCAGATTAAGGAATACCTTGAGGATGCCGCACGTTCCCGCGCGGAGGCGGACGAGCTCCGCCGCGAGAACAACCGGCTTCGCAACAGCATGAATAAGAATACGGAGAACCATAAAAACCTATGAAATCAATACCCGAAATATTAGCGCCCGCAGGCGGAAGTGAAGCGCTTACCGCCGCAATGCTCAGCGGAGCCGATGCCGTATATGTAGGTGCCAAATCGTTCAGTGCGCGCGGTGCTGCCGAAAATTTTACCGGCGAGGCTCTTGCCGATGCCGTTTCGCAGTGTCATATCCGCGGCATGAAGCTTTACCTTGCAGTAAACACCGTTGTTCTTGATAACGAGCTGCAGGAGGTCACTGAACTGATTGCCCATGCGGCTAAAATCGGCGTGGACGCGCTGATTGTGCAGGATCTCGGCATTGCAAGGCTTGCTAAGGAAATCTGCCCCGCCATGCCGCTGCATGCCTCTACCCAGATGTCGGTGCACACCCCTACGGGGGCGCGCTTTTTATATGAAAACGGATTTACCCGCGTGGTGCTCGCGCGGGAGCTTTCGCTTGCCCAGATACAGGAGATTATCGCCGCCTGCCCGATTGAAACCGAGGTATTTGTTCACGGTGCATTGTGTATGTCGGTTTCGGGCCAGTGCTACCTCAGCGCGATGGCTGGAAGGCGCAGCGGAAACCGCGGCCTGTGTGCCCAGCCCTGTCGGCTTCCCTTTTCTCACAAAAAGGGAGATACGGCCTGTGGGCTTTCGCTTAAAGACCTTTCTATTGTAAAAGAGATAAACACCTTAAAGGACGCCGGGGTGACCTCGGTGAAGATAGAGGGGCGCATGAAGCGGCCGGAGTATGTCGCCGCCGCCGTGAACGCCTGCCGCTGCGCGCGGGAGAAAACCCTCACGCCGGATATTCTGGACACCCTGCAGGCGGTGTTTTCGCGCAGCGGGTTTACCGATGCCTACCTGAAAGGCAAGCCGGGCGAGGAGATGTTCGGCGTGCGCGGCAAGGAGGACGTTACTTCTGCCGCACCCGTGCTCAAGGAGCTGCAAAGGCTCTACATGAAAGAGCCCGCGCGGGTGCCCATCAAGCTTGCCTACACCCAGCAGGCCGGACGTTCGGTGTGCCTGGAGTGCGTGGATGAAGACAATAATCGTGTGGCCGCCTACGGTGATATGCTCGAGCCTGCCATCAACAAGCCCACCGATGCCGAGCGTGCAAAGGCATCCATCCTAAAGCTGGGGGGAACCCCCTATTATGCCGAAACGGTAAAACTGGATGTGGACGAAACCCTTGCGGTAAGCGTTTCACAGATCAATGCCCTGCGGCGCGAGTGCACTGAAAAGCTCACTCTTCTGCGTGCCGAGCCGATACCCAAACAAACCTTTACGCCGAATCTGACGTTTGAAAGGCGAAATCAGGCTACCCGCCCCACCCTGCGCGGCCGCTTCAGGCGGTTCGAGCAGCTTTTTATCGGCGATTGTGAGAAGCTTGAGTATATTTACCTTCCGGCGGACGAAATCCTAAAGCATATGGATAGCCTTGCCCCAATCAAGGACAAGCTGATTGCCGAGCTTCCCCGCGCGATGTTCGGGCTGGAGGCAGCGCTTGCCGAACAGCTGAGCCGCTTAAAGGAGCTGGGTATCCACCGGCTTTCGGTGCTCAATCTCGGCACCATCGCGCTTGGCAGGCAGTACGATATGAGCCTGCACGGCGGGTTCCCGCTCAATGCCGCAAACTCCATTGCGCTGGCGGCACTGGCAGCGGCAGGTGTTGCGGATACCGAGCTTTCGTTTGAAACCGACCTTACCCGTGCCCGGGCGCTTTCCGGCATATTAAAAAGCGGTATTGTGGCCTACGGCAGGCTTCCGCTTATGCTGACGCGAAACTGCCCCTTAAAGCACCATACCGATTGCGCGGCGTGCGGTAAAAAGGGCGGCTATATGTTCGACCGTCTGGGCAACCGTTTCTGGGTAGCGTGCAGCGGTGCGGGCAGCGAGGTGTTCAACTGCCACACCCTCTACCTGGCCGACCGGTTGGAGGAGCTGCACGGTTTAGACTTTTTAACCCTGATGTTTACCACCGAGGATAGCGCCGAGGCCTCGGCGGTGATTGATGAATACCGCTTTGGGGGAACCGTTCCCGCCGAGTTTACCCGCGGCCTTTACTACAGGGGCGTATTGTAGCAATACAGCTCCCCGGAAGGATGGTTATATCATGAAGCTGATGGTGAAAAGACTGCGCGAGGGCGCGGTGCTTCCTAAAAGGGCTACCGAGGGCAGCGCGGGGCATGACCTTTACGCGCTGTTGGAAGAACCGGTTATTGTTCGGCCGGGCGGGCTTGTGAAGATTCCCACCGGGCTTGCCATATCGCTTCCCTCCTCCGACTACGCCGCGTTCGTATATGCGCGCAGCGGGCTTGCCATCAAGTTTGGCATTGCGCCCAGCAACTGCGTGGGGGTTATCGACAGTGACTATCGCGGTGAGCTGATTGTGGGGCTTACCAATCACAGCGCCCAACCCTACACCATACAGAACGGCGAACGCATTGCGCAGCTCATCATAGCGCCCGTAGTGCTGCCCGAGATAGAGGAATGCGATACCCTTGATGAAACAGAGCGCGGCGAGGGTGGCTTCGGCTCCACCGGCAAAATGTAACCGGGCGGGAGGGGATAAGTATGAAGTTTAAAAAAACGCTGGTTACCCTGCTGCTGTTTGTCTCAGCCATATTGCTTGGCGATTTTATCGGGCGCATGACGGGCGGCATCTCGGCTTTAAGCTGGCTGGGGTACACCATTTCGTTCGGTATCCCGGTTTCGCAGCCCTTTGTACTCGACCTTTCTGTGCTTAAGCTGGCGCTGGGGTTTTACCTTTCCATCAATGTTGCGCAGATCATCCTGCTGGTTTTTGCCATCTTTTTATATAAGCCGCTGCTTAAGAAACTGTAATACAGGCTTTCAGCCTTCCGATTACATAGCAACAATCAACAGCCCCTTGAAGCGATTGGTTGTGTCCTGTCGTTTTATAGGCAGCCGTCTGTTGTATTGATTTCTTTATAAAGGACATGAATGTACTATGAGAATTATTTTAGCCTCTGCCTCGCCGCGGCGTGCGGAGCTGATGCAGCATATCACCGAGGATTTTGAGATCATCCCCTCACAGGAGGAGGAAGTGGTTGACGAGGTGCTGGACCATCACGAGCTGGTGATGGAGCTTGCGCGCATCAAGGCGGTTTCGGTGCTGAACAAGCACCCGGAAGCGCTGGTTATCGGCTGCGACACCATCGTTGCGGTGGATAATCTGGTGCTCGGCAAGCCCAAGGATAAAGAGGATGCCTTCAACATGCTCAGCCTGCTTGCAGGGCGCAGCCATGAGGTGTACACCGGCGTTTGCCTTGCAAAAAAGGGGAAGCTGGAGCAGTTTTACAGCCGCACCGAGGTATTCTTCGCCCCGCTCACCGATGAAGAAATATACCGTTATATTGCCACCGGCGAGCCTTACGACAAGGCGGGCGCCTACGGCATTCAGGGCAGAGCCTCTACCTTTTGCGAGCGAATCGAGGGGGATTACTTCACCGTAATGGGGCTGCCGGTTGCCATGCTTTACAAAAAACTGGAATCGTTTTAAAAGGCTATTGAGTTAAACCTAAAGAACAGTTATAATAAATATATTAATGATTCAGTGAATTCGCCGCTTAACGGGAATCGTTAAACGGCTTTTGGATAGGTGAAAGGGGAAGTATATATGTTTTCAAGAGACATCGGCATAGATTTAGGCACCGCCAACACACTGGTGTTTATGAAAGGGCGCGGCATCATCATGCGTGAGCCCTCGGTAGTGGCGGTAGACACGAAGACCGATACCGTAAAGTATGTGGGTACCGAGGCTAAGGAGGTTATCGGCCGTACACCGGGCTCGATTGTAGCCATCCGCCCGCTTAAGGACGGCGTTATCGCCGACTTTGATATTACCGCCAGCATGCTGCAGATCTTTATTAAAAAGGTTTTTGCGGGCAAGTTTTTTGCACGGCCCCGCGTTATCATCTGCATTCCCTCCGGCGTAACCCCGGTTGAGCGCCGTGCGGTAAAAGAGGCCGCACTCAAGGCGGGCGCGCGCCATGTTTATATTATGGAAGAGCCTATGGCGGCTGCCATCGGCGCAAACCTGCCGGTTGCCGAAGCCACGGGCAGCATGATCGTGGATATCGGCGGCGGCACTACCGAGGTGGCGGTAATCTCGCTCGGCGGCATTGTGGCCTCCAAATCGGTGCGCATCGGCGGCGATGTGTTTGATTCCTGCATCGTTTCCTACATAAAAAGAAAGTACAACGTGCTTATCGGTGAACGTACCGCCGAAGACATCAAGATACAAATCGGCTCCGCCTACCCCTACGAGGGCGAGGAGCGCGTAGAGATCAAAGGCCGCAACCTGGTAGACGGCCTGCCCAAGAATGTTATTGTTGCGCCGGATGAGATTCGCGAATCGCTGCATGAGCCGCTCGAATCGATTATCGATGCGATTAAATCCACCCTTGAAAGAACCCCGCCCGAGCTTGCCGCGGATATTATCGACCACGGCATCACCCTTGCCGGCGGCGGCGCGCTGCTGCGCGGCTTGGATGCCCTTATTAAAAAGGAAACGGGCATGCCGGTTTATATTGCCGAAAACCCGCTGGATTGTGTGGCGCTGGGCACCGGCCGTGTTCTGGAAGGCACCGCGAAGATCAATCAGGTATTTAATGAGGATGATAAGGCGGTTGGCTAACCGTTATCCTATTATTGTATTCTGCAGGGCACGACGCAGCCTACGGGCGGGCGGCGTGTTTTGCCATGACGTTCAGATTTCTGCTCAAAGCTGATCATTGGAGGTACCGCCTCGGTGAACGAGTTTTTTAAAAGCAAGAAGTTCAAGATACTGCTGGGCATCGCCGCGGTGCTGTTCGGCTTTATGCTCTATACCGCGATGAACGCGGGGTTTGGCAATATTCTTTCAAATTCACTTGGCTCGGTGGTTTCGCCGCTGCAAAAGCTCTCAATGCAGATAGCCTCTTCTGCAAACGGCTTTTTTGAAAAGATTATCTACGCCGATAAGATCTCGGAAGAAAACGAGACGCTTCGTGAAGAGCTGCGTTCCATGCGCGAGAAGATGGTGGATTACGAAACCTACAAGGCTGAAAACGAACAATACCGCCAATTCTTAGACCTGAAAAAGGACAACCCCGACTTCGTATTTGAAACGGGCATGGTAATAGGCCGCGACCCTACCGACTACTTCTATTCCTTTACCATCGATAAGGGCTCAGTGAACGGCATAGAGCTGTACGACCCGGTGATTACCCCAGACGGCTTGGTTGGGCGTATCTCCGAGGTCTCCTACACCGACAGCAAGGTAATCACCCTGCTCAACCCCGGTATTGATGTAGGTGCCTTCAACGACCGTACCCGCGATACCGGTATTATTTCCGGCGAGCTGAACCTTTCCAAAAACGGCAAGTGCAAGATGTCCTACATATCCCGTGATAGTTCCGCCTCCTCCGGCGATATCATCACCACCTCCGGCATCGGGGGTGTGTTCCCCAAGGGGCTGATTATCGGCACCATCTCGGATATTAAAACCGAGGCGCACGGCATCTCGCTCTACGCCGAGATTATGCCTTCCGCCAACATTGCCAAGGTACGCGATGTGTTTGTGATAACCTCCTTCAAGGGGCAAAACGGCACCCAACCTACTCCCGGTGATTCTGCATCTTCTACCGCTTCCTCTTCTTCCGCCGCCACAAAATAGTCGGGCGATAATTTGTTAACAGTAAAAATGTGATGCCTATTATAAACTAGGCCGATTGGAGATAAACTTTGCTATGGCTTCCGATACCTCCGTTTTTCGACGCAACATACGCTCTATTTTAAAATGGACAATCTACGCTCTTTTGCTTCTGGCAGCCTACATAGCGGGCCAAAACCCGTTTGTTCTGAATCTGTTTGGTGTGCGGCCGATATTAATTCTTCCCGTCGCCATCAGCGTAGCCATGTTTGAACACGAATTTTCCGGCGCCATCTTTGCGGCTGCCGCAGGCATATTGTGGGGCATCTCGTCCGACACGGTGTTTGGCTACTATGCCATTATTCTGCTGGTGCTCGGTGCCGCAGCGGGGCTTATCTGCAGCTATGGCTTAAGCCCTAATCTGTTAACGGCCCTTCTGCTTTCCTTCGGGGCTTCGATGATTACGGGGCTACTCGATTTCTTTTTTCTATATGTTCTGTGGGGGTATAACGGTTTGAGCAGATTCTTTTTAACCTCGATGCTGCCCACTATTCTAGTTACTGCGTTTTTCATTATTCCGTTTTATTACCTTGTAAGGCTCATTAATGGGAAGCTGCAGCTTCCGAAATAATCTGATAGCTTTAAAAGCGCAGCAACACTAAAGCGGCGCTTTTATTCATACCATTTTTACAAAATGGAAAGGTTTTTTGCATGACAGAATTCTGCTTATTCTGTTATGATAATATATATTTATGCAGGAGGTGCCAAACAGAGTGAAACCGTCTTCAACTATTGCAAGAACACTGGTGCTGTTCCTGTTTGCCCTGCTGATTTTTATCGCATACAGTCTCAGGCTGATGCAGCTTCAGCTGGTTGAGGGTGCCGATTACCGCGATCAGGCCAATAAGCATACCGAACGCAGTGTTTCGGTTACCGCGGCGCGCGGCGAGATCGTAGACCGAAACGGCAGACCGCTTGCCGTAAACCGAAGCTGCTATAATATTGTGTTCGACGGCGCTTTTATGCCCAAAAAGCTGCAAAACGATATTATTATAAAGCTTACCGATATCTTTACCGCGGCTGGTGTGGAATGGAACGAAACCCTGCCGCTTACCAAGGGGGCTGGTCCCTACGACTTTACGCCCGACAGCGATAAGGCCGTGGCTAAGCTCAAAAGTGATCTGGGGCTGCAAACCTACGCCACCCCCCAGCATGTAATCGACGAGATGATGAGCCGTTACAGCATTTCAAACGACTATACCCCCGAGCAGCAGCGCATTATCATGGGCGTTCGCTACGAAATGCAGCGCTTAGAGTTTTCGGCGGTAACACCCTATACCTTTGCCACCGATGTAAATATGGACATTATCACCAAGATTAAAGAGAACAGTATCGCTCTGCCCGGTGTGGATATTCAGGAAGGTACGGTGCGCGAGTATCTAAGCGAGGATATCGCCCCGCACATTATCGGGCAGATCGGGCCGATCTATGCCGAGGAATATGCCGATTTAAAGAACAAAGGCTACAAACTAAACGACGTGGTAGGTAAGGACGGCATTGAAAAGGCATTTGAAGACCAGCTTCGCGGGAAGGATGGCACCAACCTGATGGAGTTTGACAACAAGGGCGCTCTTCTTAGTACAAAGCAGGTAGAGGCCCCTAAGCCCGGCAACACCGTTATGCTGACAATGGACTCAATCCTTCAGAAGGTGGCGCAGGAATCGCTGCCAAGGCAGATTAAGCACCTCAACGAAACCGCGGAGGAAGGCAAGGGCAAGGAGGCAAACGCGGGCGCCGTTGTGGCGGTTGATGTGAAAACCGGTGATGTGCTTGCGGCAGCCACATATCCCTCCTACAATATCAATAGCTTTAAGAAGGATTATGCAACGCTGTCAAAGGATGGCCTTTTCCCGCTCATGAACCGTGCCATTAATGGCCTGTATGCCGCAGGCTCCACCTTCAAGCCGGTGGTTGCCACCGCTGCTTTGGCCGAGGGCGTAATCACGCGTTCTTCCCATGTAACCTGCAACGGCGTATACACCTTTTTTGACGATTACCAGCCCCGCTGCCTAAGCGCTCATGGCAGTATCAACGTAATTACCGCTCTGGAGCATTCCTGCAACATCTTCTTTTACGATACCGGGCGACTGACCGGTATTGATACCATCGACCAATATGCAGCGCTCTACGGCCTGGGCCAGAAAACCGGCATCGAGATTCCCGAATCAATCGGGCAGGTTGCCAGCCCGGATTACTGTAAAAAGAACAACATTACATGGAACGCCGGTGACGTACTGCAGGCCTCCATCGGTCAGAGCTATACTCAGGTTACACCGCTGCAGCTCGCCCAGTACACTGCCACCATCGCCCGCAGGGGTGTAAGGCTGGAATCCCATATCGTGAAGGACATCCTTTCCTATAACCTTGACCAGACCGTTTCTGAAACAAAGCCGGTGGTTGCCGCTACCATTGAGGATAAGAACAATGCCTTTGAAACGGTAATAGACGGTATGGTTGCGTGCGCAAAAACCGGTTCGGCCAGTGGTTCCTTCGGCAATTACCCCATCCCGGTTGCCGCCAAAACCGGTACGCCGGAATCAAAACAGTACCCGAACTCTGTATTTATTACCTTTGCACCGGTAGACAATCCTCAGATTGCCATCGCAGTGGTGATTGAAAAGGGCTGGCACGGCTACACCGGCGCGCCGGTAGCAAGGGATATCTACAACGCTTATTTTGCCGAAAAACAGTCCACCACTGCACTTCCAAAAGAGGAAACCTTGCTGTCTTAACCGATTTTTTGACGGCTTGATGGGTTTATCATGTCCTAATTTGTTTATAATAACTTATAGTTAGGATTGCATTTTAACTTATTTATGTTAAAATTATATTTGACAAGTTCTACTCTTTTGCCATTGGCGATTTTAATGGTGTTTTGAGCCTTTTGGCGCAAGCGCCGGAAGGGATGTTCACAGCCATGTCCGCTCAATTGTTTGCTGTAGTTGGTTCCAAAGGCGGCGTGGGAAAATCGACGGTGGCATTTTATACGGCCTATGCCCTTACCAAAAAAGGCGGCAGCGCCGTTGTGCTGGATTTAGACCTCGGCTTTCGCTGCCAATCGGTGCTGTTTGGGGTGGAAAGTGACGTGGTTTACGACCTTTCCGACCTGATGAAGGCTCAAACCGTAGAGATTGACAAGGCCATTAAAAAATGCAGCTTTCAGGACAGGCTCTTTTTAATCCCCTCCTGTGCAGACCCATTTACCCGCCTGAGCTTTGATAAGCTTTCCACCGTTTGCGCAGCGCTCCGCGCCCGTTTCGACTATGTGGTGCTGGATGCTCCGCCCTCGGTATCCCGCGGGTTTATTGCGGCTATCACGCTGGCAGACAGTGCCGTGCTGGTTACTACCCCAGACCGCATCGCGGTAAAATCCGCTTCCCTGTGTGCCCAGATTACAGCGAAGGCCGGTGTAAAGAGCCAGCGCCTGATTATTAATAAAGTACCCGAAAGCCCCAAGTCCCCCCCTGTTATCGCCAACTTTGACAGTATCATCGATGAAACCGGCGTTCAGCTGATAGGGGTGGTTCCGCAGTTGGAAGGCCTGGATTCCTTTTCGCAAAACGCAAAGCTTATAAACCCCAAGACAACCTTTATGCTTTCGTTTGAAAACATCGCACGGCGGTTAAACGGTGAGGATGTTCCGCTTTTAATAGGCTAGTCTATAGATTCATACAAACGCGACGGTAAAATGTGCCGCGCCGGAAGACGGAGGAGTTGATTCCCCATGAATATCGCATTGATTGCACACGATACTAAGAAGGAACTGATGGTTCAGTTCTGCATTGCCTATTGCGGCATCCTAAGCCGCCACAGCCTTTGTGCCACCGGCACAACCGGAAAGCTGGTTTCTGAGGCTACCGGCTTAAACATTCAGCGGTTTTTAAGCGGTTCCCACGGCGGCGACCAGCAGATCTCAGCGCGCATCGCTTGCAACGAGATTGACCTGCTGCTCTTTTTCCGCGACCCGCTTACCGTAAAGCCCCACGAGCCCAACGAGGCCAACCTGCTTCGTCTGTGCGATGTACACAACATCCCGGTAGCCACCAATATCGCTACGGCTGAGGTGCTCATCCACGGCTTGGAGCGCGGCGACCTTGACTGGCGCAACATTGTAAACCCCAAGAACGCTTAGCATTGTATTATTACCCGCTTGACACCTGCCGCGGGTTAGGATAAAATACAGGTAATATCGGATTAACCAATATGCTTTATGGACGAAAGTGTTTGTATTATACAAACCTTATAGGAAGCAGGAGTACCGCCGCAAGGCGCAGTAAGAGAGAACGGGCCTAAGGATATTACCTTTGGCTGCAAGCCCGTTTCTGTTCACCGCTGCGGGAAGACAGCTTCTCAGCCCATCGTTTCTCCGCGTTAAGGGGGCCTTAAGCGGAGCATTATTATGTGCTCAACAAGGGTGGCACCACGGGTTATTGTTTCCCGTCCCTATTTTTCAGGGACGGGCTTTTTGTTATTTTGAATTGATTGGAAAGGGTTGGTCTAAACATGGCATTACTCACCAAGGCACCGCGCGGCACACAGGATTCTCTGCCAGAGGATACCGCAAAGCTGCGCTTTATTGAGGCAACCGCGCTGGAAACCGCCGCCTTATACGGCTTTAGGCTGATACGCACCCCCACCTTTGAGCATACCGAGCTGTTTGACCGTTCGGTGGGCGACACCACCGATGTGGTGCAGAAGGAGATGTACACCTTCATTGATAAGGGCGGGCGTTCCATCACCCTGCGCCCCGAGGGCACAGCGGGTATTGTGCGCTGCGTGATGGAGCACGGCTTACTGGGTGACGCGCTGCCGCTGAAAACCTGCTATATCTCCAACTGCTTCCGCTACGAAAAGCCGCAGGCGGGCCGCTGGCGCGAGTTCTCGCAGTTCGGCGTAGAGATGTTCGGCCCCGCTGCCCCCGACGCGGATGCCGAGGTGATTGCACTCGCCCGCGAAATTATTACCACCCTTGGGGTGACCGATATCACGCTCAAGCTCAACTCCATCGGCTGCCCCACCTGCCGCGCCGAATACCACAAGGCGCTGAAGGAATACTTTGCACACAACGCCGAGAACCTGTGTGAAACCTGCCGTGGACGCATGGACAAAAACCCCATGCGTATCCTAGACTGCAAAAGCCCCGTGTGCTCCGAAATTGCCGCGGGCGCACCCAAGGTGCTCGATTTTATCTGCGACGACTGCAAAGCACACTTTGAGGGGGTTAAAACCCGCCTGACGGGCGCCGGAATCCCCTTCGAGATTGTCCCCACGCTGGTTCGCGGCCTGGATTACTACACAAACACCGTGTTTGAGTTTGTATCAAACGCCATCGGCGCACAGGGTACGGTATGCGGCGGTGGGCGCTATAACGGCCTTGTGGAGGCCTTGGGCGGCAGCCCCACCCCCGCACTGGGCTTTGGTATGGGCATCGGCCGGCTGATGATGGTGATGAAGGCCGCTAACAGCGAGTACCCGCAGGAAAAGGGCTGTGATATCTACCTTGCCCCGCTGGGTGAGAACGCTAGGCAGCGTGCATTCGAGCTGGTGAAGCTGCTGCGCGCCGAGGGCTTTGCCGCTGAAACCGATCTGATGGGCAGAAGCCTTAAGGCACAGATGAAGTATGCCGATAAGCTGGGTGCCGCCTACACCCTCGTAATGGGTGACAGCGAGCTGGAGCAGGGCATCGGCAAGCTTAAGAACATGAAAACCGGCACCCAAACCGATGTGCCGCTCTCCGATTCACTGATTTCCACCCTCTATAACCTCACCCTGGCAGAGGCGGTGGAAGACCTCTCCAACACCGGCCTTGAGGGCTTTAATCTTAATATGTTGAAATAAGAGAGGTTTTGTAATATTTTTTACTTTTGTACCTCTTGTATATTGATTGCTTGAAGGGATGAATTGAAAATGGACACGATGGGAACACTCAGAAGAACCCACTACTGCGGCGAGCCTGCGGAAAGTGATATCGGCCATGAGATTGTGGTATGCGGTTTTACCCAAAAGATACGCGATATGGGCAACCTTGTTTTTATCGACCTGCGCGACCGCTCGGGGATTATCCAGCTGGCGTTTGACGACGGCACTGCCGCAGCGCTGCTGGAAAAGGCCAAGACCGTGCGCTCTGAATATGTATTGATGGCTAAAGGTACGGTACGCAGACGCGAATCGGTAAACAAAGAGCTGAAAACCGGTATGGTTGAGCTGTATGTTACCGAGCTGCGCATCCTTTCCAAGGCACAGACCCCGCCGTTTGAAATCACCGACCAGAGCAAGGTAAACGAGGAGCTTCGCTTAAAGTATCGTTACCTCGACCTGCGCCGCCCCGGCCTGCAGCAGAACCTCATTCTGCGCCACAAGATTGCCAAGGTAGCGCGCGACTACTACTTTGAGAACGGCTTTTTAGAGATTGAAACCCCCATGATGATCAAATCTACCCCCGAGGGTGCGCGCGATTATCTGGTTCCCTCCCGCATTCACAACGGCAAGTTCTACGCACTACCGCAGTCGCCTCAAATCTACAAGCAGCTTTTAATGATCTCGGGCTACGACCGCTACTTCCAGATTGCCCGGTGCTTCCGCGATGAAGATCTGCGCGCCGACCGCCAGCCCGAGTTTACGCAGATTGACCTTGAGATGTCGTTTGTGGATATGGAGGACATCTTAAAAATCAACGAGGGCTTTGTACAGCGCCTGTTTAAAGAGGTGCTGGATGTGAATATCCCCTTGCCGCTGCCCCGCCTTACCTACAAAGAGGCGATGGAGCGCTACGGCTCGGATAAGCCCGATACCCGCTTTGGCATGGAGATTACCGACCTTTCGGCAATCGTGAAAGATACCGAGTTTACCGTGTTTAAAAATGCGGTTGCCGAGGGCGGCAGCGTGCGCGCTATTGCTGCAAAGGGCGGTGCAGCCAAGCTCAGCCGCAAAGAGATTGACAAGCTCACCGAGCAGGTAAAGGGCATCGGCGCCAAGGGGCTTGCCTACATCCGCTGGGTAGAGGACGCGCCCAACTGTTCGTTTGCCAAGTTTATCAGCGAACAGGAGCTTGCCGACATCCTGAAGGCGCTCGGCTGCGAAAAGGGCGACGTGGCGCTGATTGTAGCCGACAAAAACCGCGTGGTGCTGCCGGTACTCGGGCAGCTGCGCCTAACAGTGGCCAAGCTGTTAGAAATCGAGCGCACCGGTTACAACTTTTTGTGGATTACCGAGTTCCCCTTCTTTGAGTGGGATGAGGAGAGCGGCACATGGGCCGCCATGCACCACCCCTTTACCATGCCGATGGACGAGTGCCTCCCCTACCTTGAAAGCGACCCCGGCTCGGTGCGTGCCAAGGCGTACGATCTGGTGCTCAACGGCATTGAGCTTTCGAGCGGTTCCATCCGCATCACCGACTTTGAGCTGCAGCAGAAGATGTTTACCCTTCTTGGGCTTACCAAAGAGGAGATTGAAGTCAAGTTCGGCTTCCTGGTAGACGCCTACCGCTATGCCGCACCGCCGCACGGGGGCGCGGGCATAGGGCTTGACCGCCTTGCCATGCAGATGTGCGGGGCCGAAAGCCTGCGCGATGTGCTGGCCTTCCCGAAGGTACAGAACTGCAGCGAGCTGATGAGCGCCTGCCCCTCTGAGGTAGACGAAAAGCAGCTGGCCGAGCTTGGAATTTCACTCATAAAGAAATAAAACTTTTGGGGGAGCGTGATGCTCCCCCCTTTTTGTGTTGGAGTAATACAGGTGTGCGTACTTGACAATCGTTCTATGGCTGATTATCCTTATTCTAATAGTTTAAGGAGTCAAACAACAGAGGGGGCAAGACAATGAGAAAGGTAATCGATACTACCATAAAAAATCAGGCCGATATGAAGGCCTTTCTGGAGAATTTTAAACTGGGCAGCGAAGGCGTTATCATCAAGCCGAACTGGACAAGCGGCGACTATGGGTTCTATACCGATGTTGAGTCGCTGGAGCCACTGTTAGCCGCGATAGACGGCAAGAAATATATCATCGAAAGCTATATGTACGGCAGAACGGATAACACCCGAGCAATCAACGGCACGAACGGCCTTGAAAACTGGGACTGGCTGAAGGAACAGGACGAACAGTTTTTGCACAAAAGCGGCATGGCGGAGCTGCTGAAAAAATACGACGCCGAGTACATCAACATCACCGAGGAGTATTGGTCCGGCAGGGTTGCAAAAGCAGACGAGATACAGCAACTTACCGAGAGTAAATACGCCCCAATCAGCCATAAGGAGCTTTATGGAATGATTCCCGAAAAATTGTTTCAGTTAAGGCACCTTCCGCTCATCAGCTACGCCAAGATCAAGTATAACGTACCGGCGGTTTCAATCTTCGCCTCACTCTCGATGAAGAATATGTTTGGCACAATACCTATTCCCAATCGCGAACACTACCACGGCAGCGACTTCGACACAGGGCTTTCAAGAAGTATCGTGGATATCCTCACCGTCTACAAATCGCTGCTCCGGGTGGTGGGAATCTGCGAGGGCCTTTACCACATCCCTGTTACCAGAGAAGAGGGCAAGAACCGCTACAAAATGCTCTGGACAGAGTATGACGTGATAGAGAACCTGGGGCTCATCTTAGGCAGCGAAGACCTTGTAACGCTGGATGCCTACATCAATAAACTGATTGGGCTGGATCCGGAGAAGCGCTCTATTTTACAGATGGGCGACGAGGTTTTCGGAAAGTGGGACAGAGCGGAGCTCAATTACATTTCTGAGGATCGGCTTGAGACCTTCCGATAATTGTTTGTATATAGAAAATGGGGAAGCCCTTGATTCTGGCTTCCCCTATAAATCATTTTCTTTTGATAATTTCCTGAATATGATTTTGAAAATAATGATAAACGTCCTTTGTCCAGCTGTAGTCATAGGTTGTGCTTGCTTTGTGTATTTCAATATAATCATCAAAGGATTCCGTCATTACTAGGCTGGAGAAGTTATACACAACCGCCGCTTCGTCACGATATACCTCGTATGCACTTAATTCTTCCATAGAGAGTTGACGTTGCCCAACCATTATAACTGCCCTTTTATTTTCAATATCCTCCAGATTAAAGCCTTGTAAGAATATTACTGGCAGTTCCATTGCAGCAATGGTATTTTCAACGGTCAGCGCACATACATAAGTGTAATTACCGTATAATTTGGCCTTCATATATGCACCCAAATCAAAGGTTGGATCACCTGACATTACTGAGTAATGTTCAGGCATGTCAAAATCAATATTAGGATCTTGAAACTTAATATCACTTGGCACACATATTTGAAGTTTTAAATCCTCAAGCGAAAAGCCGTTGATAGGAATAGGAGTTCCCAATTGACTACTTGATGAATTAGTATTTATAGATGATATTACATCAGAAGTTTGGCAATTTTGATTTTTAAAGTTGCAACCGGAAAGAATTAAAACACATAGCGAAGCAAGTATCAATACTCTTTTCATGCTGAAAATGTATTTAAATATCTCACATTCCACCCATTATTAAGATAAGTGCTTAAATTTGAATAGTCCCAATCACCTTCAGGATCTAAAATCATTACGCTATTATCGTTATAGCCATATGCAACGACCCAATGATAATTGCTAGTAGTGCCTTTCCGCAGACAAATAAATACAGGTCTGCCTAAGGCGATACATCCTATGCTTGTTGTCACTGCTGTACTATTCGAAGGAGCAGATAAACTGTTAAGTATGGTATACCCAAATTGGCTTGCAGCGCTATCACGAAGGAAAGGGCACGCTTTATTGCCTAATGCAATATTCATAGTTCTTGGAGTATGGTAATCACCAAGATATGACGAAATCATTGCAAAACTGGTAAGAGCGCAACCACCATCAGCTATTGAATAACCAGCTGGCTGCATAATATCACTAGCCCATTCACTATCATCTTGGTAATAATGCGTTACAGCTAAAAACCTGTAAGATTGTGGTGAAATGATTGAGAAAATCCCCAATCTTGAGAAATCACGCTGTTGTATTGATTTACCTAAATCATACGCTTTCTTATTCTCTATGGCGTAATCGTTATCATTAAAATCTAAACTTTCCATAGGAATATATGGCTGTTCATTTAAAACTTGCTGCTCTGCTTCATAATCATATTCTTCAACACTAACGGTTGGAGGTAATGCGAATACGGTAGTATTTAAAGCTAAAATCATAAATACTACACAAAAAATAGAGCCTGTTTTTTTAAGCGCGCTTTTTTTTGCAAATCATCATTTTCATTAACTCCTTTTAAAAATTACAATCTATACATGAATTATAACGATTTACATTATTTATTTAAATGCTAATTTCCAACAAATCTCAATAAAATTATTGTGTAAATTATACTACATTTATAAATTTAACCAGTCCAGCTCGTGATAGATAAAACTTGGTATCCATAAACATGGGGGTTCAGGGGAATTCTCTACTTCGCTTTTGCATACTTTTGTCGAACAACAAAAGTATGCCGCCCGTACGAATATGGACAATCTAAATCAATAATAAAATTCTCCTGTGGATAAAAAGTCATCAAATACAAAACCGCGGCACCCCTGAATCCCTCAGGAGTGCCGCTTTGTATTATGTTATGCAAAATCTAAAACAGCTTTTTATCCAGCCCCGTTTTCTCAAGGGTGTAAACCAGTATCAGCCCCAGCACGATGCAGGGTATAATCTCCCCCGCCGCCACAAACGCAGCGTTGGTGAGAAGCGGCACGGGTGCCAGAGAATTCGTAAGTAAAACCGAAAGCTCCCCGCCGATAATGATACCGTTAAGTATTACAGGGGCAAGCGCCGATAACACCGGAAACCTGCCAAAGCGCACGTTGCGCAGCGCGTAGCTGATAAACGCGGCAATCAGGGTTGCGAGGGTGCCGAACAGCATGTCAAACCCGCCAAGGATGTTTACCCCCAGCAGAAAGCCCACGCCGTTTGCAATCAGGCAGCCAAGGGCAAGGCCGTAAACGTTGGTAAGCGAGAATACCGCTAAGATCGTCAGTGCCTCGGCAAAGCGAATCTGCACCTGCCCGAAGCTTAGGGGGGCAAGCGCGAGGGTCAGAGCCGCGTACAGCGCCGCGATCATCGCGCCCTGCACCAGCCTGTAGGTGGTTGTTTTCTTCATGTTTAATTTTTCCTTTCGTAGTGTTTGTTTGACACCCAAAACACGCCTTGGGCATCGGTCAGGATTTTGCGAACTGACCGCCGCAGGTTATTTGCGGCAAACAAAGTATAGCGCAGTTGGAGCGGCTTGTAAACCCTGAAAGGGCCGTTAAAGTTTTAATTCAATCCTCTTTTTCTGTACATAAATTAATGCTATAATGAATCGTAATTATTGGGGCAAACTGAATACTGAATTTGCCTGATTATTCGCCGGAATTATACTGTATTATCATGAGCCTTTCCCGCCCTTCCGGTATGGGCGGCATAACAGGCTTTTTACTATTGTTGCCGGAGAAACGGAGCCTATTATGCAGAAGATTGCAAGCTTTCAGGTAAACCATCTCACACTACAAAAAGGGATGTATACCTCCCGTATCGACGGCGATATTGTCACCTACGATATTCGCATGTGCCGCCCGAACGGAGGAGCCTACCTGGAAAACGCGGGGCTGCACACCTTCGAGCATCTGTTCGCCACCTATGTGCGCAACAGCCGTTTCTCGCCGAACGTGGTGTATGTGGGCCCCATGGGGTGCCGTACCGGCTTTTACTTTTTGGTGCGCAATATCAGCCATACCGAGGCCATCAAGCTTGTGCAGGATAGCTTCGCGTTTATCCGCGACTACGAGGGAGACATCCCCGGCGCAAGCGAGATTGAATGTGGCAACTACTTAGACCATGACCTTGCAGCCGCCAAGAGGTATGCCGCGGATATGTGCGGGGTGTTAAACGGCTATACCGAAGAGCGCCTGCACTATGCCGAATAGACTTTAAGCGGTAGTTCGTATAGAGCTCCTACTGTCACACGGGAATGCGTATGACTGCGGGATAAACCGTCAAAGCTACTCTTACAGACAAAATAGCTATTGATTTGACTTCACTATAATTGCGGTCGCGCACTGTCAAACCGAGTATGCGTTTACCGCTTTGTCTTTGTACACTCTTCATTTTAATTTACTGTTGCTATTAATTCGGAAGGGGGAGCGGCATGGGCACCAAAATGATAAAGTCCTCACAGATGAACAGCTGGCGCAGGCTGGATAACTCCGCGCGCATCTTCCCCGCGGCCTCCTCCGTTACCACCGCCAATGTGTTCCGGCTCTCCTGCGTACTGCGCGAGGAGGTTCGTCCCGAGGCGCTGCAGCAGGCACTCAGCGATGTTATCCATCGCTTCCCCGCCTTTAATGTGCGGCTGCGCGCGGGCTTTTTCTGGTATTATTTTGAGACAAACCCCAACTCCCCCAAGGTGTCTCGCGAGGAGCTTTACCCCTGCGCGCCCATGAACCGCCGCGAGAATGAGGGCTTTCTGTTCCGTGTGCTGTACTTTGGCAACCGTATTTCGCTCGAAACCTACCACGCCTTAACCGACGGAACCGGTGCGCTGGAGTTCTTAAAAGACCTGCTGTGCACCTACCTTACCATCGTTCACCCGAACATTCCTCTGCTTTCGGGGTGGCTGGACAAGCCCGCTTCGCCCAATGCCGCCGTTTTAGAGGATGGCTACAATAAAATCTATAAAAAGGCACGCGGCTTTGCGCCCTTTACCCGCCGTGCCTATCACCTGCACGGTACCCCGCTGCCCTTCACCGCTATCAAGGTGGTGCATGGGGTGGCAAGTACCCAGAAAATCCTTGCTGTCGCGCGGGAACACGGTGTAACCGTTACAGCGTTCCTTTCTTCGGTGCTCATCTGGAGCATCTGGCAGGAGGAGCTGAAGGGCAGGCCCTCGTGGTCTCCGGTAGCGGTATCGCTGCCCGTAAACCTGAGGGCGATTTTTGACACCAATACCGCGCTGAATTTCTTTGAATGTATTGGTGTAGGTATGCAGTTTAACCGCAGCGGTATCACCTTTGAAGAAATACTCAAGGTAGTATCCGGCCAGCTTGCCAAGGAGCTGATTAAAGAAAACCTTTCTCAGCGCAACGCTTATAAGGTGCGGCTTTCACGCAACCCCATCCTGCGTGGTTTTCCGCTCTTTATAAAAAACCTTGTGCTGCGCCCCTCCTACCGCATGGGGGAGCTTACCGCCACTACCGCGCTCTCCAACCTCGGGCGGGTGGAACTGCCAAAGGAATATGCCGCCTACGCTGAAAATTTTGAATTCATCCTTTCACCCACGGAGTCAAACGCTATTAAATGTGCCGTATGCTCTTACGGTGACCGGTTTACCATCAGCTTTTCCTCCAACATTGAACAGTATCATATCCAGCGGGCGTTCTTCCGCTATCTCACCGCGCTGGGCATAGAACTGACGCTTGAAACCAACTACTTTTACGATAATAAGCCTGTAGCAAGCCCCAAAGGTAGAAAGCATAAACAATGAGGCACATGCTTAACCAAAAGGCACAATCTCTGACAGGCCCCAGAGAAAGGGATGATCGGCAGATGAGCGACAACATTCAGGGTGCTCCCGCCTCCGCGATGACACCGAAGATGGCTCAGAGGCTCAGCAAGGCTCAGCTTAAGGAAAAAAAGGCCGAGTTAAAAAAGGAAAAGGCTGCGCTGAAGCTCAAGCTCAAGCAGGAAAAAAAGCGCAAAAAGGCGCAGAAAAAACTCGCCAAGGCAGAAAACCGTTGGCAGCTCGCAGCCTTTAAACAGGATATAAAGGAATGGTTCAAACGCCGCAAAAAGGGCGGCAAGTAATACCAAGGGGGAATTGCCGTGAAATACTGTTCTTCCTGCAAACTTCAGGTGGTAAACGACACAACCCTGTGCCCCCTATGTGGTACATCGCTTACCGATGGGGAGAATACCCCCTGCAGAAATTCCTACCCCGTGATTGCCGAGAGCTTTTATAAATACAACTTCCTGTTTCGTCTGTTTCTGTTTTTATCAATCGTTGCAGCTACCGTCTGCCTGATAGTAAACTTCTTCACTGCCCAGGGCGGGCATCTTTCATGGTCAATCATTGTGCTGGCGGGCATTGCCTATGTGTGGGTAACCATCGCCTACTCCTTTCGCGGCACCGGCAACTTTGCCACCAAATACGCCGTACAGGTGCTCAGCATCTCACTGGTGCTGTATATCATCGATTATTATGCGGGATACGCAAAGTGGTCGGTAAACTACGCCATCCCCTTCTTTTTAATGCTCGCCACCTTTGCCATCACCTTCTTGATTATCTTCAAGCGGGTAAACCGGCACGAATTCTTATTTTGCCAGCTGGTTATCGGAGCCTTTGGCCTTGTGCCGCTACTTTTCTTCCCGTTGCGGCTGATACAGGTGGCGTGGCCCGCCGTGGCAAGCGCCGCCTATTCCCTGTTAACGCTCGCGGGTACCGTCATCTTTGCCGACCGCTATGTACGCCACGAGCTGAATAAGCGTTTTCATGTATAGTTTTTGTGGATTTATACCGAAAGTTCTCGGTTCTACTGGCGAATTCCGTAACAACGCAGGTTGTTAATAGGGTAAATATCTGTTATAATGTTTTGGGCGATAGATTGCTTTAACATATTAGCATATTGTATCGTTAATAGATGATGAAATGAGGTCTTCTCTATGCCTGCCAGAGTAATAGTTGGTGTGCAGTGGGGCGATGAGGGAAAGGGCAAGATTATTGATATCCTCGCGTCACGTGCTGATGTTGTGGTTCGTTCCCAGGGTGGAAACAACGCCGGTCACACGGTTGAAAATAACGGCGAGGTTTATAAGCTGCATCTGATTCCTTCGGGTATCCTATATAAAAATACACCCTGCCTCATCGGCTGCGGCGTGGTAATAGACCCTGTGAATATTTTAGAGGAGATCGACGGGCTGGAGGGCCGCGGCATTAGCTGCGACAACCTGCGTATCGACCCGCGCGCACATGTAATCATGCCGTGGCACCTTGAGCTGGACGGCTTGAGCGAGGTTTATCGCGGTAAGAGCGATATCGGCACCACCCGCCGCGGTATCGGCCCCTGCTATATGGATAAGGCCGAGCGCTGCGGCCTGCGTATGTATGATTTGGTGCACCCCGAGCTGTTTAAAGAAAAGGCCATGCAGGTTGGCAAGCTCAAAAACGAGATTATCACCAAGATTTACGGCGGCAAGCCGGTTGATTTAGATGCTGTAATTTCGAAGTATATCGAGTGCGGCAAACGCCTGAGCAAATACATCGCCGATGTTTCGGTGCTCACCTTCGAAGCGATCACCGCAGGCAAGCAGGTGCTGTTTGAGGGCGCTCAGGGTACGCTTTTGGATATTGACGTAGGCACCTACCCGTTTGTTACCTCCTCTCACCCCATTTCGGGCGGCGTGTGCACGGGTGTCGGCCTTGGCCCCACCATGATTGATTCGGTAATCGGCGTGTGCAAAAGCTACACCACCCGCGTAGGCAAAGGCCCCTTCCCCACCGAACTGCTTGACGAGATTGGCGAAACCATCCGCGTAGCCGGCCATGAATACGGTACCACCACCGGACGTCCACGCAGAACCGGTTGGTTCGACTCGGTAATTCTGCGCCACTCGGTACGCGTAAACGGCTTAACCGAGCTTGCCATTAACAAGCTGGATACCCTTGCAAACCTTGGCACCTTGAAAATCTGCACGGCCTACCGTCTGCCCGACGGCACCGTTACCAGGGATTACCCCGCCACGCTGGAGGAGCTTGAGCTCTGCCAGCCGGTATACGAGGATATCGAAGGCTTTGAGGGCGACCTCTCCGCCTGCAAGAGCTTTAACGAGCTGCCCGATGCCTGCAAGCGCTATATCGCACGCTTGGAAGAGCTGTGCGGCTGCCGCGTAAGCATGGTTGGCGTAGGCCCGGCCAGAAGCCAGAACCTCGAGCGGTAAAATTGGGCGGTATAGTCGGTTATGCAGCGATAAGCGGCACCGCATTCACTGCGGCTGTTGAATACCGTTTTGCCGTCACCAAGGAACGTTTACATTTGAATTTGAAACATTATATTATGCCAGAACCGGTTTCAAACGAAACCGGTTCTGCTTTTTTGACAAATGGAGAAAATAGAATAAAATGAGAAAACTTAATTTTTTAAAGGTATACAGCGGCTTACCAAAGGATATCTACATCCTGTTTATCGCTAAGATGATTACCTGTATGGGAATGTTCATCATGCCCTTATGGACACTCATCCTTACCCAGAAAATCGGGCTTACCAAATCGCAGGCGGGCCTTATGACTACCATCTTTGCCGTGGCACAGGCACCCGGCCTATTATTGGGCGGAAAGCTCATTGACAAGGTTGGAAGAAAACGAGTGGTGTTTTTCAGTCAGACCTTCGGCGCAATCATATACATAATCTGCGCAGTAGTCCCTATGAGCATGACGACGGTTGTTATGCTCATCGCTGCCAGCACCTTATACACGGTTGCCTCTCCCGCATTAGACGCACTGACAGCCGACATCACTACACCCGAGAACAGGAAGGCCTCCTTCTCACTCATCTATTTTGGTATTAATCTCGGGTACACCATCAGCCCAATGCTGGGAGGCTTTTTGTTTGCACGGCACCTTCCTCTGCTTTTTGTATTGGACGCTGTGACAACTATCATTTCGACCTCGCTTATCATGATTTATATAAAAGAGCCAAGGTTCAAAAACCCTGATAATACCTTGTCTGAAAGCGCCCAAGACGACGGCAGAGAAGCCTCGGTACTGCAGGTTTTATGGCGTACCCGTATCCTGCTTTACTTTATACTGACGATGTTTATCTACCAATTCTGCTACACCCAATGGTCCTTTATGCTGCCGCTGCAGATGGGGGATTTCTTTGGCGGCAACGGAGCGCTCAACTACAGCTTTCTGGTAACTGTCAACGCCATTACCGTTATTGCGCTCACACCGATTGCAACGGCGCTGACGCAAAAATTTTATCCTTTAGTTATAATGGCCTTTGGCGGGTTTTGCTATTTTATATCGTTCGTGATGTTCGGTTTCTTTAAAGATTTGCCTTTATTCATTATTGCCACACTTATATTAACTTTAGGAGAGATATTAATCAGTGTTAACTCCAGTTCCTTTATAGCCAATCAAACCCCCGATACACACCGGGGCAGGGTTAATTCCCTCAGCACCTTCATGCAGGGCACCTGCTTTGCCGTCGCCCCGCTTATTATGGGCAATGTGATAAGCATAACAAATTATCAAACATCCTGGTGGATTATAGCCGGACTCATGCTTTTGGGCTTTTTGAGTATGCTTGCACTAAATAGAAAAAACCGACGAATTTAATACTTGACGCTTATATAATCTGCGTTACAATAGAACTGCAAAGATAAAAACACAGTTCCGGTTGGTAGTCCGGACGCAGCAGACGCTGTCAGTAACCTGCCTCCTTGGTTGTCCGTTCTTTGCATGCAAACGATAAGGAGGAATGCATCATGGGAACGGTACTAACCAGGCTGACGGTGTTTTTTGAGGATCCCTTCTGGGTGGGCGTATACGAGCGTGAGGAAAGCGGCCGGTACGAGGCCTGCAAAATCACCTTCGGTGCGGAGCCTAAGGATTACGAGGTTTACGCCTTTATGCTCAAGAACTTTACCCGGCTTCAGTTTAGCCCTTCCATCGCAGCTGCCGATACCTTCGGCAAAGCCGTAAACCCCAAACGCCTGCAGCGCGAGATTAAAAACACACTGCAGCAATCCGGTGTGGGCACCAAGGCACAGCAGGCGCTCAAGCTCATGCAGGAGCAGGATAAGCTTGAGCGAAAGACCCGCTCGCGTGATCAGCGGGAGGAAGAAAAAGCGCTGCGGTTTTCTCAAAAACAGCAAAAGCGCAAAGAGAAGCACAGGGGGCATTAAGCCCCCGTGCTTCATGACAACAGGAGGAACATAACGAATGAACACCTTTGAAAGCGCAGATGCCCTACTTACCCAGCAGCTTGGCAGCGATGTGATCATCGCGCTCGCCACCCGCACCGAAGACGGCGTGAATGTTCGCACCGTCGACGGCTATTACAAAAACGGCAGCATCTATGTGGTTACCTACGAGGCCTCGCATAAGATGCAGGAGATTAAGGCCGACCGGCATGTGGCCGTTTGCAAAGATTTGATGTGCGCGCAGGGAATCGGTATTAACCTCGGTAGCCCAAGGCTTGCGCATAATAAGGCGCTGCGGGAGGAGCTCAAGGAGGTTTTCTCGGCCTTCTACGACCGCCATGTAAATGAGGACGACCCGCTGACCTGTATTCTGGAGATACAGCTTACCAATGCAGTTGCCTTTAGCAAAGACACCAAGTATAGGATCGACTTCATAAACAAAACGGCAACCGCAGCACCCTTTGTAAATGATATAGTAGAATAAAAAATCTTTAACGGGCAGAGATGCCCGTTTTTATTTTTGGGCATTGACTCTCACGTTACGTAATAGTTTATACTCACATTCAGAGGTGAGTGTCAAGAGAAAGGATATAGCGTTTTATAAGCAACAACAAAGGAGAAAAGAGTATGCAAATTCAAATTCAAAATACCTGTGACCAATACAAAAAGCTGCTTACGCTGCCCGAAAAAAAGCGGGAGAGCTGTTTTAACAGCGAGCTGCTCAACCCGTTTGCACCGGCTTTTGAGCGCCTGAACATGCCGATGTCCGCAGAAATGCTGGGATGTATCCCGATTACCGGCAGCGACGTGGAGATTTCAAAGATGCTTTTGCTGCTTGAAAAAGCAGACGCATGGAACGAAGCCTATCAGGCTATCGAAAACGCGGCAAAAAGCTTTGAGAAGGCCGGTGTTACCATGCCTGACAGTGTTCAGGTAGGCATCTTCTTAGGTAGCCCGCTGTTGCTTGCGCAAACGCAGGGCTATTCGGGTATGGGCTCCGTGCCGGGCTACATTCAGATTATCATCGCCCCCAACGATTATACCCTTCCCCGCCTGAACTCCTGCATCGCGCACGAATTCCACCACAATGTGTACTTCTACAACGCCAAGTGGAACTTTATGAACGTCACTGTGGGCAAGTACCTTGCCGTAGAGGGCCTGGCCGAAAGCTTTGCCGCAGAGCTTTACGGTAAAAAGTTTATCGGGCCGTGGGTAACCGGCATCAGCGAGGAGGACCTAGAGAAGTCGCGGAAGATCATCGGCAACAACCTCGCTGTGCAGGGCTTTATGGAGGCGCGCAAATATATGTATGGCAACCACCCCATGGTTCCTGAGGCCAAGGAGCTCGGTATTCCGTTTTGCGGCGGCTATGCGGCAGGCTACCACGCGGTGCAGGCGTACCTTCAAAAAGCCGGCACCTCTGTGGCTGATCTGACAAACCTTGACGGTGATGAACTAATGCGCGCCTCCGGTTACTTTGATTGATAATACCTTTATAGATTTTAAGCCTTACTCTTCGATAGGGTTTAATTTTTTTGCCAAAAAATACTTGTAAAATTTTCTACTAAACCGCTGCACAACGGTTAACAATATGTTTACCGAAAGTTTATTAAGGCCGAAAACCAAGAAAAGCATATGGGGCAAGGCTTGTTTAAATGAAAAAGCCCATTGGTATTATTGTTTTAAACAAGAGTTCCCAAAAAAACTGCTGATTTTAGGATACGGCGGCATAAACCGGCTGGATTGTGTTCAGAATACACTAGGAGAGTGTGTTAAGTCTGAAAGCCTTGTCTTTCAGACGAGATAGCTGCAAGAAAGGAATGGTCATTCAAATGGCAAACCTACATTTCGGAAAGAACAATTTCAGTAAATTCATCAAGGGCAATGGCTTTTACATTGCGCTGGCAATCTGTCTTGCAGGCGCCGGCTTCGCATGCTGGGCAGCGATAAACGGTACACTCAATAAGGTCTCCACCCAGCAGCCTGCCGCGGTAGAAAGCGAGAGTGAGGATAATTGGGCTTTTCAAGATACAGAGGAGACAGCACGCAACGAGCAGGGGCTGCCGATAGAGCAGAACGCGCAATCGTCATCGCCGGAGTTATCGGCCGAATCGCAGCCATCGCAGGCATCTGCTACTACATCGCAAAGTGCGCAAGATACCTTAGAGACTGCCAAAACGCAAACACCGCTGCAAGATATGCTATTCGTGCAGCCGATTTCGGGCGATACTGTGAACAATTTTTCAAACGGTGAGCTGATGCTTGATAAAACCATGAACGACTGGCGTACCCACAACGGCATAGACATTCAGGCTGAGATCGGAAGCCCCGTGAAAGCGGTTACCGATGGCAAGGTGCAGAAGGTTTATACCGACAGCATGTGGGGCACCGTGGTTGAAATCAAACACGCAAACGGCATCGTAAGCCGTTATTGCTCCCTTACCGAGGCAGTATTGGTAAAAGAGGGCGACAAGGTGGAAATCGGCCAGGAGATTGGCTGTGTGGGTGAAACCGCAGCTGCCGAGGTAAGCCTGCCCACCCACCTGCACTTTGAGCTGCTGAAAAGCGGGAAGTATATAGACCCGCTCAAGACCATTGAGGAAAGCAAGCAATAACCAAACAGCAAACTTAAAGCGGAGAGGCCGTAACCTCTCCGCTTTTTTGTGATGTTAAAATCTATAAACCCTTGTGGAAGAGGTTTTGCCCGCACGGTATTTCTCTTTGGTTGCCTGCCCCCCGCGTATGTGCCGCTCGGCCTTGTTCTGTTCCAGCAGCGTTTTTACCTGCAGATATAATAATTTATTAACCTTCTTTAATCGTTCTGTTACATCTTTATGTATGGTCGTACATTAGTGTAAAGTTGTTCTCCAAACCAAGCTCATTGAACAGTTTGAGGTAAATATCAATGTGCGCACCCTCTTCAACTGTAATCTTTTCAATAATGCGGCTTAGCATGGAATGCGATATATGGTCATCCTTCAGCAGATGTTCCATATCCTCAAAGGTTTGCTCAAGAAGATTCTTCAGCAGATCGCTTTTACTAATGTTAAGCGCAACCAGCTTCAGTTCTTGATTGAGCTCGTCCATTTCGGCATTAATCTCTTTGGTCTTGCCTTTCAATTCCTCAATTGAAATGATCTCATTCTCAAACATAGTAATGTAATTGGCTTTGCTCTTTTTTAACTGACTAAGCCTTGCAGTCAAACCAGCTTTACTCACAATATTTTCATCTCGCGACTTAAACTGACGATTAAACTCCGTTAGAATTTGGTTCATGACATTCGGTTTATCACTAAGAACACCGATAAAATATTCCCTGATAGCTTGCAGTAACTCATTTTCTTTAATAACTGTTTTGTTGGGGCAACTATCGGCACCGTTAGCATTTCTTCCACTGCACACCCATGTTACATAGGTGTTCTGGTATTTCCGCTCTATTCTTCTGAAGGCGTAGCCGCAGCAAGCGCAACGAATCAATTTACTGAATACATAGCGTTCACTGTTGCGTTCCCCGGATTGTATAAACAGATTCGTTCGGGATTGAAGTATTCGTTGTGCTTTTTCATAAACAACATCATCGATGATTTTTAACTCAGGACGATCTACAACATACCAATCGTTTTCATTCTTTTCCCTTCGTTTTCCTGTTAAGAAATCTGCAACTTCTTGTTTTCCATTAATAATTTTACCGATGTATATCTCATTGGTAAGAATTCGAGAAATTGCATTCTGGCTCCATTTGCAGCCCCGTTTGGTAAGAATACCTTCGCTATTCAATATAGCAGCAATTCTGTTGGCACCATGACTTTCTTGGGTATACAGGTTGAAAATACGGCGGACTGTTTTTGCTTCATCCTCGTTGACATTAAGATTAAAATAGTCCCCCGGTACTTTATCGTATCCATAAACGAAATTCGGAACGCGCCCACGCTCGGCGTTCTGCTTTTTTCCGAACTTTACACGTTTAGAGGTGTTTGCGCTTTCTTCCTGTGCAATTGCGCTTAGCAAGGTAAGCGTAAATTCCGAACACTCGGAGGAGGTAAAGTTGTTGTTCACAAACCTTACCTCAATATTCAGCGCTTTCAATTTTCGGATACTTACAAGAAAATCAACTGTATTTCTGGCAAGACGGGAAACATCCTTAATCAGAACCAAATCAAAAAGCCCGTCCTTTGCATCAGAAAGCAATCTAAGCAGTTGGGTTCGATTTTTGATCTTTGTACCGCTTTTCCCTTCATCTGCATATATCTTTACAAGATTACACCCATTTTTCTTTGCGTATTCATCAAAAAATTTCTGTTGACTTTCAAGGCTCTCTAACTGCTCTTCTTTATTAGTTGATACACGACAATAGGCAACAGTTCTCATTTTTAACGTCCTCCTAAATCTGTTACATCTATATATTACACCAGTTAATTCATAACGTCAAGCTTCTGCGATTTTACTTTGTCTGAAATAATAGTCTTATGTATCTTCTGACTAACAGCTTGTTCAACAAGGGAAGATGCGATGATTTTAACCAGGGCCTTAACTGTCTCTTCTTCAGTGTTAGGGTTATGAAATGTAATATTAAGTTTACTATGCAACATAGCTTGCCTCCTTTCATCAGACTAATATTGCTGTTGCCAGTGAAATCGCTTTGTACATTTATATTTGATTTTTGGAGATATATACTTGCCCACGTCAATTCTTCTTTCTTTAAAATGGGCGATAGACTCTCTGTGCGATAAACTTGATGCTATACATTGACCTAGCCAAAGAAATTTCACTTGCATAGAAATAATAAGTACTTTTTTATTTAATCGAATATCGTGTTACTAATAAGATAAGAATATGCCAAATATGCGAGTATGCTGTGGAATAATGATCATATCTGATCATAACCATGGTATTAGTACAACACCAATAAAGATGATAAACCACTTTTATAAAGCTTACCGTTTCCAAAGGTAGCTCTGTGCGATAACGGATATTCTTGAATGCCCTAGGTCATTTGAAACGATCTCCATAATTGCCTTTTGGTAATGCTCACCTGCTTGGTCTTTCCTGCAGTGATAGATGTCGTTCGGCCCGTAGTGCTTGGATATCTTTATCCCATCTGCTTCAAGCTCACGATAGCGGTCGCTTGCATATTGAGCACGAAATGCATGCAGCTGATTTTCAGTTAATGAGTTGTTTGAAAACCCTTTAAAGACAAGCTCATTGCCTGTTTTGCCCGCTAACATATCTAGTACAACCTTTTCACCAGCTCGTACTACCGTTGCCTCTCTGGGACGTCCACCCTTGCCTTGGTTCACATGTACCATCAGGCGACCGGTTCCGTTATCCCTGTAAACATCCTTGACTTGTAGCTTTGCAAGCTCCTTGCTATCTCGCAGCCCCGTTGCAGCGACAAAATCCCTTGCGGTTTGATACATAGCATTCGGCGCGGGCTTTACATCTCGGTCGCGGGTTATTCCCGCACGCTCTACAGGAGGGAAATTGAAGCCTAGCCGGTTCTTTTCCTCGCCATACAGCTTGGCAATGGCAGCTCCTTTTGTAGATAAGGTAGCAGCACTGTTTCCTTGGTCTTGGCACTCCTGCAAGTATTCCTTGATATAAGAAGCACAAGCCAAAGGAGTTTTGCAGCCGTAGTTTTCTTTACACCAGCTTGCAAATTGCAGGCATTGTTTTAAATACGTTTCATAGGTTGCATAACTATGGATATATGGGCTTTTTTCTCCGTCCATCTTAAAGTCATGCCTTTTTTGTCCAAACGCCTGCATTTTAACTAATTCTCTTTGAACAAGGTCTTCCAGTGATTTTTTACCCATGTAATCACCTCCTACAGCAATGGGTAGACTACCCCCTTTGGCAGTCTTGAAAATAGGGGCTTTTTACAGTAACCCATAACTGTCAAGCTCTATACGAAACTTGAAAAGAGGCGCATGGACAAGCCGTTTTCGGCTCGCTTACCGGTACTGACGGTTCATTTATTCGAAATGCCACTTTACTTCCCGCCTATCGGCGGTAAATAAAGCGGATTTCGAAGCTTAGCTCTCGAACGGGGAACACTATTTACTTCTTGCGGCAGCCCTCGCACCTGTCGGTGCGTGTGCAGCCGCGCTCTACTTTGAGGCCAATCCTATGGATTGCCCTCAGCTTACGTTCAAATTGCAAATAATGTTGCAATTTGAACTCAGCTAAATTTCACTTACATAGAAATGATAAGGACTTTTTTGAAAAACAATTAATTATTTTTAAACAAAAACGCCTACATAATTGTAGGCGTTTTTGTATGAAATCACTAAATTTGTACATGGACGCAAGCTGAATGATAAAAACGTTCCTGTCTATCTTGAGAAAAAGACTTCGACATTCCAAAAGTGCCGTATTATCAAGCACTTCAGCGATTATCGAAGCCTTTGTTGTTTAAAGGGTGTTTAGACAACATACACGGTAAATCAGTTTACTATTACATCAACCCAAAATATTTCTCAAAGAATACCTTCAGCTTCTCTATAATACCCTGCTTCTTGGCAGCTCGGCTGCCACTGCCGAAACGGGATACCGGCGGCATAATCTTATCAATATCCGTTCCTGTCGTTTTTAATGTTCCGTCCCGCAAGGAATTCTCAATAAATTTCCTTGCTTCATCCGGTTTCAGGTTTTCTTCGGTGATAATGGCCGTCAGGTCGGCTTCCTTTTGTTCAATAACAAACTTCTGCCAATCCTTTTGAACATCTGTTTTAGCGTTTATTGTTTCTATGAAGTGTTCAATCAGTTCCTTCTTGGAACGCAGTTCAAGGCTCGACTTAATCGCCTTGCCGATGGCAATAAGAATGGCCTTATCCTTGCAGTTGGATTGATGATATTGAGCGACAAGCATCAGGATATAATCAATATTTACTTCAATCTGCCGTACCAGCTCCATCTCGAATACAATATCATCCTGAATGTTCTCTTTATCTACATGAACTCTGTACTTATCATACAGATCATTATAAATGCCTGTATAGTCCTGAAAATCAATCGGAGCAAGGATTTCTTTGCCCCCAAAGTCGTCAAAACTTGAAAGAATATTGCGCAACCGCAGAATATTACCGAAGGAAGCAATGAAGTCCTTCTCCGCGCCCTCACCGATAATTTGTTGCCCTATCGGGTATTTTTGTATCAGTTCGGCAATCCGTTCTTCATAGCCCTTTTGGTGCTTGCCATATTCATCATCGTACCCGTAGTAATAATCGTTATACGATTTCAGTAATACGATACTCGATGCATCTTTGTCACCAAAAAGTGCTATGGCCTTATCGGTTTCCTCCTGCAGGTTACGGAAGCATACGATATTTCCGAAATTCTTAACAGAGTTAAGAATACGGTTTGTGCGTGAAAAGGCCTGTATAAGCCCGTGCTGCTTTAAGTTCTTATCTACCCACAAAGTATTGAGCGTCGTTGCGTCAAAGCCCGTCAGGAACATATTTACAACGATTAGCAGGTCGATTTCACGGTTCTTCATCCGCAGCGATAAATCTTTATAATAATTCGGGAATTTATCGGGTGAAGTATCGTAAGCCGTTTTAAACAGCTTGTTATAATCCTTAATGGCGTTTTCAAGAAATTCTCGGGATGTAACATCTAGCTCGTCGGTGCTGTCGCTGTTCTCGTCATCAAGAAAACCGTCAGGGTCGTCTTCGTTTTGCCCGTAACTGTAGATGGTAGCAATTCTCAATGCCTTTTCCGGGCTTGCGGCCATCTGCCTCTTGAACTCTGTATAATAGAGTTTTGCGGCATCAATGGAAGAAACGGCAAAGATGGAGTTAAAGCCGTTCATCCTAACCTTCTCTTTTTCTTCCTTCGTGTCCTGGCTTTTGGCAACAGCCTCGATATTTGTCAGCTTGCTGAAGCAATAAAAGCCGGTGTTGCGCTTTGTCTTCTGGTCGAAGTGGTCAAGGATATAGGTAACGATTTCGGAAATACGCTCCGGTGCAAGCAAAGCGGTATCGGTATTAATGGCTTCTACCTTTTTGTCCTTACTGCCATCTTTGCTTTTCACGGTGTTGATGAAGTCTATTCGGAAGGGCAGCACGTTTTTGTCATTGATAGCGTCAACAATGGTGTAAGTGTGCAGCTTATCCCCAAAGGCCTGCGCCGTAGTCCGCAGATTGGGATTGCCGCCGCTACCGGCATTAACCGTAAAAATAGGTGTGCCGGTAAAACCAAAGATGTGATACTTCTTAAAATTCTTGGCAATTCTAATGTGCATATCACCAAACTGGCTTCGGTGGCACTCATCAAAGATAAGAACTACATGGCTGTTAAAAATCGGGTGCTGTGGGTTCTTCATGATAAAGCTGTCAAGCTTTTGAATGGTCGTGACGATGATTTTATATTCGTGCGGATTTCCTTTATTATCTTTATTCTCTAACTGACGCTGCAGGATTTTGGTGCTTCTGTTGCCGTTAGCCGCGCCTTTTTCAAAGCGGTCATATTCCTTCATTGTCTGATAGTCAAGGTCCTTGCGGTCAACTACAAAAAGCACCTTATCAATATCAGGCAGTTTGGATGCAATCTGCGCCGTCTTAAAGCTCGTCAGCGTTTTGCCGCTGCCGGTAGTGTGCCAGATATAGCCGCCCGCATCGGTGCAGCCCATGCGTTTATAGTTTTTGGCAATCTCAATGCGATTGATAATGCGCTCGGTTGCCGCAATCTGATACGGACGCATAACAAGCAATTCGTCGTCCGATGTAAGAACACAGTATTTTGCAAGAATACTCAGGATCGTGTTCTTGGCAAAGAAGGTCTTCGTAAAGTCAACGATATCGGGAATCACTTTATTCTTTGCGTCGGCCCAAAAGGAAGTAAACTCAAAGCTATGGCTGGTTTTCTGGGCTTTCCGCTTGCCGCCCTCTTTTTCCTTTATGGCACTTACACGGGTTGTGTTGGAATAATACTTCGTATGGGTGCCGTTGGAGATAACAAAAATCTGCACATACTCAAACAGGCTATGCCCCGCCCAAAAGCTATCCCGCTGATAGCGGTCAATCTGATTGAAAGCTTCTTTCAGTTTGACGCCCCGGCGCTTTAACTCAATATGTACCAGAGGAAGACCATTCACAAGCACCGTCACATCATAGCGGTTATCAAAGTTGCCGCCGTTCTCGGCATACTGATTGATGACCTGCAGATAATTGTTGTGAACGTTCTTCTTATCTATCAGCGTGATGTTTTTGGAACTGCCGTCATCCCGCTTGAGTACCTGAACACTGTCCTCCTGAATTTTCCGGGTCTTTTCTACAATACCGTCGTTGGCGTTGGCAAGGCTTTGTGAGAAAAAGCGCTGCCACTCGTCATCGGTAAACTTAAAATCGTTGAGCTTTTCCAGCTGTAGGCGCAAATTGGCAACAAGCTCCTCCGAACTGTGAATTGGAAGATAGGTATAGCCCTGCTCCGTCAGCAGCATAATAAACGCGGCTTCCAGTGCGGCCTCGCTCTGATAGGCGTCGCTGCGGGTAGTCTGTGGCTCATATTCAGCTACAACTGTGCTTTCGTTAGTGGAAGCAACGATGTTGTATTGGCTCATGTGCTCAACTCCTTGAATGTCAATAACTTATCTCTGTAGTATTCGTACTGTTTGCGACGAGCTTCAATTTCTGCGGGGAGGCCAATGGAAATGTCATTGCTAAGAGCGTCAAAACGGTCAAGAATTGTGACAATTCGGTTTTGTTCTTCGAGCGGAGGGATTGGAACAGCTGTATTAGCAATCTGTGAAATTGTAAAATGCGCAATAGTTGCATTATGCGTGACATTATTCAAATATTGTCTAAACTTTGTGGTCAAGAAATAATGATATAGAAACTTGCTATTGAGTCTTTTGGACTTCTGAATACATATTAAATCAGCATCTTTTACGTATAGCGGTTCATCTGTTGGTACAATATAAGGGATACCAATAGTCCCTCCACCAGTTACCAAAATATCATCCTTTTGAATCTTTCCAGATTGCGATGATAATTTTTCATATAAATCATGTGAAATGAAAGCTTTACCACGAGAGTTTTCTACACCATTGAATATTGAAATTACATCGCTTGACCTATAAAATGGAACACCTGATGTAGTCCATTCATTCTTATGAACTCGAGAAGCAGAAAATATTCGCGTAACTTCTCCCAATGTATTCCATTCTGTTTCGTTTTCAAATGTCAGCAATTCATCCCTATAATAACTATACTGTTTTTCCCTCGCTGTAAGCTCCGCTGTAAGCTCCGCTGTAAGCTCCGCTGTAAGCTCCGTGAAATTGTCCAGTATCCGTACAATTTCACTCTGCACAGGCAGAGGGGGGACGGGTATGGAAAGTGCTCTAAAGTCACTTCCAGTAAGTTTGGGTATATTTCCATGAATAAGCGCAGAAACATTTATTATTTGAATATAGTGAAATAAATATCTGAGAAGAACACCTTCTTTTTCTGCGATGATATGCGCATGATTATTTACCCATATTTTCCCCTCAGCCCAATTAACAACGGGATTACCATTAGGGGTAACGACGCTGCCATCTTCGCCGACAAGTATATAGATTCCATCAAAAATATAGTCTGAAACGTAGTCTTGTATTCCATTAGCTCCGTAATATGGATATTCTCCTGCTTCACGTGCTGACTTCGTTACCGGTTTACGCTTATTATCAAGAATGCAGCAACAATGCTCAAGAGGCTTATACTCTACCCCATTCGGGCAAAATTCCGCAATCAAATCATCCAGCTTGCTCATTTGCCCACCTCAATTTCAGCGATGATTTTATTAATCTCATCGCGCAAAACCTGCTCGCGGGCAACGATATCTTCAATCTCGGCGTTCAGCTTGATAATATCGACCTTTTCGCGTGTGTCCTCTGTTTCTACATAGGTGCTCACAGAAAGGTTATAGTCCTGCTTCTTTATTTCATCATACGAAGCCAGATGAGCGAAATGCGCAACCTCCGCACGGCTCGCATAAGCATCAACGACACTCTTTATATTTTCAGCGGTCAGCTTATTGTTGTTCGTAACCTTAACACATTCTTTGGAAGCGTCGATAAACAGTGTCTTGTTATCTGCTTTGCCGCGCTTCATCACCATGATGCAGGTTGCAATACTTGTTCCAAAGAACAGGTTAGCGGGCAGCTGAATGATGCAGTCTATGAAGTTGTTGTCCACAAGGTATTTGCGGATTTTCTGCTCCGCGCCGCCGCGGTACATAATGCCGGGAAAACAAACAATGGCGGCCGTGCCGCTGGGCGCTAGCCAGGCAAGCGAGTGCATAATAAAGGCAAGGTCGGCCTTTGATTTGGGGGCAAGCACACCGGCGGGGGAATACCTCGGGTCATTGATCAGCGTCGCGTCATCGTCGCCCGCCCAATGGATAGAATACGGCGGATTAGAAACAATCAGCTCAAAAGGCTCGTCATCCCAATGCTGAGGATGTGTAAGGGTATCTTCGCAGGCAATATCAAACCGATCAAAACCCACGTCATGCAGGAACATATTGATGCGGCAAAGGTTGTAGGTTGTTATATTAATTTCCTGCCCAAAGTAGCCCTGGCGGACACCCTCACGCCCCAGCACCTTTTCCGCTTTCAGCAGCAGGGAACCGGAACCGCAGGCGGGGTCATAAACCTTGTTTACTTCGGTTTTTCCAACCGTTCCGAGCCGCGTAAGCAGTTCGGAAACATCAGCAGGGGTAAAGAACTCGCCGCCGCTTTTCCCTGCATTGGAGGCGTACATCGTCATCAGGTATTCGTAGGCGTCACCAAAGGCATCAATGTGATGGTCTTTATAATCACCTAACTTCATTTCTGCAACGCCGTTTAACAGCTTTACAAGCTTATCGTTGCGTTTTGCAACGGTAGCACCCAGCTTGTTGCTGTTTACATCATAGTCGTCAAACAGGCCCGAAAAGCCACTCTCAGCGTCGCTGCCCTTTGCTGAATCCTCAATGTGATTGAATATCCGTTCAAGCGTTTCGTTCAGGTTTTCATCTTTAGGAGCATTGTTGCGGACATTGCAGAACAGCTCTGAAGGCAGTATGAAAAAGCCTTTTTCTTCGATAAGGCCTGCGCGGGCTTCTTCCGCTTTATCATCGGACAGAACTGCATAATCGAAGTTTGTTTTGCCAGCTTTAAGTTCACCGTCGTTTATGTAATTGGTCAGGTTCTCGGAAATGTAACGGTAGAACATCGTCCCGAGGACATAGCTCTTAAAATCCCAGCCGTCAACGCTGCCCCTTAAATCATCTGCAATACTCCATATCGCTCTGTGCAGCTCATCCCGTTCCTGCCCGTTATTGTTGTCAGCCATTTGTGTTTCCTCCGTTTTCATACGCAATATAGTCAAGGATGTCCCATTAGTTGACACCCAAAGTTATCATGGTACTGGTAGACACACCCGACGCTTTTCGCAGATTTACTTTGCTCATCCTCATATATAAACAGATTCTATAGCCTTAACGAACTGCCCACAATGTGCCTCATTCGGCTAATTAATACAAATTATAGCATGAAAATACCCTGATTACAACGCACATTCACAAGTTCTCGTGAGAGTGAGAGTGCATCATACGTCGATAACCCAATGTTCAGCCGGTTGGAGCAGGCCCATCGTATTTATCCACAAGCATATATGTAATTATTTGTAAATCGCAGCTTGACAACCGCAGTGTACTAATATATAATTAAGTAAGTCGTAATTTAGTAATTTGCGGAGGCGGCAAGAAATATGTTTGTTGGAAGACACTCGGAATTACAGAAGCTTAATGATTTATATAACAGCGACAAGTTCGAGTTCGCCGTAATATATGGTCGCAGACGCGTGGGAAAAACGACGCTTATAAACGAGTTTATAAAAGACAAGAATACTATTTTCTTTACAGGCCTTGAAACAAACAGCAAGGAAAACTTAGAAAACTTTAGCCAAAGCATTACAAGGCTTCAATATGGCGATAATGCCTCCCCTGTATTTCCAAGCTTTCAAGCCGCATTTGATGCAGTATATGAACTTTCAAAGCAAAACCGGGTTGTTTTAGTTGTTGATGAATACCCCTACCTTGCTGAATCTTATAGAGGAATATCCTCCCTGCTTCAAGTACAGATCGACGAAAAATATAAAAACAGTAAGCTGTTTCTTATCCTCTGCGGCTCATCGATGTCTTTTATGGAAAATCAGGTATTAGGCTATAAGAGCCCTCTTTATGGCAGAAGAACCGCACAATTTAAAATTCAGCCTTTTAGCTTTTTTGAAACAAAAGAATATTACAGTGGTTTTACTTCTTATGATTTGGCAACAATCTATGGAATTACCGGTGGCATTCCACAATATCTTGCACAGATGAGCGATAAGTTAACAGTGGAGGATAACATTAAAAAGAATTTTCTTGATGCTTCAGCTTATCTTTTTGAAGAACCTAGCAATCTGCTCAAGCAAGAGGTTCGTGAACCTGCCTATTACAACGCCATTATCAAGGCAATCGCCACAGGCAGCACTAAAAATTCCGAGATAGCTGCCAAGGTGAGTTTAGAAACCAGTGCATGCACGGGATACTTAAAAAACCTTATCTCTCTTGGAATCGTGAAAAAAGAAACCCCTATAACTGAGGATTCCGCTCGTAAAACTATATATGTCATTGAGGATAACATGTTCCGTTTTTGGTATCGCTTTATCCCGAACAATGTATCCCTTATCCAAAACGGTATGGCCGACCGCACTTACAAGAAAATTGAAACCCAGATTCCCGACTTCATGGGTAAGGTGTTTGAGGATATCTGCAAGCAATGGCTGTGGCGTGAGAATGCTTCCGGGAATCTTCCTATTGAGTTTGTTGAGCTTGGCAGATGGTGGGGCAACGATCCTATTAGGCGCCAAGAGGCCGAAATTGATATTCTGGCTTTTGAAGATAAAAACAGCGCTATCTTCGGTGAATGCAAATGGACAAATGAAAAGGTGGATACCATTGTACTGGACACGTTAATAGAACGCAGCCATCTGTTTCATTATAAAAACAACTATCTTTACCTCTTTGCGAAAACCGGCTTTACAAGCGGTTGCGTTGAAAAATCGAAGTCTATGCATAATGTGACATTGGTTACATTTGATGAGATGGCAAACGGTTAGTCTTAGTGCATAGAAACTGCTAAGAAGCATAACATAAAAGCCCGGAACTTCTCCGGGCTTAACATTATATAAATCTTGTGTTATAATGCGGTACTTCAATAACTGTGACTTTGCTGTACCACCTCCTTAACAGTTATCAGTGCGCAGGTTGTTATCCAGAAGCAGCAATACCATTTTATTCAATACAATCCTTATAACAGTTTTCATGGCTACCCAATTGTATCTCTCCCTAATAATTAGCATTAGAATCTAAGTCTGTTTTCTTAAGTTGTTTTTAAAATATTTTAATACCCAATTGAAGTGATCAATGATAGAATTCATATAAGCCATCTCGCTCATTGCATCATCACAATCGTTAGGAAGAATTTTTTTCATGTCATCATTAATGATTGACATTTGCGTAGGTTCATTTTTATTATATTCTTGATTAAACAATAATATATAGTAAGGATGGTCCTCATCAATAGGTAAAAACTCTTTACACTTATCATAGAATTCATCATAATTCTCGATATTGAGCTCCTTTTTATAGGCATTATTGGAAACAATAAAGTATATACGGCAACCATATTCTTGGTAAAGATCGTCAATCTCATTTTGGATTCTAATCTGATCCTCCTTAGAAATATATCCGTCAGCGCCCAACAGGTTTTTGTTGTTCATAAAGCCTATGCTTTGCTGTTTGGATGAAGGCTGGGCAACCGAAGGTACATTATTATTCACAGCAGAAGCATTTTTGTCTGTTTTTGAGAGCAGATAGAACGAATCCCCGTTTGGCTGCAGTACAAAAAGCTGTTTTGGTAATGAATTAATATCTGTCGTAAACTGTGGATTCATGTTCTCAATGGTAAATTCAAAACCAGAAGTGGTATATATTTCGGGATCGGGATAATACAGTGTTCCTATGTATACGTTATTACAATACATTTTTCCTTCAGTTGCATCATATTCCGCATTCCATTCAACTCTTATGAGGTTTCCGGTCACATAATATAATCCATCTGAATATGTGACATTTGTTAGATATGGAATGTATTGTTTAGAAAAGCCGCCACTTGCATACCAAATAAACCCTTCCAGCTCAGGAATCCATTGGGGCTTGCGAGACATCCCGTCAAGCGAAGAATAATCGGCATCTTTCTTAAGGGTAATTTGGGGGTTTAATATTTCCCTTGCAACCTTTTCAATGCCAACCAAACTCGAGAATTCATAGAATTCGCTATTATATTCTATCGGATTATCTGCTTGGGCATGAAATGTTAAAACAATATAAGCGCTATCAATATTCTCAGCATTATTAAAATTAGGCAATTCACACCAATAATTACTCAGTTTGCATAAATATTTATAAATTTTTTTCTTGTCCGCTTCACTCACTTGGATATTAGTATCATTAGGATTGTTATCCCCTGGGTCTAGTAATGAATCATCCGTACCCAGCTGAATTTTCATATCTTTCATTTCTGTCGAAACCCTATTATACCAGTCATCAATGCTGGAACTATTATAACCAAAGTATTTGAGTATGTCCGTCAAAGTGCCGTTATTGGCACTTTGACGCATATTATAGTACTGCAATTCTCCTAACTCTCGTGATAGTACCAGCATGTAAAGATATTTTAATAATTCTTCCGCTGCTTCTGCCTTTATTTTGGTATTACTGGCCATTACAAATTTGGAAAGTTCCTCTGTAGTTTTTTGAGATAATGAAACACTGATTAAAGATATAACACGTATTTTATTGGCTTGTTCTAATGTATTTCCGGCGTTAAACAGAATATTGGATGCCACTACACCGACCTCCACAGCCTTAAGCAGCGAGCCGGTATACATACATCCCTTGATACCAGTAGCCTTGAGTGCATCAAACGACATATTCTTCAGCTTATCCAGCACTTCATTACTGATAAAATCCTTAACGGTATCCCCCGTAGCATATGATAGCAGCTGTGGCATATCAGCGCTTTTATATTTTTCAAGGTTGCGCTTTACACCTATTGCTGCTTTCTTGATGTTGGAATCAATTGCAGTAGTGCTTAACAAATCAAGTAAATTAAGTGCATCTTTGGATGCATACTTTAATATCTTCAGTTCTTCATATTTGCTATACAGATCTTGTGAAAAATTAATAGCTTTTAAACCATTCGAAATTAAGGAGGATGTAAACAACAGCTTATCGTATTGTTGAGCCTCCAAAAGTGTATCGGTGGTCTTTTTTAGCTCCCCATTAAGAATCCAAGCCCTTGTTTCTTCGTCTAAATCTCCTCGTGAAAGGCACAACTCCATTTTTTCTTTCCATGGGGTAAGTTTGGAAATTAATAGTTTTACCTTCTCCCCATCTATATTAGCATTCCAAGAACGCATATCTACTAGCGCTGTATAAGCATCTGAACCTTTATTAATCGTATCTAGCAAGCCTTCAATAAGCGCCATTTCCTGATATTTTTCACTGTTTTGTTTTGTATACTCTACAATGTACCCTTCAATAACCGATTTTGCGTCGGATTCGGTGATTGAAACCGGAGTAAGTGCTTTAATGATATCAAGATTATATAGCGCATCTGCATAGCGGTAACCGTAAGCCTTTATGATATTAGTATCCGATGCCGTATAAAAATTCCAATAAGCATAGTTTTCTGACTTAATGCACTTCGCTATAATTCCGCTATATATTGCTTTATTCGCCTGATTAATAACCCTAAGTTCATTAGGCGATACTTTTATACCGAGAGATTCTGCAGAAAGCATATTACATGGGAGAATGCAGCATGTGATAAGCAGTACTAAAATTATAGCTATTAGTTTTTTCATACTTGCCCCCTATTTTATAACGGCACATTTTAAAATGGATGTATCTGCGCCTAAATTAAAGGCCACCAAAGTGTTTAATTCCCTACTGCTTTTTAGAGTAGATATATCTGTCACTTTTGTATCTGATATATTCAGCTGCACAAGTTTGGGACAAAACTGAGAAACTGAACTAATGTCGTCTACAGGATTTCCTGATATGTCCATATTCGTAATTGAATTCATTTCGCAAGTAAATTCAACTTGGCGAAGCTCATTACAAGAAATTGTTAAGGTATGTAATCTTTCTTTGGGGAAGTTTATAAGGTTACTTATTTGATTGAAATCCAGTTGAATGATTTCAGCCGATGGGAATTGGGCAAGATCGAAATCTTTTTTGAGAGCATTATTTGCAAGATTACCTTCCCGAAGTTTTTCAAATGTTGTATTTATATAGCTTATTTCATTATTCATAGCATTTAGATATTTCAATGAAGATCCGCAGTTCAGTTTTTCAATAGCTTTAATTCTGTTAAAACTTATGTTTAAACATGATAATTTATTTAAATCGGCTATTGCCGATAGATTGTCAATCTCATTATGACTTATATCTAAGTCGGATAATCCTTTAAGGCTTGACAAAAAATCAACATTATTTAAATAATTATAGCTAATATTCAATTCTTTAAGGTCTTGTACACTCGCTAATACTTGGGCGTCACCTATTGCATTTGCCTTAAGATTTAAGTTGGTTATTGTTTGAGAAAGAGAAACATTCGAAATATCCTTAATCATATTATAAGACAGGTTAATTGAATAGAGCGTTTTATATTGGCCGATGTTTTTAATATCCACAATTGAATTGTGAGCAAGATTCATATACTCAATTTTACTGTTCATTAAGTCAGGTAAAGTAGTCACCATATTATTAATAACCGTAAGTTTTTTTAGCTTGGGGAAATATTTAATGTCTTCAAGTGATGTTATTTCACCATAGCTAGTTATCTCATCCGTATTATAAAGACAGCCTCTTTCGGTAATAGTCATATCGGCCTCTCTATTAATAAGGCAGGCTTCATCAGAAAGAATAATAATACTATCTATAAAATAAAGATCATAATTATATATCGTATCGTTTTTATTTAGTGCTTTTTTTATTGAAGCTTCAAATGCCGCATCCTGAAAAGTAATCTTTTCTCTTGTAATAAAAAAGATTGTGAAGGCGGCTATTACCAGCATTATAATAGCACCTGAAATAATAATTGTTTTTTTTAATGCTTTAGGCATAAAAACACCTCCAGTGACTTTTTGTCAGTCGTAGTTGGTTTTTATAAATCATTGGTCAAGGGCAAATCTAATAAATACGATTTGCCCTAGCACATTAGTTGTATTGTCTAATTGAAGCATCTTGCAACGATGCTTTTTCGTTATTTCCCAAACAGCCTGCCTATAAAAGCAAACGCCGCATCACGATAATTTGTATCTAATAAGAATCTTAATCCTAGCAATAGAATTACGATACCGGATATCAATCCAAAAATCCACCCGCCAAAAGTCTCTCCAATATCACGGTTATACTTTATTCTGTAGATGCTAATAATAGCCAAAATAAGGCCAATTAGCCAACCTGATAAAATAAAAATGCTAAAAACAAACATCCACGCTATAAGAAAGATAGCCAAAACAATTAAACTTAATATAGCGAGGCCATCGCCTTCTTCGTGCATATTAGTTTCCTCCATTTGTCCTAAAAGCGTATTGCTTATATACCCACATCAATCCTTGAGTGTATCAATTTTGGCGCCACAGTTTCCGCAGAAAGCTGCATCCGATTCAACAATACTGCCGCAATTATGGCAGATATTACCTGATACAACTGATGCCTCTTGTGCGGGAGTAGGTATCCGCAGTTCAGCACCACATTTGCCGCAAAACACTGATTCATTCTCAACCATGCAGCCGCATGCAGGGCAAACACTATCTGCAGCAGTTATACCTTCATTAATACCCGAAGATTCCTGTACCTTAGCGCCACAACTGCCGCAGAAGGTAGTGTTTAAGGGCACTTCTCCTCCGCAATTAGCACATATGATTATTCCTTTAATTGAATTTGCTTCTTTTCTGAGCTCCACAATCCGTTGCTTTGCTTTTGTGATTTCCTGCAGGTCCTTTATAAAAGCATCCGTGCCGTGGTTTTTGTTTATATCATAGTACTGTATACCTATTTTTCTATATAGGTTGTTTATAAGTTCCTCTTCGCTAAAAATTTGGGAATTAATTCTGGATACATCAGCCATATCCTTAACTTTTTTTGCAACATCTTTACTTTTTGATGATAATGTTTCCCCTACCTTCTCAAAGAAAGCCATATTTTTCAAACCTTTCATTTTACAGAATTCAGCTATGCTTGGATACCAAATCGTCTATAAAACCTATCTTAACCGTTCCCTGTGTAAAAGAACGCAGTCCCAACAGAATGAAAAGGCCATCTTCAACAAGAACGAATACATTTCTTAATATATCTTCAATATTTAATGGTAGTCGAACGGAAATATTCTTTCCGAACCAGCCAATTATGTAACTGAAAAGGTTTAGCAGATTATCAAGCATGCCAATACCACTTGTCAGTACACCAAAAACTAGCATGATTATCAGGGCTTTAACAGCCGCTTTTTTAACCATTCGTTTTCTTCAAATAACAAGACATAGCCAGCTATAATTATCAGTGGAATTGATCCCATTAAGGCCATTAGATATATTGTCGCCCCCAATAATCCAACAGTTATGCCCAGTTTTGCTTTTTGCATACCTTCTCCTCCCAAATTATATTGTAACTAAATTATACTACCAGTGGAATTCATGTCAATATGTGACGAATTTGTGACAAGTACCTGTCACAGTTAATTTTATATCTCATAGTAAAATATAAGTGTGACAACATATATGTCACACTCAGACCGCTGACAAAGTCCAAGTCAGCGGTCTATTTTTATGCAAAAAAGGGAGAAAATATATGAAAAATATGGTATAATAGAAGGGAAGAAAACCGCATGAAATGAGGAAAAATCAATGCTTAATACAGGGACAAACCGACAAGAAAAAATGGAACTGGTAATCATGGAAAATCTGGTGCCGAAGGATCATCTGCTTAGGAAGATAGATAGATACATTGATTTTTCTTTCATCAATGAAATTTGCAGACCGTATTACTGCGAAAACATCGGGAGGCCGGCAATTGAACCGGAAATCATGTTTCGCATGCTGTTCATCGGCTATCTGTATGGAATAAGAAGCGAGACCAGATTGGTCGAAGAAGTAAACGTTAACATAGCATACCGCTGGTTTCTGGGGTACGGATTGGAAGACAAAATACCGGATGCCAGCGTAATATGGCAGAATCGAATCAGAAGATTCAACGGAACGGATATTCCCAGAAGAATCTTTAATGAGATATTGCGTCAGGCAATGGAACATAAGCTTGTAGACGGTAAAATTCTCTACAGCGACAGTACCCATTTAAAAGCAAACGCCAACAAAAACAAGTATACGGAAGAAACAGCGAATGTTGAAAGCCAGTTATATATTGAAGACTTGAACAAAGCGGTAAACGAGGACAGAGCAAAGCATGGAAAGAAGCCGCTGAAGTTTGAAGAGAAGCCGGTCAAAACAGACGATGACGATGATGAAAACTACTTTGACGACAATACA